>CAMAYR010000038.1 GCA_945862355.1 Devosia equisanguinis | reverse complement strand
CGGAGTTCAGCCCTTCCATCAGGGCCGCGACCGACGACGCATGGCACAGCCGCGTGCAGTGGTCGACGTTGTTGGTGCCGAAGCCCTGCCGGATCAGCTTCTGGAAGAGATAGGCCTCTTCGTTGGAGCCCTTGGCCGAGCCGAAGCCGGCGATGCCGGCAGGTCCCTTCGCCGCGTGCACCTTCTTCAGTCCGTTCGCAGCGAGGTCAAGTGCCTCATCCCACGTCGCTTCGCGGAAGTACTTCGAGACCTCCTCGCGGCGGATCTGCATATTGGCGTCTTTCGCGACGCCCTCGCGGCGGATCAGCGGCTTCGTGAGCCGGTCTGGATGGTGGATGTAGTCGAAG
This sequence comes from Devosia equisanguinis, assembly GCA_945862355.1. Classification (GTDB taxonomy): domain Bacteria; phylum Pseudomonadota; class Alphaproteobacteria; order Rhizobiales; family Hyphomicrobiaceae; genus CAMDPA01. Next base: position 30,625 of record CAMAYR010000038.1, on the reverse strand, counting down.
CCGAAGCGGCCCTTGACGCATAACCGGCTGTTGTTGGCCGGGCCGTCGCGCCCGTCGACGTAGAGGATCTTGTTGTCCTTCACGTGAACCGTGGTTTGGCAGCCGACGCCGCAGTAGGGGCAAACCGTGTCGACGGAGGTTTCCTCGAAGGCGACGCGCGTACCGGTCGAGCGGTCGAGCAGGTTGCCTTCCATCAGCGCGCCGGTGGGGCACACCTGCACGCACTCGCCGCAGGCCACGCAGGTGGAATCTCCCATGCCCTTGTCGAAGTCGAAAACGACTTTGCTGTCGGCGCCGCGCCAGGCCATTCCGATGACATCGTTCATCTGGACCTCGCGACAGGCGCGCACGCATAGGCCGCAGTTGATGCAGGCATCGAGATTGACTGCGATTGCGGTGTGCGAGTTGTCCGCCTGGGGCCGCTCGCCTTTACCGTAGCGGCTCGTGGGCTTCACGCCCATCGCGTCGATCCAATTCCAGAACTTGGACTTCGGATCGTGGCTCTCCTCGCGCGGCGGCTGGTCGGCGGCGAGAAGCTCGAACACCATCTCGCGCGATTTCCTCGCGCGTTCTGATGCCGTTTTCACCTTCATCCCCGGCGCGGGCTTGCGCTGGCACGACGCGGCGAGCACCCGCTCACCCTCCACCTCGACCATGCAGGCCCGGCAATTGCCGTCGGCGCGGTAGCCGGGGGCCGGATGCCAGCACAGATGCGGTATCGTCGTGCCAGCGCGCTGGGCGACTTGCCAGATGGTCTCGCCATCGTCGGCTTCGACCTCGCGGCCATCTAGCGTGAAGGTGATCTTGGTCATGGGCTCCTACCGACCTCTTCGTGGGTTGGGTCAGGCAATCGGTTGGAACGGCGGCCGGGGCCGGCCGTGCTCAGTGCTTGTGGTGGCCGTGATGCCCAGTGTGCTCCGCATGAGAGCCACCTGAGTAGCCCCGCAACTCCGAGTACTTCTTCCTCTGCGTCTCGGTCAGCAGCGGCGTCGTCTCGACATGGGCCTGCAAATGCGCGCGTCTTAGCTCGGCGCGTAGCCGTTCCGCGTCACGCAGCCGAACCTGCAAGGCGCCGGACTTCAAGACAGCGCCGGATCTGAACACGTTGTCGAGGGCCGCCTCCGCTGCGATGTAGCGGGTGCCGATACTTTTGGCGCGTTGCTGCATGCGTTTGAATATCTGCTCGACGCGCTGCCGCTGCTGCGGTGTCAGCTCGAGCTTATCGGCGAGCTCCAGCACATGCGCCGGTCCTGGAAACCCATTGAGCTCGGCAGGCTTTGCCAGACCCCAGCCACCGCCGCGCTTCAACTCGGCGATATCGGCCTCCGACAGCGTCGTGACAGCGCGCCTCTCCTGTCCGGCATAGGGCTGAGCATCAGGGCTCTGGCCGTGGGCGGCATGCTGAGCATGGGCCGTCTGCATGGACATGGCGAGAAAGACTGCGATGGCCGCTGTCGCCTTCATTTCAGATCCTCCGGGAACCATTTCATAACGCTTCTGATCGGGTTCGGCGCGGCCTGTCCCAATCCGCAGATGGAGGCGTCCGCCATCACCTGGGCGAGATCGCCGAGCAGATCGCCGTTCCAATTACCCGTCTCCAGCAGTGCGACGACCTTCTCGGTGCCGTTGCGGCAGGGCGTGCATTGCCCGCAGCTTTCGTCCTCGAAAAAGCGCATCAGGTTGAGTGCTACGGCCTTCATGTCGTCGGCGGTCGAAAGGATTACGACGGCGTGGCTGCCCACGAAACTGCCGTGTTTCTCGAGCTGTCCGAAATCGAGGGGATTGTCGATCATGTTTGCTGGCAGGATGCCACCCGACGCACCGCCGGGAAGATAGCCCTTCAGCGTGTGCCCTTCCGCCATGCCGCCGCAAAGCTCGATGAGGTCGCGCGCCGTGGAGCCGGCCGGCGCGAGGATGACGCCGGGTGACTTCACGCGACCGGAAACGGAATAGCTGCGCAGGCCCTTCGCGCCGTTTTTGCCTTGGGCTGCGAACCAGTCGGAACCCTTGGTCAGAATAGTCGGGACCCAGAACAGCGTCTCGATGTTGTTGACCAGCGTGGGCCGCCCGAACAGCCCGACCTGCGCGACGTAGGGCGGCCGATGGCGCGGCAGGCCGCGCTTGCCCTCGATCGATTCGATCATCGCGCTTTCCTCGCCGCAGATGTAGGCGCCAGCGCCGCGGCGAAGGTGGATACGCGTGTGCTTGGCGAGGCCAGCGGCCTCCACGGCAGCAATCTCTGAAAGCAGGATCTCGCGGGCGGCGGGATACTCGTCGCGAAGGTAGATGTAGACGTCGGTCGCCTCGACAGCCCAGGCCCCGATCAGCATGCCTTCGAGGAAGCGGTGCGGCTCGGTTTCGAGATATTTGCGGTCCTTGAACGTGCCGGGCTCGCCCTCGTCGCCGTTGATGGCTATGACGCGCGGACCCTTTTCCGCGCGCACGAGGCTCCACTTGCGGCCGGTAGGAAAGCCCGCGCCGCCGAGACCGCGCAGGCCGCCGTCCGACAGCGTAGCGATAACGTCGTCGACCTTGCGCGTGCCGGCGCGGCATTCCGCAAGTACCTCGTAGCCGCCCTCCGCGCGGTAAGCTGCGAGGTCCTGATAGGCTGGAACATGCGCGTGGGTATCGCCCTTGGCCGCAATCTCGACGACCTTAGCCGGGGTGGCGTGATCGACGAAGTTGTGCCCGACCTCGGCGGTAGGCGCCAGATCGCAGCGGCCCATGCACGGAGCGCGCACGACGCGAACGCCGGCGGGCGTGTCCTTCTGCAAGGCGGCGATCAGCGTCTCGGCGCCAGCCATCATGCAGGAAAGTGAATCGCAAACGCGGATCGTGGTTGGCGCCGGCCGCGGCTCACCATCGAGCACCACGTCGAAGTGCGCATAGAATGTCGCGACCTCGAACACCTCCGCCATCGGCAGGCGCATGATCTCGGCCAGGCCGTGCAGGTGCGAGCCGGGCAGACAGCCCTCTGCGTCCTGGATTTTGTGCAGGTTTTCGATCAGCAGGGCGCGCTCGTAAGGCCCTGGTCCGACGATGCGTACAACGGCTTCCACATCTGCCTGCTGCAGCACGCGGCCCTTGGGGAACAGCGCGGCCTTGCGCCGGCCGGCGCCGGGATGGATGGCGCGGCCCGTGGCGGCCTTGCTCGGACGTTCCTTGCTCATGCGCTGTCTTTCGTCACCTGGCGCGCCACGGCGATTCCCCGCGATACGACCCTGTCGCGCCTGGCGCAGGGCCGTGTCGTCTCGAGACCTGATTTCTCGAGGCTTGAACTCCCAAGACGAGAAGTGACGCGTGGCGTGGCTATTTGCATACAACTCGGATTTGGCAAGCGGAAGTCGGCGTCGGATGGGTGAACCGCAAAATATCGTTGGTGGTATACCATATACCATTCGGTGAAAACAGCCTCCCCGTCCGTCTCTCTCTGCCGTTTTCCCAGCCTGACCCGGCTAAATATCTATCTGGATCAGGGACCCGAACCTCTGCCCCATGCGCCCAGGGTACGATGCGCGTTATGATCGACGGCCATCGGCCCCGCAGTCTCGTTTTCGGGCCGTAAGCCTGCGCTACCAGCGAGGCCGCCCAGGTAGGCGCGTGCCGCTGCGTTACTCACAGCGCGCGAGAGAATTTGCCTGCGCAGCCAGAGCATCGCTCCGGATTCGATCTTTCCATAGACGTCGCCCGTGTCATGCTCGGCCAGCACGATCTTGGGGATCCGTTCGACGCAGGCCCGCAGGAACCGCAGATCGTCGGCGGGGGGCAAGGCGCCTGCATCTCGATAAACCTCGGCCGGCGCGCGGGCGGCGATGTCGATGCGTGTGTATCTGTCGATGTCGACCAACTTGTCGAGATCGACGATGATCATCTCGTCATTGTGGCCGAACGCGATCGTTCGCGGGCTGTCACCTTCGGCGACACTGTTGTCGAGGAACTCGTAGTAGACATCCCGTCCCTTGCTTGCGGCCCAGCGAAAGAAAAGCGCCGGCATTCCCGTGTAGGCCTCGATGTTGTGGGCGAGAAGATCATCGACGGCCTTGTAGCGGCCGACCCTTTCGCCGCGCGTCCATGCGCGCTCGACGGTTTCTTCCGGCGGCGTAATCATGAAGAACAGATAGACCTCGCTGCCGAACCGCGTGAGCAGTTGAGTGGCGTCATCCTCCGCCCCCTCCGGCGCGAAGCTGTCGAAGCGGAACCTGTCGATCAGCATGTGGGTGAGCAAACCGGCCTCGGCACGAGCCGCGATGTGGCGGTCGAGCTTGCGGTCGATGATCTCGACCTCGTAGGCGGTGAGCGTGCCGGCCCATCGTCGGTCCTGCCCCAGCGAGTCGTAGTCGAGAAGCTGCTTGCGCCAGATGTCCGGACTTATGATGGCGAAATCGGACCAATTCGCGCCGATGCGTTCGGCAAGGGCTCGCTGCTTGGGCCGCAGTGTGCTCTTGCCGGCGGCCGAGGCTCCCTTGGTATTCATCACGATGGGTCGGGGCTGCGTCGGGAGCGGACGGTATCCTTCGGTGTCGATCGCCGCCAGGAAAAGGGGCTCGATGAGCGCACCCAGGCGCCTGCTCCCGTAGTCGTTGGTGGCGATCGCTATAGCCAATCGCTCGATGACAGGGCCATGCCCTACGATGCTGCCCTGTGTTGCCGCAACAGCCGCCGCCGCGCGTCGCAGCGCCCGGTGTGCAGCACGCGCCAGCGGCGAGGAGGCCTCGTCGGCCAGCCGTCGCCATCTCTCGATGGCGGCGAGCGTGGCCGTCTCGCTTCCGTCGCGATAAGCGCTCCCGGCTTCGGCGACCGGCGCGACCTTGCCGCGCCACGAGCTCCACCAGTCGAAGCGGCGCGCCGAGGGCGATGTGGGCGCGCGCAGGCGATGGGCTGCCAGCATGGCGATCTCATTGCGGATGATTTCCTCGAGCCCACGCTTTGCCTGTGCGTGCTCCAGGCGCAGCGTGGGCATGGCAGGCGCGAGGTGATTGGCGAGCAGCGCCGATATGATATTTCTGAAGTTGGCACCCAGATCGCTTTGGGCGGGGCCGTCGTCGATGGTCAGCTCTGTCATCACCCGCACGAGCAATTCGTGAAGCACGAGGCGTTCCGGCTCGAGTTCCGAGATCAATGGCATCGGCAGGCCGGAGAATTGCGCCAGCTCCTCGGTCAGAGCAACGTCCACTGCCGCATTCTGTTCGCTGTAGATGGTGACGAGTGGATACAGCCGGCGCGGCAGCGTCGAGGATATGCCGGGGTTCCAGGGACCGAGCGGAGCGGTCTGACGGTCATCGGCGCCGCCATCGAGGCCGAAGCCGACGTCAACTCGAATGCCAGCACCGTCGGTCTGCCCGATCCCGGTTTTGGTTGGGGTTAGCCTCGGAGTGTGCACGTCAGTCTCCGTCGCTGCAAATCCGATGATGGCGCGTAGGCGTCAGCTCAGATTGATCCAGGCCTTTGCCCGCTGTGATCCCTGGCCGAGTTCTCGTCTGCAAAAAGTTTAGGTATATTGTATGCCACGTGACCCGAAGCTGTGCGCGGGGCTTCTCTAGCGATCCCCCGCGGCGGCATCGTCACTGTCATCTGCGCCAACGGCGCGGGCAAGACCACGCTGATGAACGCGATCATGGGGGTGCTGCGTCGACCGGGGGTGTCGCGTTCGCCGGCCGGGGCCTCGGGCGGAGCGCGGTGGAGGATCGCGTGGCCCTGGGCATGTGTCTCGTGCCTGAGAAGCGCGAGCTTTTCGCCACGATGTCGGTCGAGGACAATCTCGCGCTCGGCGCTCGGAGCTCGGCGCTTGGCGGCTCGGCTCGGCTCGGCTCGGCGCGGGCGCTATCGCGGACGGGCTGGCAGAGGTGTTCCAGCGCTTTCCGCGGTTGGCGGAGCGCCGCTGGCAGGTCGCCGGCACGTTGTCGGGCGGGGAGCGGCAGATGCTCGCGATGGGGCGCGCGCTCATGAGCCGGCCGCAACTGCTCATGCTCGACGAGCCGAGCCTTGGTCTGGCGCCGTTGATCGTGAGGGAGATCTTCCGCATCGTCACCGATCTGCGGCGCGCGGGAGTGTCGATCCTGCTCGTGGAGCAGAACGCGCGCGCCGCCTTGCAGGTGGCGGACTATGCCTATGTGATGGAGCTTGGCGAGATCACACTGCACGGTCCCGCATTCGAACTCGCCGCCGACCAGCGGGTGATCGAGAGCTACCTCGGGCTCGGCGGTCGGCATCGACGACCGAACGGACGAGGATGACGGAAGACGATGACGAGTGACAGTGCTACGCACGCCCTGCGCCATATGTTCCCGACAACGCCCCCGCCCCCGCCCCCGCCCCCGCCCCCGCCCCCGCCCGCGCGCGAAACACGGCCATCTGGCTCGCTCCTCCGAGGATTGGATGCTGTCCTGCGACGTCACTCAGCGAGGCGTCGTATCCGGTTCGCGATGCAACGCCCCCGGCCCAACGGCGGAACTTGTCTCGCCCCCATTCGAAGCGATGATCGCGATGCCGGAACCTGCCGGCCGGCACCCCCAGCAGCGGATTGAAATCGGCGTTCGGCGTCGTGACGACCACGCAGGCAGGGCTCGCCCCCAGGAACACCGCGCGCTCGAGTGCGGATAGTCGATTCGGATCGACATGCTCGATCGTCTCGATCAGGACGGCGCAGTCGAAACCGGGATAACGTTGCGGAGCCTCGAGCATCGATCCTTGAACGAGCCGGACATCGCTGACGCGGACGTCGCCAACCCGGGCATCAGCGTTCTGCGCAAGTCGCTGTGCGAGCCGGGCGAGCGAGGCCCGGCAGAGATCGATACCCACGATGCGCTCGATCTGGGGCGTATCCACGAGCCGCATCATGAGATCGCCATCCCCGCAGCCGAGGTCGAGGATGCGCCGCGCGCCGCTTTCGACCACGACGCGATAGGCAGCCTCGAGACGCTGCTCGTGCAGCCAGGAGGTCACGGCGCGAACTCCCTGGGCAGGCGCGGCCGCTGCATGATCGCCACGTCTTTCACCGGCACTTCACAGGACCAGCCCTGCTGTGCTGCCAGCCAGCGGAAGGTCGCTTCGCGATAGAACACCACATGCGTCGGGTCCATTCGATAGTGCCACCGGGCAAAGCGCGCGTCGTCGGTTTGAAAGCAGGTCATGATCGCCAGCCAGCCGCCCGGCCTGACGAGAGCCATGAGGCGCGCTATCTCGGCGCCAGGGTCGTGAAAGTGCTCGGCCGCCTCCGTGCATGTCACGAAGTCGTATGTGCTCGCAAGAACGCTCCGATCGGGCTGGAAGAATGGATCGTAGAGCGCTACCCCATGCCCTGCTTCGCGAAGCATGGCGGCCAGCGCCGGGCCAGGGCCGCAGCCATAGTCCAGACCGCAAGACCCTGGAGGGAGCCATGCGAGCAGCGGTTCGGCGAGCTTGGACAGGAACCGGCGATAGCGCAAGTCGTCGACGTCGTTGCGGTGGATCAGGTAGTGTGCGTGCTCTGCTTCCCGCGTGGGGTGCTGGCCCGGATCGAGAAAGCGGGCCTGGCAGATCGGGCAAGCCCAGTAGTCGCTGCCGGCGACAGCCAGTCGGGCGGGCGTCGTTGGGGAATGGCACACCGGGCAGGCTGGCCTTCGCGGGCGCACGGGGTGAGTGTCTCGGATCGTCATGGCCGAACTCTCGAAAGCTGAGCGGGAAAGCCGATGCATTCGTTTCGTACGCTCCCGTTCGGGGGCTTCCGTTCGGTCCATTCACCGTCGTCTGCTCGGCCAGGCCTCACCGGCGCGTCAGGGTCAGAACCTGCTGGCGGCCTTGACGCGCCAGCCGTACCTCTTCCCTCGTGATCCGCACAACCTCCCAACCGTCGATGCTATCGCCGACCTCCGCGCGGACCGGCCTGGCATTTTCTTTGGCGAGCAGGGCGACCGCATGATCTGGGCCCAGTACCACGCCCAGTAGCCGGTACATGAGAGTAGAGGGCTGTCGCGGCGGCATGGGCGGCGGCGGGGCGGTGACGCCTGCGTGCGCGCGGCGAGCCGGCTCGAATAGCGGCCGCGACAATGTCTCGGTGATCTTTGCACGGGCGTCGGCGAACGTGAAGTGCCAATTGGCCTTGTGTGTGTTGCGCCGCGCGCGCCATGCCGCGAACTCGTGTGTGGGCGTGGTGCCTGAGGTGGGGCGCAAACAACAAGAAGAGATTGGCTGTACCGTTGCGATTGTACTCGTAGTCGTGACACGTCGGCTGGCTTCTCCGCATCGGCTCAGACGTCCGCGTCTCCGCGATGAGCTGCTTCGACGTTTCGTCGAGGCAGACCTGCGAGCGCGCAGTATCGTGCAGTCGCGTGCAGGTGTCGCGCGGGTCTGCCATCGCGGCGCCTGCGCCTGCGCCTGCGCGTGAGTGGGATCAGTCGGTGCGGTCGACGAGGTTCCCGGTGGAGAAGGTAGGGATGCTCGCATGTTTATTTTCGAGTGGGCGGTGATGATCGGCGGCGGGAAGGTTGTGCTTGGCGGGCTCGTGCGCTCGCTGAAGCGGTAGATCGGCACGGGGCATGGCTTGGCGAAGCCGACAGGAAATTCATGAAGATGCAGGGAATTGCCGCGGCCTGGGTGAAGCGGGGGTGTTCTATTTGCATTGCGGCGGTGTATGACTGTTATCTCGAATTGTGGTCAATCCCAGTGTTCGTCTTCTGAAGACGGTGAGCGATGCACGACGATGCAAAGGCCGTGATCGAAGGACTGATGGCCGCCTGGTGGCGGCAAGACGCGGAGGCGGTGCTATGCCATTTCGCGGACAGCATCTTCTACACGGTGCACGAGCCAGAAAGCATGGCAGAACACGAGGCGCGGATCGTCGGCAAGTCGCAGATGAGAATACACCTGCACGATGTGCGGGCGACGTGGCAGTTCCTCTATCTGGCGCCGATGACGCTGGTCGCCAATGGGCAGGACGTGCGGGGGCAGGTCATGTTCCTGTCGGTGCATCGCAGAACCGGCCTCAGATACTCCGGCACAAAGCGGTTCGAGTGGCGGGTCGAGGACGGGCTCGTGATCGAATGTGCAAAGTTCCACGATTGCGCTCGGCTCAAGGCGTTTCTCGCATCTGCAGAGGCGAGTTGATGCAGGCGGGTCTGCATTCTGGTTGGGGACACTTTATCACCCCGCATCACCCCGACATCTCCGGGCGGATCTCGATGCTTCACCCCCCGACGCCACGGCAGCCCCGGGGGCCGATCGGGGGCGGGCCATGGCGGGTGGTGGACTGAGAATTGCGAGATGGGGGAGTTGTCGGGGTCGTCAATTAAATAAATGAGCTGTTGTTGTCTCCATCTGTGGAGAGCACAGGCGGTTGGTTGCGGCAAGGCAAACGCAAAACCCCCGGCGCAAGGCTCCGGGGGTAGTTGATCTTGGCGATCGAGGGGACCCCGGCGCGAAGGCGCCTGGAGCGGTATCGGTTCAATGAAACCGACAAACGCATCAAGCTGCTGAATTAGCGCGTAATTCTCGCGCTACGTGGCGCCACCTCGGACGGTCGCGGCACGCCTCCGTCAGATTGCCTGCCCGGATGCCTCGGCGGCGGCGCGTTCGGCCTCCACCCGCTCCTTGTCGGCCTTGCCCTTGACCGTGGTGTCGCGGTCGACGAGTTCGATGACGGCACGAGGGGCCATGTCGCCATAGCGGAACCCGGCCTTGACCACCCGGGTGTAGCCCCCGGCGCGGGTCTTGTAACGCGGGCCCAGTGTATCGAACAGCTTCTTGACCATGTCGTCGTCGCGCAGGCGGGCGGCGGCGAGGCGGCGCGAATTGAGATCCCCGCGCTTGGCCAGCGTGATGTACTTGTCCATCACACGCTTCAGATCCTTGGCCTTCGGCAGCGTCGTGACGATCTGCTCGTGGCGGATGAGGGCCGCTGCCATGTTGGAAAACATCGCCTGGCGGTGGGCGCTGTCGCGGTTGAACCGCCGTCCCAGACTTCCATGTCGCATCTTGATTTACCCTTAGGTTATTGATTGGTTTTGGGAGGTTCTACGGCCTCGCCTTGTTCAGCATTTCCTCTCCCTGCAAGCAGGGAGAGGGAAATTCTCAGTACTGGTCCTCGAAACGCTTGGCCAGCTCCTCGATGTTGTCGGGCGGCCAGTTCGCGACTTCCATGCCGAGATGCAGGCCCATCGTCGCCAGCACCTCCTTGATCTCGTTGAGCGACTTGCGGCCGAAATTCGGCGTGCGCAGCATCTCGGCTTCGGTCTTCTGGATGAGATCACCGATATAGACGATGTTGTCGTTCTTCAGGCAGTTGGCCGAACGCACAGAAAGCTCGAGCTCGTCCACCTTCTTGAGGAGGGCGGCATTGAAGGCGAGCTCGGGATGGCTCTTTTCCTCGACGGCCTTCTTGGGCTCCTCGAAGTTGATGAAGACGGCTAGCTGATCCTGCAGAATACGGGCGGCGAGCGCTACGGCGTCCTCGGCGCGGATGGAGCCGTCCGTCTCGACCTGCATCGTCAACTTGTCGTAATTGAGGATCTGACCTTCGCGGGTGTTCTCGACCTTGTAGCTCACCTTCTTGACGGGAGAGTACAGGCTGTCGATGGGGATGAGGCCAATGGGTGCGTCGTCGGGACGATTGCGCTCGGCGGCGACGTAGCCCTTGCCGATGTCGGCGGTGAACTCGATCCGGATCGAGGCGCCCTGGTCGAGATGGCAGATCACGTGCTCGGGGTTCAGGATCTCGACATCGGAACCAGCCTCGATGTCGCCGGCCTTGACGGGGCCGCGCCCTTCCTTCTTAAGCACCATGCGCTTGACGCCATCGGCGTGGATGCGCAGCGCGATCTCCTTCACGTTGAGAATGATGTCGGTGACGTCCTCGCGGACGCCGGCGATCGAGGAGAATTCGTGCAACACGCCATCGATCTGGATCGTCTTGATGGCGCCGCCCTGCAGCGACGATAGCAGCACACGGCGCAGGGCGTTTCCGAGCGTCATGCCGAACCCGCGCTCGAGGGGCTCGGCGACGAGCGTGGCATTGCGCGTCTTGTCGCGGCCGGCCTCGATCTGCAGCTTTAGCGGCTTGATCAGGTCTTGCCAGTTCTTCTGGAGCACATTGGCCATGAGGATTACCTCTCCGTGAGGTCGGGAAACGGCGAAGGGCGAGGTGTCAGTGACGAGTGGCGACGAGCGGAAGATGATCCCGCTCGCCGCGCGTCGCACGCATTTTGCGGGAGATCAGACGCGGCGGCGCTTGCGCGGCCGGCAGCCGTTGTGCGGTATTGGCGTGACGTCGCGGATCGAGGTGATCTGGAAGCCGACGGTCTGGAGTGCTCGGAGCGCCGACTCGCGGCCGGAACCGGGGCCGCACACTTCGACCTCGAGAATTTTCATACCGTGCTCGGCGGCCTTCTTGCCTGCATCCTCGGCGGCGACCTGGGCCGCGTAAGGGGTGGACTTGCGCGAGCCCTTGAACCCCATCGTGCCCGAAGACGACCAAGCGATCGTGTTGCCCTGCGCGTCGGTGATCGTGATCATCGTGTTGTTGAACGACGCATTCACGTGGGCCACGCCCGACGAAATGTTCTTCTTCTCGCGGCGGCGGACCTTGCCGCGCTGCGCTTGCTGCTCTTTGGCCATGTGAATTCAAGCTCCGGAACGGGCGCGTGTCCTGCTGGTGCGGGACGATTTGAGACGGCGCACTGAAGCGCCGGGCGAAATTACTTGGTGACCTTTTTCTTACCGGCAATGGCGACCGCCTTGCCCTTGCGGGTCCGCGCATTGGTGCGCGTGCGCTGGCCGCGGACGGGCAATTTGCGGCGGTGGCGAAGGCCGCGGTAGCAGCCCAGATCCATCAGGCGCTTGATGTTCATGGCCGTCTCACGGCGCAGATCGCCTTCGACGTTGTAATCGCGGTCGATCGCTTCGCGGATCTGGAGAACCTCGGCGTCGGTGAGCTGGTTGACCCGGCGCTCGGCAGGGATGTTCACCTTCTTGCAGATGTCCTGGGCGAACTTCTCGCCGATACCGTGGATGTACTGCAGAGCGATCACGACGCGCTTCTGCGTCGGAATGTTGACACCGGCGATGCGAGCCACGAGGCTTCTCCTCATAAGCCGTCCAGAAGACGGCGTCTGCTGTTGGTCTTGAGTCGGGTCCGCGATGGACCGATCTCATTTGTTCATTTTTTCCAGCACGTCAGCGCGCCTTGCGGCGGCGGGCCCGGGCCGGGTGTCACTAGTCACGGTAGCCAAACGCACAATGCACCGAGAGCGCCGCTCACGGTTCCCGCGCATGTTTCGTGCGTCATGAAAACGCAGCCTTGTAGCGGCTGGGGAGCAACACGTCAACGCCCCGCGACAAGAGGGCCCGTCGAATGCGCCGTGGGGGGCGCGTATGGGCCATGTTCGGGCGGGTCGAGGCGGGGCGAAGGAGGTTCGACGGCGGGCGTGTTTGGGGGGCGTTGCTTGGCTGTGCGGTCGAGGGGAATGTCCGAATCGGGTCGGGTTCAGGGCTTCGCGGGGCCGTCTTCGGGCGGCTTCTGCTGCGGCCAGTCGGGGCTGGCGATCCGGCCAATAGCGATCACGGCCTGGGTCCTGCTGTCGACGCCGAGCTTTTGGAGAATCGCGGAAACATGGGCCTTGATCGTCGCCTCCGAGACGGAAAGCTTGTAGGCGATCTGCTTGTTGAGGAGCCCTTCGCCGAGCATCATCAGGACGCGAACCTGTTGAGGTGTCAGGGAGGCGACGCGGGTGGCCAGATCGCGGGCGGCGGGGTCGGCGGTGGTTTCGAGGGAGATGTCGGGTGGGCTCCATACACCGCCGTCCAGGATCTGGCGGACGGCATTGCGAATCTCCTCGACGGTCAGGGACTTCGGAATGAAGCCGGATGCGCCGAATTCCAGTGCGCGGCGGATGGTGAGCGGGTCTTCGCTGGCGGAAACCACTACGACGGGTATCTGCGGGCTCTGGGCGCGCAGAAAGAGCAGGCCTGATAGCCCCTGGACGCCGGGCATGGTCAGGTCGAGAAGGACCAGATCGAAGTCTTTTTCAATCTCTAGTGTTTCAGTGAGCTGCTCGAGAGATCCCGCCTCCAGAATCTCGACGTCCGGAATGGCCGCGCTGAGGGCTTGATTGAGCGCCCCCCGGAAAAGCGGGTGATCGTCTACGATGACGATCCGTTGCTTGGGCATGTTCGACACCTCGGAAAGCGGCTGTCCGGGTTGCCCCTGCGACGGCAGGCATGTTGATGTCCAGGTCTCGGCGCCCGTAAAACCCTTGCAACCTTCAGCATCAACGCCGACAACAATGCAGTGGGCGACTTGGCTTGACAATAGGCAACGGGCAGGAGGCTCAGCGGCCTCGGTCTCGGCGCTGGGGCTTGCGCTGGTTCAGGCCAGACAAAAACCATAGTGGTGCGCCAGCTTGGCGCAGCGCGGGACAAAGTGGTGCACACGATGGTGCGGCTGATCTGGGTGCCGGGCCTGATATTACGACACAGCCGCGAAGCGACGGCCACAATGATGGGGACGGGCTCATGGAGGTCGAGGAGCGCAAGCCGTATTGGCGGCATACGAAATGGCAAATGGTCGCGAGCCTCGTGCCATTCCTGCTGCTTTTGATCGTGCTGCCGCTCTATGTCGACCGGCTGAATTCCAACAAGTTTCTCGGGTTTCCGTTGGGCTACTTCATGATGGGGCACGGACTTTTGCTGATCTCGATCTTCACGGTGGCCTCGTTCATCAATCGCCAGGATGCCATCGACCATTGGCATGGCGCCAATGAGGATGTCTGAGCGGTAGCGTACGTAGCCGGTGCTGTCGGCTTCGCGACAACTACGCCGAGGCTGCGGACAGGCGAAATCTGTGGGGCATCCGCCGGTTGCCTACCGCCGACACGTCAAACTCCAGAGTGCATATGGCGATCACCACGCAACGTCGTCTCGTCAATCCGATGCTGGGGATCTACTTCGGGATCTTCACCAGCACGATGGCCGCGCTGGTGCTCGTGCTGCTCGTGCTCGAGCAGCTCGGGGTCTCCGATGCGATCGTGCGGACTGCCATGTTGATCGTCCCCATCGCGGTCTACATCGTGATCGGCGTGGCGGCGGCGAGCAAGGACCCGGGCGAGTTCTTCGCGGCTGGCAGGCGTGTTCCGGCTGGATACACCGGTCTGGTGATGGCCTGTTCGGCAATCGGCGCGACCGGTCTCGTCGGGATGACCGGGCTGTTCTTCATCAACGGCTTCGATGCCTGGTGCATCGCGATCGGCATCTGGGCCGGCTTCGTCATAATGGCGCTGTTGATCGCGCCTTACCTGCGGAAACATGGCGCCTACACGGTGCCGAGCTACTTGGGACGCAGGCTCGACAATCGGTTCGCCCGCGTGACGGCGTCGGCGGTGATGCTGGTGCCGATGGTGCTGGTGGCGGTCGCCGAGCTCAAGATGGGAGCCTATGCGGCGGCATGGCTGTCGGGCTGGTCAACGATGCTCGTCACGCAACTGCTCGTCCTCGCGCTGTTGCCGATGCTTGTGATGGGCGGGGTGCGCTCGCTGTCCTGGACGAATGCCGGGCAGGCGATCGTCGTGCTGATCGCGCTGCTCATTCCGGTAGGTATCGTTGCCGCACTCGAGACGAACCTGCCGCTGCCGCAGTTGAGCCTCGGGCCGGTGCTGCGTGGCATCGGCCGGCTGGAGGCGATGCAGGGACTACCTGTGCCGATCGCGCCATCGTTGGGGTTGGATCTGGCAGGGCAGCAGTTGGAGCGCATCGCCTACAGGATCGCCCAGCCCTACACCACTGTCGGCCCCGTCGCGTTCATCCTGATGATCCTGACGGTGGCGTTCGGCATCGCCGGCGCCCCCTGGCTGCTGCCACGCGCAGTTTGCGCGCCGGGCGTTTACGACACGCGCAAATCGGTCGCCTGGGCGATCGTATTCAGCGGGCTCATTCTCATTACCGCTGCGTCGGTGGCGGTGCTGTTGCGCGATCTGTTGATGGACCAGGTGGTAGGGCGGGCGCCGCAAGAGGCGCCGGCATGGTTCCGCCAACTCGTCGAGATGGGGATTGCCGGCGTCCAGGGGGCTGACGACAGATTGAAAGTATCCAGCATCGGATTCAAGCGCGATGCCGCATTGCTCGCGCTGCCGATTGCGGCGGGGTTCTCGGCGGTGGTCGTCTACATGGCGCTGGCCGGCGTAGTGGCGGCAGCGCTGCTCGGGGCGAGCGCGGCGATCGTTGGCATCGGGAACATGCTGGCAGAGGATGGAGTCGCCGGTCTCGTGTGGTCGCCGGCCGCGGGTATGCGCGTGACTGTCGCGCGGTTGACGTTGTCGGCTGTGGCCGTTCTTGTTGGCTGGATCGCGATGCTGGTGCCCGCCGATCCGCTCGATCTGATGTTGTGGGGGCTGGCGCTGTCGGCGTCGGCCGGCTTTCCTGTGATCGTGTTGTCGGTGCTGTGGAAGCGGCTCAACGCGTTTGGAGCCTGCGTCGGCATGGTGGCGGGGTTTGTAACGGCAATCCTGGCCATCACGGCGGGTGAGGCCGCGTTGCTCGGATTGCCGGGCGTGTTGGCGGCGGTGCTGGGCGTGCCGGCCGGGTTTGCCGGCGCGGTGATCGCGACACGATTGGGTGGGGTTCCAGACCGGCATGTGCTGGCGTTGCTGCGCGACATGCGGCTGCCCGGCGGGGAAACGCTCTACGACCGCGAGGAGCGGCTGCAGCGGTTCAAGCAGCAACGGTCCGGGTAGAGGGAGAGCGGCTTGCCGCGGGGAAGCCTCCGCAGCCCCGCCAGGAGGCCGGTACCGATGGCGGCATTCCGACCATCGGGCGGTGCATCGTGTCACACCGGCCCACCGAAAGTTCGATTTCCGTTGTTCTGTGGTGGGCCGGTATCAGCTTTTGCTTGCGCGCAGCCGCGACACCAACCCTGCGCGCGGATACCTCCCAGCTCAGGTGCGACAAAGGGCCGAACCTTCGGTTGCTCGGTATCAGCCGCGGCGCTTGGGCAGCGCGGCGGTGCGGACGTAGTTGCCGTTGCAGTAAGCGAGGGGAGAGATCTCCTCGCGATTGCGGGCGGACAGCACCCGGCCGATGAAGATGGTGTGGGAACCGTAGTCGATCTGCTGGTCCTTGGCGCACTGGATGCTCGAAAGCGCGTCCTCGAGATAGGGCGCTTCGCCCTCACCACAGGCCCAGCGACCACCCGCGAAGCGCTCCGCGCTCGTTACGGGGCTCGAGAACAATTTCGAGACATCGACATTGTCGGTGTGCAGGAGGTTGACGCAGAAGTGATCGGCCGCGCTCAACATGGCGTGCAGGCGGCTGTCGCGGTTGAAGCAGACGAGTATCGAAGGCGGATTCATGCTGAGCGAGGTGACCGCGGTGGCCGTAGTGCCGTGCCGCTCGCCGTTGTTGGCGACTGTGACGATGCTCACGGTACCTGCGAGCCGGCGCATCGCGTCGCGAAAGCTCTGCTCGACGGGCTCGGCGCCTTTCGGGCTTGTCATGCGTATTAGTCTCCTTTTTTCGGCTTTTCGGCATCGCACTCGCCGGCCATCATAAACGCGTGCGGGCACAGGTTAAAGCCGTCGGGGACCTTATCTCACCGGCGCGATGCGTCGCTGTGGCTATGGTTGTGGCAGAGCTCGGACGGGCGGGGCTGCGACGAGACGCTCGAGCTGGCGGCGCAGCTTGTCCTTGATGGGGGCTGCGGCCGCGATGATCTCGTCGGCGCGCCAGAACTCCAGCGCTCCGAACTGGTCGAGATCGACATCGAGGTAAAGATCTGGCTGCCGGTAGGCGAGCTTCTGGAGAGTAATCGATTTCTCCATGATCTGGATCGATCGCATCAGGATTTCGATGGCGGCGGGATGGCGCGACATCGCGGCGGCCTGGGAGGCGCCACTGACATCGATGGCGATGGTGATGTCGGCTGTTCCATCGAGGAGATCGAACGGCAGCGGATTGACGAGGCCGCCATCCACGAGCAGTCGGGGGCCTTCCTGCACGGGAGAGAAGACGAGGGGGATGGCGATGCTCGCGGCAACGGCGCGGGTCAGGCTGCCGTGCTCGATGACGACGGTTTCGTGGGCTGCGAGATCGGTCGCCACGACCTTGAGGGGTATGGCGAGATCGGCGAAGGTGCGGCCGTCGAGCTCGGGCACGAGCCGCTGGATCAGGGTCTCAGGATCGAGAAGGGATTTGCGCACGGGCAGCAGGCGCAGGAGATGCTGGACGGGCTCGGAGCGGGAGGCGAATAGCTGTCGCACAAGATCGAAGCGGTTGCCGAGCGCTTCCTGCATGATCGCGCGCAGGCGATAGCCGGGCAGGCCCAGGGCATAGCCCGCGCCGATCAGTGCACCGATGGAGGTGCCGGCGATCATGCGTGGCTTGAGATCGAGCTCGTCGAGCACTTCCAGCACGAGAATGTGGGCGAGACCGCGCGCGCCGCCGCCTCCCAGAGCCAAGGCGATCGACGGCCGTTGGGCGGGTGGCGAAACGTGGGGAGGATTGCTCATGGCCGATGCATCCTATCGGGCGGCGGGCTTCCATACCACGCGATCATCGACTGCATAGAGGCGGCATTGCCCGCGGGCGTGGGTGCGGCACAAGTCGATAGCCAGCTCGGCCGCATCGGGGCCGGAGCGCCAAGCCCAGGCACCGTTCGGTGCGATGGCGAATGCGCGGGGAACGTCGGCGGCGAGGAACTTCGCATAGGCATCGGCGCGCACGGCCGGCTTAACGTGCGGCAGCTTGCCAGCATCCTCGATCGCCGCGTAGCTAGAGGCGGCGAGCGCTGGGACTGCTTCGGGCAATGTGAAGCCGAGGTGTTTCACGAAGCGGTCGACCTCGGGTCGCCACAGGCGAAAGCCGCGGCTCATAAGGCGATGGCCGTCGTCGCCGACGGCGGGGAAGGTCTTCAGTCTGGAGCGGCCGCCTGCGGAGGTGAAAGCCTCGTGCCAGCGGCGCGGCCAATGGCTGCCCCAGTAGGCATCGTTGTCGGCATAGAGCCAGAGGGTCTCGACGCTGCTCGTTGCCCCTGCAGCGGCCATGATCGCGCCGGACTGGGCTGCCTGGCAGGGGCGGCCCGGACGCAGCTGCGGCATCCCGCCTAGTCCGCCCACGAAGTTGATCGCGCCGACGACACCGGGCATCGGCTCGGCGGTGGCGGCGATGGTCGCGAACCCGCCATAGGACACACCGCTCAGGACAATGCGGCCGGGGTCGACCCAAGGCAGGGTGTGGGCGAATTCGACGGTGCGCGCGATCTGGGTGGTCATGGCGCGGACAGCGGGCCGGAAATCGGCTGTGTCGCAGGCGCCGGATGCTTCAGGATCGACGATCCTGGCGTGCTCGCCGTAGCCGATCCTCGTCGGCACCAGCACGGCGAAGCCGCGCCGCGTCCAATAGCGCGCGGTGGAGATCGCCCGCCAGCGGACGGGCTCGTGCCGGGCCGACGGTGTGCGGCCGTGGCTGAAGATGAGCGCGGGGAAGGGGCCATCGCCCTTGGGACGGAAATGCGTGACCACCATGTCGCCGTGGTGATTGGAGCCGTCCGGCAGCTTCAACGAGACGGGCACCCAGGCGACCGTCTCTTGCATATCGGCGGCTGGCTTGTCCTCGGCGGAGGTGACGCGAGCCGGCACCGGCTGCGGGCCCTGAAGCGTGGCAAGCGTCTGAGCACGCCCCGCGTCGACCTGCAGACAGATCGCTGCCAGCACCCCTGCCAGGGCCACCCCTTCACGCAACATCATGCCTCTCCCGCTCACACGCGCGCAATTTCTAATGCGGCGTGGGTTAGAGGCGCGGTAACGCAGGTAACAGCAGCCGAGACAGGGTAAACAGTTCGTTACTCAGGGGCCTACTGATTGAGCGGCTTGGCGCGTTCCACGAGAGCTGCCGGCGTCGACAGCACGTCGGCGACCACCTTCTGCATAGCTGCTCCCGGCACCGGATCGATCTCGATCTTCGCGTTTCCGGTATCCTTGAGGAATTCCGGATCGCTCATCGTCGCCATGAAGGCCTTGCGCAAAGCCGCTACTCGGTCGGCGGGCACGCCGGGCATCGCGGCGAGGGGGCGACCGAGCTTCGTGCCGGAGATCAGCAGCGCAATGACACGGCGGTCCTCATCGGTTTGCCTGGAATATGCTTGCCGATGTGGCGGGAGACGACGCGGGCGTGCAGGTCGTACTCGCCGCCGGCGCTGACGCCGATCATCACAGTCAGCGTCTTGCCCTTGTAGAAGTCGGCGACGGGATCGGCTGAGATCGCGGTTGGAGCAAGGGCTGCGACGAAGACGAGCGCTGGTCCAGCCGAACGCTGCAAAATTGCGCGCGGTGTCTGCATGGTGGTTTCCTCCCGATTGCGATGGCCGGGCGTCTGTCGCGCCCAGTCTCTCGAATTCGGCCAGTTAACAACGAAATTCGCCACCGGAACAAGTCCGGTGGCGTCGTGTCGTGTCGTGTCGTGTCGTGTCGTGTTGCGGTGGAGCTTTGCTCAGTCCTTCTTCGGCGGCACCGTGGGCACGGTGCCGGTCGAGCGCGGCGGGCGCTTGGGCGAGGGCAGTGCTTTCGAGCGGGGGGCGGCGTCGATCAACTCGGGCTCGGCTGCCGGCTCGGTATCTTCCGGCTCGTCGTCGTCTGCGTCCTTGCCCTTCTTCGCTTTCGGCTCGCCGGGGATGATGTCGAACTTCAGTTTGGCGTCGTTGCCTTCGCCCTCGACCACCACCTTGACCGTGCCGCCGTGCTCGAGGCGGCCGAAGAGCAACTCGTCGGCGAGCGGCTTCTTGATGGTCTCCTGGATGGTGCGCGCGAGAGGACGAGCACCGAAGCGCTCGTCGTACCCGCGGTCCGCGATCCATTTCGTGGCCGCCTCGCTCATCTCGATCGTGACGCCGCGATCTGCGAGCTGCGCCTCGAGCTGGAAGATAAACTTCTCCACGACCTTCAGGATCACGTCGAGCGGAAGATTGCCGAAGGCCACCACCGCGTCGAGGCGGTTGCGGAACTCGGGTGTGAACATCTTCTGGATGGCGTCGCTGTCCTCGCCTTCCCGTTTAGCGCGGTTGAAGCCCATCGGCGCGCGCGCGAGATCGGAGGCGCCGGCGTTGGTGGTCATGATGAGGATGACGTTGCGGAAGTCGACCTTCTTGCCGTTGTGGTCGGTCAGCTTGCCGTGGTCCATCACCTGCAGAAGGATGTTGTAGAGATCGGGGTGGGCCTTCTCGATCTCGTCGAGCAGCAGCACGCAGTGCGGATGCTGGTCGATGCCGTCGGTGAGCAGACCGCCCTGGTCGAAACCGACGTAGCCGGGAGGCGCGCCGATCAGGCGGGAAACGGAGTGCTTCTCCATGTACTCGGACATGTCGAAGCGAAGGAATTCCACGCCCATGAGGCTCGCGAGCTGTTTTGCAACCTCGGTCTTGCCGACGCCGGTAGGCCCGGAGAACAGGTAGCTGCCGATCGGTTTCTCGGGCTCGCGCAGGCCTGCGCGGGCGAGCTTGATGGCGCCGGTCAGCGCGGTGATTGCCGCATCCTGGCCGAACACGAGGCGCTTGAGATCCTTCTCGAGGTTGGACAGCACTTCCGCATCCGACTTGGTGATGGTCTTGGGCGGAATGCGCGCCATCGTGGCGACCGTCGCCTCGATCTCCTTGATGCCGATCTTCTTCTTGCGCTTGCCCTCGGCAAGCAGCATCTGGCTGGCACCCGACTCGTCGATCACGTCGATCGCCTTGTCGGGCAGCTTGCGGTCGTGAATGTACTTCGCGGACAGCTCCACCGCGGCGGTAACTGCCTCGTCGGTGTACTTCACCTTGTGGAAGTCCTCGAAGTAGGGCTTCAGCCCCTTCATGATCTCGATGGCATCCTCGACCGTCGGCTCGTTGACGTCGATCTTCTGGAAGCGACGGACGAGCGCGCGATCCTTCTCGAAGTGCTGGCGGTACTCCTTGTAGGTGGTCGAGCCTATGCAACGCAGCGTGCCCGACTGGAGCGCGGGCTTCAGCAGGTTGGAGGCGTCCATCGCGCCGCCGGAGGTCGCGCCGGCGCCGATCACGGTGTGGATCTCGTCGATGAACAGGATCGCACCCTTGTAGTTCTCGATCTCCTTCATCACGGCCTTCAGACGTTCCTCGAAGTCGCCGCGGTAGCGCGTGCCGGCGAGCAGCGAGCCCATGTCGAGGGAGAAGATGGTCGCGCCCTTGAGCACCTCGGGCACCTCGCCCTTGATGATCTTGCGCGCAAGCCCCTCCGCGATCGCGGTCTTGCCGACGCCGGGATCGCCCACGTAGAGCGGATTGTTCTTCTGGCGGCGGCACAGCACCTGGATGGTGCGGCGAACCTCCGGCTCGCGGCCGATCAGGGGATCGATGCGGCCCTCGCGCGCTTTTTTGTTGAGATTGACGCAGTAGGCGTTGAGCGCGTCCTGCACCTGCTTCTTTCCTTCGCCGGCCTCACCGCCGCCTGCGGCTCCCTCTTCCTCCTCGGAGCCGCGCACGGGGCGCGGCTCGGACATGCCGGGACGCTTTGCGATGCCGTGAGAAATGTACTGGACAGCGTCGAAGCGGGTCATCTCCTGCTCCTGCAGGAAGAAGGCGGCGTAGCTCTCCCGCTCGGCGAACATGGCGACGAGCACGTTGGCACCGGTGACCTCCTCGCGGCCCGAGGACTGCACGTGGACGACCGCGCGGTGGATCACGCGCTGGAAGCTCGTCGTCGGTTGTGCCTCGGTGGCGGTCTTGGATTCCAGCGACGTCAACTCGGTGTCGAGGAACTCCGTGATGCGCCGGCGCAGTTTGTCGACGCCGACGTTGCAGGCCTTCATGACGCTGCCGGCGTCACGATCGTCCAGGAGGGCGAGGAGCAGGTGCTCGAGCGTCGCGTATTCATGGTTGCGCTGGTTGGCGAGCTCCAGCGCACGGTGAAGGGCGGCTTCGAGGCTTTGCGAGAAGGATGGCACGGTGACTTCCTTGCTAGATCGCGCTTGATCGCTCCAGGGCAGTCCCAACAGATGAGACTACCTCATTCTTTCTCGAGGGTGCATTGAAGTGGATGACCGTGTTGACGGGCAAAATCCATCACCTGGGTCACCTTCGTCTCGGCCACCTCGTAGGTATACACGCCACATATGCCCACGCCCTTCTGGTGGACGTGCAGCATGATCTTCGTCGCATCCTCTCGGTTCTTGCCGAAGTAGCGCTCCAGAACGTGCACGACGAACTCCATCGGCGTGTAGTCGTCGTTGAGTAATAGAACTTTGTAGAGACTGGGCTTCTTGGTCTTTGGGCGAGTTTTGGTAACGATGCCGGTCTTACCGTCCTCGTCGCCGCCATCCTTGCCCTGGCCGCCCTTTCCTGCCAATCGCGTCGCAATCATGCTCGAGCCCGCCATCCGTCTGTCCGATGGTCCGCGCCGGCCAAAGCCAACTCCGCTTCGCCAGCGGCAGTCGGCGATCGCTCGAACCTGATCAGACCCCCTCTTAGAATAGTGAACATGCTGTACGAGGGCAATCTACCGGCTCGGGAGCGAGGCGCAGCATCTATCGACATCCATGCTTTCCGTGCGGCGAACTACCACTATGTCGTGTCGGGGTGGGCAAGGCACAAGCCCGCCAAGTGTTGGCGGGATCGCGTCTGTTTTCGGCTCGCGCGAGCTTCAAACAGCAAAGCGACGCAAAAAAGGCCCGGCGGGGCCGGGCCTCATCATGCGTGTGGCTGGTCTCACCGGCAGGTGAGGCTCAGCGACGCGGCGCGAGCGCCTCGAAAGGCTTGGCTGTGGTCTTGGCCATGTCGGCGTACATCGTGCCTACGCGGGTCATCTGGGCGACGTAGTCGTCGTAGGCGCGCTTGGCGAAGCTGGTCTGGATCTCCATCACCTGCTCGATCGACTTGGCACTGGCCAGCTTCTCGAACGTCTTTGTTCCGTCCTCGAAGGAGCGCTTGGTGTAGTCGGTCATCTCGGCAGTGACGGCTTGCCAGCTTTTGGACCACTCGCCCCACAACTTGAGGGCGCTGTCCATGTTCGCTTGGCCGATCTTGCTGAAGTCTTCCATGTCCTTGGCCATGTTCGGTTTCCTTGCGCGAAGTGGCGGGGTTGATAACGAGTTTCATGCGGTGTCGGCCACGTCCGAAGCCAGCCGCTGAATATCTCCAATATATGCAGTGCAACATGATAATCAAGAGAAAATGGTGCAGCGCACAATTTTGTCGACTAAAGGCTTACGGGCAGGTGGACACCGCTGTCCTTTCTTTCGCGAAGTCTGAATGCGCGAATAGCCCTCACGGGGCCGCGTGGAGGGGCGGATACGCATTAACCGTATTCCCAGGTGTTCGGGTTAGCATGATCTGGCCCTGCGCTGCGGCTGGCGGAAGGAGATCGCTCGATCTGGGATGGAATGTGACCGGGACCGGTCGCATTCCCGCCCATAAGCTGCCGTTGCGGTGTGGTGGGTACCGGTCTCGTTGCGGGAATACTGTTTCTTCCGCGCCGCTGCTGGTGTGCGGCGGAAAGCACGAAGAAGCCTGATCGGCGAGTTTGTCTCCTATTTCCTCGGAATGCCATGCGCCTTGTGTTGTGGTCGATCAGTCTGTTGATGTGCCTTGGCCTGAGGGCCGGGGAAGCCGCCGCGCAGCAAAAGCACGCCGCGATGGTGATCGACGCGAACAATGGCCGCGTGATGCATTCAGATCAGGCAGACGAACTCCGCTTTCCTGCCTCGCTGACCAAGGTCATGACGATCTATTTGGCGTTCGAGGCGATCGAGCGGGGCCGCGCGAGCTATGCAACCCGGATCAAGGTCTCCCACGAGGCAGCCTCGCAGCCGCCGACCAAGCTCGATCTGGAACCCGGCGAGACGATCGCACTTGGCGACGCCATCAAGGCGCTGATCACGAAATCCGCGAACGACGTGGCGGTCGCGATCGCGGAGCATCTGGGCGGCAGCGAAGCGCGATTTGCCCGGATGATGACGGAGAAGGCGCGGCTCTTCGGCATGAGCAACACGACGTTCCGCAACGCTTCGGGGCTACCCGATCCGGGGCAGGTTACGACCGCGCGCGACATGGTGCGTCTGGCGCTGCGGCTGCAGGACGATTTTCCCCGTCACTACCACCTCTTCTCGACACGCAGCTTCAGCTACGACGGCTCCAGCTATCGCAATCACAACACCCTGCTGCATCGCTTCCAAGGCACCGAGGGCATAAAGACCGGCTACACACGGGCTTCGGGCTTCAATCTCGTGGCGTCGGTACGCCGGGGTGGCCGGCACGTCATCGGCGTCGTCATGGGGGGGCGGACGGCGGCGCGGCGCGACGATGCCATGCAACTCCTCCTTTCGCGGGCTCTGATCAGCGCGTCACCCTATAAGATCCGTCGCTCGGCGCCCGTGCTCGTAGCGGCTGCGACGCCAGCGCAACGGCCGCGGGCTCAAGCGACGTTCCAGCCGCCGTCGGGCTCGTCGGCTTCGGTAGACCGGCCTCGGCCCGTCATGGTGCCGCCGCGGCCGCGCGTAGCGCCGCCAGCGACCGTCACTGCGCCGTGGCCGTCTCATGCGCCGGCTCCCGTACCCGCCGTTCGGCCGCAACTGGCCCGGGTGCAAGCCGGTGGGGACGACCGGCCGATGCGGCCCGCGACCATCCAGCGCCCGGCCGATCCCGCTGGCCTATGGGCGCAGCCTGTGCCGGGGCCGCTGGCTGGCGGACCGATGCGGGGAGCCGCGCCATCGACGTTGCACCAGCAGGCCATGAACATGTCGCGCGGGGCTGATCCGGTGACGCCGCCGGCTCGGCGTCTGGCACCTGCACCCTCCGGCGTAGGTACGGCCGGCCAACGCGGGCCGGGGTTCGAGATCCAAGTCGGCGCCTATGCCACGGCGGCGGATGCGGACAGGGCGCTGGCGGTTGTCCGTCAAAGCGCCAGTGACGTCATTGGCAACGGTGTTGCTCGGACGATCGCGGTTCGCAAGGACACGCGCCAGGTATTTCGCGCTCGCTTCGCCGGCTTCGATTCCAGGTCTGCTGCAGGCGCTTGTCTCGAGTTGCGCCGCCGCCGCATCGATTGCTTCGTGATGCGGGCGGAGTAGGTACTTACGCGACGTTGCGATGGCCGGGCAATGCCGCGATCAGCCGTTCGAGCGTCCGTGCGCACGATCGATCCCAAACGCCATCCACGCGGGCCGGCCTGAAGTGGCGCTGGAATGCGGTGACGACAAAAGCGCTTGCCGCATCGAGTTCTCCCGTCGCGGCGATACCGTAGCCGTAGTCGGCGAGCCGCCGCTGCATGGCGTCGACAGCCTCGCCGCGATCTCCGAGCGCCAGCCGTGGGCCCGTGTCGCCGACGAGCTCGGGCGGCACCCAGTGTCCGACGCCGGCTGCGGCGAGCCAGCGCCAATCGAATTTCTCGCCGGGATCCATCTTGCGTGCTGGAGCGACATCGGAATGGGCGAGGATGCCGGCCTGCGGGATCGGGTGACGCGTGGCAATGTCGAGGCAGAGGTCGCGCACGGCGATCATCTGGGCTGGGGGAAAGTCGGGGTAGCCGTCGCTATGGCCGGGGTGCTGGATCTCGATGCCGATGGAGACAGAGTTTATGTCGCTCTCGCCGGCCCAATGGGAGACGCCGGCCTGCCAGGCGCGGGCGGCCTCGGCAACCATCTGGATGATGCGGCCATCCTCGCCGACGACATAGTGGCACGAGACCTTGCAGCGAGGGTCGGCCAGAACCTCTATCGAGCGCTCGAGTGTCGGCAGTCCGGTGTAGTGCAGGATGAGCAGAACCGGGACGAGGCCGCGACGGCGCTCGTCGATGTTGGGGGAGGGATGCAGGGTCGCGACGAGATTGCTGTCGGGCTCATCGATCAAAGTCCGCGCTCCTTGGCGATCGCCTCCCAGGCCACATTGAGGGCGGCGAGCTTGCGTGCGGCGACGTCCTGAAGCTCGCGGGAGAGCCCGCGGCCGGCGAGCACATCGGGGTGGTTCTCGCGGACGAGGTTGCGGTAGTGGGCCTTCAGCGCGTCGTTCGATAGCGTGCGCTCGGTGCCGAGCACCTCGTATGGATCGGCGATGTCGCGGACGAAGCGGGCGCGCATGGCGCGATAGTCGATGTCGGTATAGCCGAAAATGTCGC
Source organism: Devosia equisanguinis (assembly GCA_945862355.1). Lineage (GTDB taxonomy): Bacteria > Pseudomonadota > Alphaproteobacteria > Rhizobiales > Hyphomicrobiaceae > CAMDPA01. The sequence continues at coordinate 4,556 of CAMAYR010000038.1, read as the reverse complement.
TGACGGCATGCAGATAGATATCCTCGCCGTTGTGCAGCACACCGTCGGCGGTGGCGATGTGGAGCAGCGCCTCGAAGATGTCGTGCTTGAGGTCGGGAGACTGCTCGAGTGTATCGGCCAGCGCGCGGGCGTAGCTCTCGAAGCCGGCGGTGTCCTTCGCGGCCAGGCGGAACAGCCAGCGGATGTTCTGGGCCTCCTCCGGCTCGAAGTTGAACAGCCGCTCGAACGTATCCTCCTCGATTCTGAGCGATACGCCGTCGGCCATGCTGAGCTTGGCGGAGAGTGCGACGACGGCTGCGGTGAACGCGGCGCGCTCGACACCGGCGCGGGGAGCCAGCCCGAGCGCGGATTTGATGGCTTGGAACAAGCCGCCGAGTGATCCTTGCTCGGGTGGGCCGAGTGCTCTCAGGATAGTCTGCCAGGGCATCGCAATCCGATCATCTCGTGACAGGCAGGCGGGACAGTCAGGCTCGCCTGCAGGTTCTGGTTGCCGATGGAATAGCCGTGTTCGGGCCCGTGTTGAAGTGGCGAGGGATGCTGCGCCGCGTCGGGTTCAGGATTTGCGTGAGGTTGCCGCCTGCAGCATCGTGCGGTTGACGCTGCCGAGGCCGGCGGAGACGAGGAAATAGAGCGTGGCGCCAGCGAAAACCAGAGCGGCGAGCGCGGGACCGCTGGTGGTCAGGGGGGCACGAGGTCCAAGCCAGGGGGCGAGTAGATCGGCGAGGATGACAAGGCCACCCCCCATGGCGAGGCCGGCCAGGATGATGCGGGGCAGGTTGCGGCGCGACTGGCGATCGAGAGTGAAGTGTCCGTGCCGCGACAGGCCACGCCAGAGCAGCATCGCGTTGAGCCAGCCGCCCAGCGTGGTGGCCACGGCGATGCCGAGATGCGGCAGCAGGCCGGCTTCGCGGAACAGGAAGAACAAGCCGACGGAGCCGGCGGTGTTGGCTGTCAGGCTGATGGCGGCGTAGCGCATCGGTGTGCGGGTGTCCTCGCGCGCGAAATACGACGGTGAGAACACCTTGATGAGGACGAAGGCTGGCAGGCCCAACGCGAAGATGGAAAGGAGGGCCGCGGTCGCCTGCGTATCGGAGGGCTGGAAGGCGCCACGCTCGAACAGCACGCGCACGATCGGCGTCGCGATCACGGCGAGGGCTACGGCAGCAGGCACCGTGAGCAGCATTGCGAATTCCAGGCTGCGGTTCTGCGCATGGCTGACAGCGGCGCTGTCGCCGGCACGCAACGCCCGGGCAACCTCAGGCAGCAGCACCACGCCGATGGCGATCCCGATGATGGCCAGTGGTAACTCGTAGATGCGGTCGGCATAGTAGAGCTGGGAGACGGCGCCGCTCTGCAAGGTGGCGATGACCGTCCCGATCAGGATGTTGATCTGGGTGATCCCGCCGGCGATGACGCCTGGAACGCCCAGCACCACGAGGCGGCGCACGTCCGCGCTCCACACCGGGCGGACGAGGCGGGGAAGAATGCCATTGCGCCGGGCACCCCACACCAGCAGGAGGAGCTGCAGGAGGCCGGCTGCGAACACGCCCCAGGCGAGCGCATGGCCTGCGTTGGCGTCGTTGCGGTAGCCGAGCGCCATCGCGATCAGGATCGCGGCAATCAGCGTGACATTGAGCACGATCGAGACGGCGGAGCTTTCGACGAAACGGCCGAGCGAGTTCAGCACGCCCGACAGCAGTGCGACGAGCGACATGCAGAGGAGGTAGGGAAACGCGATCTGCGACAGCACGATGGCGAGGTCGAACTTCGCCTGATCGTCGGCAAAGCCCGGCGCGATAGCGTACATCAGCCAAGGCATGGCCAGCATGCAGGCAGCCGACAGCACTAGCAGGATTACGAGGAGGCCGGACATCGCCTCCGCGGCGAACGCGCGGGCGGCCTCGCGGCCTTCGCCCTCCAGCTTCTTGGCGAACAGCGGCACGAAAGCCGCATTGAATGCGCCTTCACCGAACAGGCGGCGGAACAGGTTGGGGAAGCGGAAGGCCACGAAGAACGCGTCGGCGACCGCGCCAGAGCCCAGGATTCCGGCAACCATGATGTCGCGAATGAAACCGAGAACGCGGCTGACCATGGTCAGGCCGCCGACGGTGGCGAAGGCGCGGTATATTCTCATGAGGAGCGGGAGTAGCCGAGGGAGCTGGCGGGAGGCAAGCGGACAAGTCGACTTGGCCTGCGAAGTGGCCCGCCGGCACCACCAGGACATGGTGATCGAGAACTTGGTGATCGAGAAATTGTTGATCGGCAAATTGGGCATGGCGCACGAGGTCGAGTGCGCCCGGCTATTTCTTGGTGACGCTGTCGAAGATCGCCTTGGTGCGCTTGATGATCTCGGGCGGTGTTCGCAGCACCGATTCGACGATCTTTTGCGCTTCCTCCCCGGTCGAGGGGCTGATGTCGATGCGCGACTTCGCGGCCTCGGCGAGGAAAGCGGGATCCTTCATGGTCGCGTTGAAGGCGCGGCGCAGGGCTGCCAGCCGCTCCGTGGGTACGTCCGGGGTAGTGACGTAGGCGCGCGACAGCGGCACGTCGACCGACAGGAAGTGCAGCACCTGGCGGTCGGCCTCGTTCCTGGCCAGCTCGAACAGCAACGGCACGTCGGGCAGCTCCGGGTGGCGCTTGAGACCGATCTGGACGAGGTGGGCGAGCTTCTTCTCCGTCAACCAGTTCGGCCGTGTGGATTTCCATGCGGCAAGCGAGTTGGACCCCCGGCCGCCGACCTCGCCACGTTCCATCGCGATGTTGACGTTGTTGCCGCCGGGATAGCCCGAAATGATCTTGAACTTAGTTCCCACCAGCAGATTGAGGGCGAGGGGATAGTAGACCGAGGTCGTCGCGGTGCCGGGCGCGCCGACGACAAGCTCCTTCTCCAGTACCTGCTCGATCCTGGTAATGCCTGTCGTGTGCCACGCGCTGATCAGGTTCGGGCTGTCGGTGGTGTTTCCGATCCAGCCGAGCTTGGTCACGTCATACTTCACGCCGGTGCCGCCAATGGCCTGATGGGCGGTCATGTTCTGCATGATGGCGTGCATCACAGTGCCGTCGCGGGGGGCCACACCGGCGACGTAGTTGGCGGCCTGCACGCAGACGGCGCCGGGCATGTTGGTCGGCACGATCCCCGGCTCACCTGGAATATGCCGGCCCATGTGGCGAGAGAGCAGGCGGGCGCGCGTGTCGTAGTCGCCGCCCGGTGCGGTGGCGACGATCATTTGAATGGTTTTGCCGCGGTAGAAATCTGCGACCGGGTCTGCGGCGGTGGCGGGCTGACAGGCAAGCACCACTACGGCAGCGCCGAGCGCTGCCCTGAGCGTGACCATTGGCGATCCTCCTTCGCATTCGGCGCCCGTTGAGCGAGCGTCCGTGGCAGGGAGGATGGACCATCACGCGGCGAGGTCAAGCCCCGAACAAGGCGCGCCAGCTATCGCTGATTACGGTCAGTCCGACACCGATGGTGACGAGCCCGATGCATGCCTGAAGCGCGCTGTTGGCCACGGTCAGCGAGCCGGCGGTCCAGGTCAGCGGTACTGCAATCACCGCGGTGAGCAGCGCCATGCCGACGATCGAGCCCAACCCGAACAGCAGCACGTAGGCGATGCCCACCAGTGGCGACTCGATGCTCGATGCCGCCACCACGACGAGGGCGGCCGATCCGGCCATACCGTGCATCGTGCCGACGAGCAGGGTCCGCCACGGGATCCCCTCGGGGTGGTCGTGGTCGTGCGGGCTGCGGGCGTGCGTGCGCTCGCGGTCCTGGCGGTGGCTGTGCGCATGCATATGGAGGGTGCCGTCGCGGTGACGATGGCTGCCGAAATGCACCCGGTCGCGCCATAGCCGCCACAGCACGTTCGCACCCAGACACAACAGCATGAAGCCGACAGCCAGCTCCAGGCGCTGGGCGAGGCCGGTGTCGAGTTGGGTTCTGAGGAGAATGCAGGTGCCCGCCACGAGCAGCAGCGTCAGGGTATGACCGATCCCCCACACCGCGCCGTGAAGCGAGATGCTGCGCAGGCTACGCTTGCGGCTGACCACGCTCGATACGGCGGCGACGTGATCGGCCTCCAGCGCGTGTTGCATGCCGATGAGCAAACCCATTCCCAGCACGGAAAGCAGCACCGAACACCTCGTGGCTGTTCCGAGACCGCACGTTGCCGACCGCCGCTAGGGCAGGGGCTCTCGACGGGATCGGGATGGATCGTCCCCAAGGCGCGAGCCGAAGGGTCATCCTCTTCTAGTCGATCGCGGCCGCCAGGCAAGTGGGCCGTCGAGGGGGCGTTGCTGCTGCCGGGCGGGCTTGTGCGGTGGAAGGCGGCTCGCGACGGGTCTTTGACGGCGTTGGCGATGGTCCGTTTCTGGCGGAGCAGCCATTCTCGTGCGGGTTGGTGATGGCTATGACCTGCTTCCGTAACTCCGATCCGGTGGTGATGGCGTAAGGGTCTGGGTTGGTTTGCGAATCAGCTATTTCTCTTGTCGAGGGCGGCTCACTCGGCAGGTGATGGGATGCGAAGCTTCGAGATCGTGCAGTCGGACACCGACACGAC
>CAMAYR010000037.1 GCA_945862355.1 Devosia equisanguinis | reverse complement strand
GGCGCGATAAACGCCTCACTAAGCCAATGTTGATTCTAGTGGCCCTCATGTCGCGCCTAAATCGGACGGTGGTTGCGGCCATGTTGCGATTTAGGTGCGACGGGCCACTAGTGTCGTGACCGCGAAATTCGTCTCATGCCGCAGCATAGGTCGAACGAATTTCGCGGTCTGAACGACACTAGCTAAATCAATGGACTAGTGTGATCTAGACCGAGAAATCCGCCGCCCGCCCCAGTGGCAGAGTATGAAGCGGATTTCTCGGTCATCACACTAGAGCAGTATCCGTTCGGACGCGCTCGCCGCAGCATAGCGCCCTGCTCGTTTTTCCGGCGTTCGGGCGAGATCCGACGGGTTTCGCAACATTGTTGTTCTTTCTTCCCGGATCTGCAGTCCTACTGCGTTGTGCGGACTGTACTTGCCATCCGAAGCTGACTAAGAACCGCCTCGAACGCATGCTCCACCGGGGCGCCACTTGCGTTGCGATTAGCACCGAGCCCCGTATCGAAACCTACCAGGACCGATCATGGCCCGCCAACCGCTGAACGAAGCCCTAGCCGAGACGTCGTTTCTTCATGGCGTGAATGCCGCCTACATCGAGGAGATGCAGGCCCTCTACGAGAAGAATCCGGGCGCCGTCAGCGACGAATGGCGCCTGTTCTTCCAGAGCTTGAACGACGGTCACCGCAGTGGGCACGGCGCCGAGCCGCAGGCGCAAGGCGCCTCCTGGGCGCGGCCGCTCGAGGAGATTTCCCAGACCGGCAATCAGGAGCTTCTCGGCGCGCTGACAGGCGACTACGGTGGAACGGAGAAGCACTTCCGCGAGAAGAATGCGAGCCGCGCGCAATCGGCCGGCTACGATATGTCGATGGCGGCATCGCTGCGCTCGACGCAGGATTCGATCCGCGCGCTGATGCTGATCCGGGCGTACCGGGTGATGGGCCATCTCGTCGCCGATCTCGATCCGCTGGGCATCTCCGATCGCAAGGTCCACAAGGAATTGCGGCCCGAGACATACGGCTTCACGGAGGCCGATCTCGACCGCCCCATCTTCATCGACAAAGTGCTTGGCCTCGAGACGGCGACGGTGCGCCAGATCCTGCGCATACTCAGGCGCACGTATTGCCGAAAGATCGGCGTCGAGTTCATGCACATCACATCGCCGGCGCAGAAGGCGTGGATACAGCAGCGCATCGAGGGCGAGGAGAAGGACATCCGCTTCACGAAGGAGGGCAAGAAGGCCATCCTCAACAAGCTGATCGAGGCGGAGACGTTCGAGCAGTTCTGCCATACGCGCTACACGGGCACGAAGCGGTTCGGCTTGGAAGGCGGCGAGTCGATGGTGCCGGCGCTCGAGCAGATCATCAAGCGTGGCGGTCAGCTCGGCGTGAAGGAAATCGTGCTGGGGATGCCGCATCGCGGGCGCATGAACGTGCTCGCCAACGTGATGTCGAAGCCACTGCGCGCGATCTTCAACGAGTTCCGCGGCGGCTCGTTCAAGCCCGACGACGTCGAGGGGTCGGGCGACGTGAAGTACCATCTGGGGGCATCGTCGGACCGCGAATTCGACGGCAACCGCGTGCACCTTTCGCTGACCGCCAACCCGAGCCATCTGGAGATCGTCGATCCCGTCGTGCTCGGCAAGGTGCGGGCGAAGCAGGATCAGCACGGTTGCCCGCGCGACGACCGGACGCCTGTTCTGCCGCTGCTGATCCACGGTGACGCCGCTTTCGCGGGCCAGGGCGTCGTGGCGGAATGCTTCGGGCTTTCGGGCCTGCGTGGCCATCGCACCGGCGGGTCGATCCACTTCATCGTCAACAACCAGATCGGGTTCACGACGAACCCGCGCTACTCACGCACGTCGCCGTACTGCTCCGACGTCGCCAAGATGATCGAAGCGCCGATTTTCCACGTGAACGGAGACGATCCAGAATCGGTCGTGCACGTGGCGAAGGTCGCGATCGAGTTCCGCCAGCGGTTCCAGAAGCCTGTCGTGATCGACATGTTCTGCTACCGCCGCCACGGTCACAACGAGGGCGACGAGCCGGCGTTCACGCAGCCGCTGATGTATCGCAAGATCAAGCAGCACCGCACGACCGCGGCGCTATATGGCGATCAACTCGTCGAGGAAGGCGTGATGAGCGCTGCCGAGGTCGACGAGATGCGGAACGGCATCCGCGCGATGCTCGACACCGAACAGAAGCAGGCGGAAGGCTATAAGCCCAACAAGGCTGATTGGCTCGATGGCCGCTGGGCCGGCCTCAGTTCGGCGGGTGGCGACGAGCGGCGCGGCAACACCGGCGTCGACATCGCCTCGCTGAGGGAGATCGGCCGCCGCATCACGCTGGTGCCCAACGACTTCAACGTCCACAAGACCGTGCAGCGCCTGCTCGAGCGTCGGCGCGAGATGGTCGAGACCGGTGTCGACATCGACTGGGGCATGGCCGAGCACCTCGCATTCGCGACGCTGCTGAAGGAGCGCTTCCCTGTTCGCCTTTCCGGCCAGGACGTGGAGCGCGGCACCTTCTCGCATCGCCATACCGTCTTGCTCGACCAGGAGACGGAGCGTCGCTACACGCCGCTGCGCTACGTCTCGCCCGATCAGGCGAACTTCGAGGTCATCAACTCTATGCTGTCGGAGGAAGCGGTGCTCGGTTTCGAGTACGGCTACTCTCTCACGGAGCCGATGGCGCTGACGATCTGGGAGGCGCAGTTCGGAGATTTCGCCAACGGCGCGCAGGTCGTCGTCGACCAGTTCATCTCGTCGGGCGAGCGCAAGTGGCTGCGGATGTCCGGGCTCGTGATGCTGCTGCCTCACGGGTACGAGGGGCAGGGGCCGGAGCACTCCTCTGCGCGCATCGAGCGCTATCTCCAGCAATCCGCAGAGGACAACTGGCAGATAGCCAATTGCACCACGCCGGCCAACTTCTTCCATATCCTGCGCCGCCAGCTCCACCGCAGCTTCCGCAAGCCGCTGATCATCTTCACGCCGAAGTCGCTGCTGCGCCACAAACGTGTGGTGTCGCGCATCGAGGAGTTCGCGACCGGCAGCACCTTCCATCGTCTACTGTGGGACGATGCGGACGCCGGGCACGAGACGAACCGTGTCGGAGCGGTGTTGAAGCCGGACAGCGAGATCCGCCGCGTCGTGCTGTGCTCTGGCAAGGTCTATTACGACCTCGCCGATGCCCGCGATGCTGCGGGTGTCGCCGATGTCTACATCATGCGCATCGAGCAGCTCTATCCGTTCCCGGCGAAGGCGCTGGTCGCAGAGCTGCAGCGCTTCCCCAACGCCGAGATCGTCTGGGCGCAGGAGGAGCCGCGCAACATGGGGCCATGGTCGTTCGTGGAGCACAACATCGAATGGGTGCTTCAGCACGCCAAGACACGCAGCAGCCGCCCGCGCTATGTCGGGCGCGCGGCATCCGCTGCCACCGCGACGGGCCTAGCATCCAAGCACGCCAGCGAGCAGAAGACGCTGGTGACGGAGGCGCTCTCATAGGTTGGGGGGCGTGACGCGCTGGCCGCTACAGACGGAGTGTTTTGCAATTGTGGGTCGCGCACGCCGCGCTCGACCTGACGTTAGAACGAGATCGAACCGAACATGACCATCGAAATCAAAGTCCCGACCCTGGGCGAGAGCGTTTCGGAAGCCACCGTCGGGCGCTGGTTCAAGAAGCCAGGCGATGCGGTGAGCCAGGACGAGCCTCTGTGCGAACTCGAGACGGACAAGGTCACCGTCGAGGTGCCGGCCCCGGCGGCAGGCGTCCTGGGCGAGATACTCGTCAGCCAGGGCGCTACCGTCGCGCCGGGCGGCGTTCTCGGCAATATAAAGGAAGGTGCCGCCGCTGCCACCGCCCCATTGGCGGCTCCCGCCAAGGCAGCCCCCGCACCGGTAGTGGCCCAGCCGGCCGCGGCCGCGATGCCGCCGTCACCGGCCGCCCGCAAGATACTCGAGGAAAAGGGCATTCCAGCAGCCGATGTCGCAGGAAGCGGCAAGCGTGGGCAGGTGCTGAAGGAGGATGCCGCAGCCGCTCAGGCCCGGCCTGCTCCCGTGCCGGCCTCCGTTCCCGCCACTGTGCCGGCAGCAGCCGCGCCCTTCGCGCCGCCCCGGATGCGTGCGCCCTCCGGGGCGAACGACGTTGCACGCGAGGAGCGCGTTCCTATGACGCGCCTGCGCCAGACCATCGCGCGCCGGCTCAAGGAGGCGCAGAATTCCGCTGCCATGCTGACGACGTGGAATGACGTCGACATGAGCGCGATCATGAAGCTGCGCGCCGACTACAAGGACGTGTTCGAGAAGCGCCACGGCGTGCGCCTCGGCTTCATGGGGTTCTTCGTCAAGGCCTGCATCCAGGCGCTGCGCGAGATCCCCGCCGTCAACGCCGAGATCGACGGCACCGACATCGTCTTCAAGAACTACTATCACGTCGGCGTCGCCGTCGGCACCGACAAGGGCCTCGTGGTGCCCGTCGTCCGCGAGGCCGATCGCATGGGGCTCGCCGAGATCGAGGGTACGATTGCCGATTTCGGCCGGCGCGCACGCGACGGCAAGCTCGCCATCGACGACATGCAGGGCGGCACGTTCACCATCTCCAACGGCGGCGTCTATGGCTCGCTGATGTCGATGCCGATCCTCAACGTGCCGCAGTCGGGCATTCTCGGCATGCACAAGATCGAGGACCGCCCGGTGGCGCGCGGCGGCCAGGTCGTGATCCGTCCGATGATGTACCTGGCGCTAAGCTACGACCATCGCATCGTCGACGGGAAGGAGGCGGTGACCTTCCTCGTTCGCGTGAAGGAATGCCTTGAAGATCCGCAGCGCTTCGTGCTGGAGCTTTAATAGCAAGAAAATGACCCACGATCTCATCGTCATCGGCACCGGCCCAGGCGGCTATGTGTGCGCCATTCGTGCCGCCCAGCTTGGGCTGAAGGTTGCCGTCGTGGAAAAGCGCGCCACGCATGGCGGCACTTGCCTCAACGTCGGCTGCATCCCGTCGAAGGCGCTGCTTCATGCAAGTGAGCTGTTCGATGAGGCCTCGCACGGCTTCGCGGGCATGGGCATCGACGTGGCGCCCAAGCTGAACCTCGCGAAGATGCTCGCCTTCAAGGACGAGGGCGTGAAGGGCAACGTCGACGGCGTCGCCTACCTGTTGAAGAAGAACAAGGTCGAGCACTTCCACGGTACTGGCCGCGTGCTGGGCCCCGGCAAGGTCGAGGTCACGTTCATCAACGGCGAGAAGAAAACGCTGGAGGCCAAGGCCGTCGTCATCGCGACGGGCTCCGACGTCGCGAAGTTGCCCGGCGTTGCGATCGACGAGAAGACCGTCGTGTCGTCCACCGGCGCTCTGACCCTGCCGAGCGTGCCAAAGCACCTCGTCGTCGTCGGCGCCGGCGTCATCGGTCTCGAGCTCGGCTCGGTCTGGCGGCGCCTCGGCGCCAAGGTCACCGTCGTCGAGTTCCTCGACCGCATCATCCCCGGCATGGACCTCGAGGTCGCCCGATCGTTTCAGCGCATCCTCGAGAAGCAGGGCTTCGCTTTCAAGCTCGCCTCCAAGGTCACGAAGGTCGAGGGCTCGCCCGCCGGCCATAAGATCACCGTCGAGCCCGCCGCCGGCGGGGCCGCCGAGACGCTGGAGGCCGACGTCGTGCTCGTCGCCATCGGTCGCGTGCCCTTTACCGAAGGGCTCGGCCTGACCGAGGCCGGCATCGCACTCGACGAGCGCCGCCGCATCAAGGTCGACGCGCACTTCGCAACCAACATGCCCGGCGTCTACGCCATCGGCGATGTCATCGCCGGGCCGATGCTCGCCCACAAGGCGGAGGACGAGGGCGTGGCGGTCGCCGAGATCCTCGCCGGTCAGGCAGGTCACGTGAACTACGACGTGATCCCGAGCGTGATCTACACGGCGCCTGAGGTCGCCAGCGTCGGTAAGACCGAGGAGGAGCTGAAGGCCGCCGGCATCGGCTACAACGCCGGCAAGTTCTCGTTCACCGCCAACGGCCGCGCCAAGGTCAACAAGACGACCGACGGCTTCGTGAAGGTGCTGGCCGATGCCGCGACCGACCGCATCCTCGGCGTCCACATGATCGGTCCGCACGTCGGCGAGCTGATCGCGGAAGCCGCCGTCATCATGGAGTTCGGCGGCTCGGCGGAGGATTTAGCGCGCACCTGCCACGCGCATCCGACGCTGTCCGAGGCGGTCAAGGAGGCGGCCCTCGCCGTGGCCAAGCGACCGATCCATATGTGATCGCAGGCCTTGGATGATCGCGAGCGATCCATAGCGCGGGATTCCTGACCGACCGAGGCCGATCCCGGGCTCCCTGCCATCACTTGCTCAACGGCAGATTTTCCACCGGCCGCTGTTCGAGGCTAGACTGCCCCAGGATCGACGGCTTTGCAGCGATACGTGCTCGAAGCGATCGACTACGAGCGCAATCGCAGGGTGCGGTCTTCGGCTCTGGCTGCCCTCAAACCCGCCCCTTGAGCAGCCCCTTCGCCGTGCCGCGGAGCACTTGCTCGCCATCCGCGCCGAGCTTGCCGATCTCCGCGATAAAATTCGCATTCACCCCTGCCGTGCGGATTTCCTGCGGATAGTCCGTGCCGAAAACGAGCCGCGATGCTGGGATCTCCACGAGCGCGGTTTTCACCGACCCGATCTCCCCGCAGAACCCGCCGGTGTCGAAGATGAAGTTGTGGTGCAGGTAGTGGTCGAAATCCTTCGCCGGCGCGATGCCGTGCTTCGGGTTGCCCTTCGTGCCCCAGAACACCTTGTCCTGGTAACTACGAAGCCGACCGAGCAGCGCCGCGATCCCGCCGCCCAAATGCGACATCTGCACGACGAGGCCCGGATGCCGGTCGAACACCTGCGCGTTGATGAGCCGGATCGTCGCCATCACCAGGCTGAACTCGCGGCCGACCGAGCGGGCGAGATCGTAGGCGTCGAATTGCTTGCTCTCGTTGAGCTTCAGCGCGGGATGAACGAACACGAAAAGGCCGCGCCGTTCGCACTCCGTCCAGAACGCCTCGAATTCAGGCGCGTCGAGATAGAGGCCGTCCTGCTCCGACGTGATGGTGACGCCGGGATACCCGAGCTCGTCCGCGCACCGCGCCAGCTCCTTGAACGCGGTCGGCCCACCCAGCGGGTTGGCGTGCGCGAAGCCGATATAGCGGCCCGGATAGCGCATCTCGAGCGCCTTGGCCTCGTTGTTGACCAGCACCGATCGCTCGATGTCCGCCGACATTCCGGCCGCACTCGACAGCAGCGCGAGGTCGATGCCCGCCTCGTCCATCATCGCAATGTGCGCGTCGTGATCGAACAGCAACTTGTGTGTCGTGTAGCTCGGCGCGCCGTTCTCGTCGTAGCTCAGGACAAGTTTGTCGCCCGGATCCTGTGCGATCAGTTGGCGCGGCACGAAATGGTGGTGGAAATCGACGATCACGGCGAGACCTCCGCAGCCCGAATGTGTACGTGCGTGCGAAGGCGGGCACGTTCTGGTGTGCCAAGCCTCGCACGGAGTCCAAGCTACATGGGTAGTGGCATGCTCACACCAGGGCAAGAACTTCGGCTGTCGGCACGCTCGAAGGACGATCGGGATTATTGCTGGAAGATGTTGATCGGCGAGGACTTCGCCGGTGCAGCACGCGTCTCGCCGCGCTGCACGCGCCTGGGCGGGGGGCGGCGTACACGGCTTGCCGGCGCGGCCTTCACGAGAGGCACCGGGCTCGCGATCGGCGCGGCGACCTGAGCGGGCGGCGGCGGGATATCGTCCTCGCGCGGCCACCGAAAATCGTCCGCGCGACCCGGCTTGGGCGGTAGCCGCTCCCCCTTGGCCAGCGCGATGAAGAACGGCTGCCGTGTGAGAGAGCCGCGCTGAGCCCCACGCTCGCGGCTCGCGCCACTGGGCGTCACCGAGCGCATCACGAGCAGCCCGTTCGACAGCATGTCCGTCAGCGTGTCGCCCACCTGGCTCGGCTTGTCACCTTTGTCCCGTCGCGTCATGAGTTGGATCACGGAGTTCGTCAGCGCCGGGCGCACGATTTCGATCGTCACCTGCTCCTCGCGCCCGTCGGCGCCGGCCGACCTGAACGAGACCCGCACGTTGTCCGCCTTGATGTCTCCGGCCGAAGACGTAACGCCATCGTTGGACGGAGAGGCTGCGATGCCCGGCGTCAAGGCACGTGCCACGGGGGAATTGGCGGCCCGCGCATCCTTGAGGGTAGCAGCAGCAGCCGTGCCGGACGTTGCACCGGATAGCGCTGCCAGGCGCGCCGCCTCTGGAATGTTCCGCCGCTGCTCCACCTCCGAGCCCGCCAGCGGTATCGACCGTTCCTCGCGCGCTGCATTCATGTCGCGCCGCATCTGCCGCTCTATGAAGAATGCGAGCTTGCGAAATCCGGCCGCGGTGAAATCGTATCCTTCCGGATCGCGCAGCCGGACCAGCTTGCCCGAGATGTCCGGTCCACGATCGGAGAACTGTCCGTTCTCGTCGCCGGTCTCCTTGAATGCGTCGATGTAACGGCCACCTGCGCTCAGCGTTCGCTCGCGGATGACCTCGTTGATGGTCTCGATGTCCTCGTTCCAATCGGCGCGGCGCATCATCGGCAAACCGACCCAGTAGACGGCGACGCCACGCCGCCGCAGGCCGCGCACGATGCGGTCGACCCGTTGGGCATAGATCTGGCGCCAGTCTCCCTGGCCGACGGGCAGACGCCGGCCGTTGGGCAATCGGATGCCACCGCGGTCGGCCATTCCCGTCATGAAGAGGGCGATACCGATCTTTTCCTTGGCTGCGAGATCCTCGATCGCCTTGGCGTCTTCCTCGACATCCGTGCGACCGATTGCGGACAACACGCGATGGCGGCGCTGGAGTTGCAAGCGCCTCTCGCTCGCCATGGTGTCGAGTAGAGAGCCGAGCAGTCCATCGGCGAGATGGTCGCCGATCACAATGCCGCGCCACACGTCGTTCTCGGGGAAAGGGTTCATGAAGTTGGCTTCGGCCGCGCTGCCTTGCTGCGCGGCGGCCGGGCTCATGGTGACGCCATCGACACGCGGCAGTCCTGCCGTAGCCAGGAGCGCTGCGGCAACCATCAGAGCGAACGTCGGGCCGGCGCTGCGCCTCATGCTTTCCTCAGTCCCATCCTCTCGTCAGCGCTGTGCCCGAAGCCGTTCCAGCAGATCACGACTGGGATGGCCGTCTTCGGGCAAGCCTCGTGTCTTCTGATAGGACCGGATCGCGCTGCGCGTCAAACCACCGATGATTCCGTCCACACCCCCGGTCTCGTGACCGAGCGCGGCGAGCCTTTCCTGCACCTCCTGCCGGTCGGCGCGCGACAACGCCGGCTCGTTCGGCCAGCGCGCGACGAACGGCCCTATCCCTTTGATCTGGTCCCCCAGGTGCGCGACGGCGAGGGCATAGGAGACGGACGGATTATAGCGAAGCAGCGCACGGAAATTGCGGTTTACGAGAAACGCCGGCCCCTTCGCCCCCGCTGGCAGCAGCAGGCGATGCTCGAGTGACGAGGCGGGCATCTGTCGGCCACCATCGCGGGCAACGCCCTGCTCCCGCCAGAAGCCGAGCGGCCGCAGCATCGCCGGGGCGGCGAGCGCGAAATCGAATCCATACGGCACTGTCACCTCGAAGCCCCAGGTCTCGCCCCGTTGCCAACCCGAATGCGCCAGATAGTTGGCCGCCGAGGCCAGCCCGTCGGGTATCGACCCCATCAAATCGCGGCGCCCGTCGCCGTCGAAATCGATCGCGAAGCGATTGAAGGTCGACGGCATGAACTGGGTGTGCCCGATCGCCCCCGCCCACGAGCCGCGCATGGTTTCCGCCGCGATGTCGCCGCGCTCGACGATCCGCAGCGCCTGCAGCAACTCCGCGCGCCAGAATTGAGGCCGGCGCGGTTCCTCCAACGCAAGCGTGGTCAGAGAACGAATCACCTGCCTCGTACCGAGCGAAGCGCCATAGCGCGTTTCCACGCCCCATAGCGCAGTCAGCGTATGGCGATCGACGCCGAAACGGGCCTCTACCGCGGCCAGCGTCGCTGCGTGCTCGGCGAGCCGCTGCCGTCCAAGCTCGATGCGCTCGGGCGTTACCAGCAGCGCAAGATAGTCGCCGACGGTTCGCTCGTGTTCTGTCTGCGCACCGGCCAGGCCGGCGACCTCCGGCTCCCGTTCATGGCCTGCGAGCACCCGGCGGATCGTCGCCGGTTGCACCCCAGCTTTGGCGCCCTCGACCTCGAGTGCTGCCATCAGGGCCTCGATCGAGCGCGGCTGATCCACGGCGGACTTGGGGACTGCTGCACCGCCCGAAACCGGGACCGGCCCGCTGGCTGCCGCCGTTTGTGCCGACAGAAATGCAAGCGCACATGCAAGTGCTGTTCGTATCATCTAGTCCTCGCCGGCTGCCTGAGCCGCGACAATGTCTCGACGCCGGGCCAGCAATCCACGCCGAGCCCGCTCGCACGCTGGAAGAGCCCGATCTGACGCCGCGTGTTGGACCCGATCTTGCCGTCGACGATGCTGATCCCGAAGCCCCGTGCCTTCAACCTCTCTTGCGTTTCCGCGATCTGAGCCGTCGGCAACTGCCCGATCCCGCGCCAAGGCCTGGCGAAATCGCCGCCGCCGGCAATTCGGTCGGCCAGATGACCGACGAACACAGCATAAAGATCCGAAGTGTTGTAGGCGCGGATCACCTTGAAGTTCTCAGACACGAGGAAGATCGGCCCGTGCGTGCCGCCCGGCGACATCAGGTAGGCGGAAGCACCCAGATGCTTTGCCGGAAACGACTTGCCGTCGACCCGCGCGAGGCCCAGCCGCGCCCATTCGCCGAGCGGCCGTGCTTCGGTCGGCCCCTCCAACGCGCAATCGACTTTCGCGGGAAGCTCGACCTCGAAACCCCACGGCAATCCGAAGGTCCAGCCCTTGGACTTGAGCTGCTTGGCAGCTGAAGCGAGCGCGTCTGGCACCGAGTTCCAGATGTCTCTTTTACCGTCCTTGTCGATGTCGTAGGCGTGCTGGTCGATCTCGCTCGGCATGAACTGCGGCAGGCCGAGCGCCCCCGCCCACGACGAGCGCATCGTCTCTATGGTGACGATCCTGTCCTCGAGCAGTTTGAGGCCGGCGATCAGCTCGACGCGGAACATATCCTTGCGGCGGCCTATCCACGCCTGTGTCGCCAGAACCCGGATGGCGTAGTGTGGCAGCTTGTGCGTGCCATAGGCCGTCTCCCTGCCCCATATGCCCATCACGACGTGGGCATCGACGCCGATCTCCTGCTCGATGCGCTCGAGCCAGGAAATGTGCTTGGCCATGAACGCCTTGCCCGTCCGGGCAAGACGGGCGAGCTGGTCGCGATCGAGATAGGCCTGCGGCGGGCGCACGAACTCGGCTTGTCCCCGCGTCTCGTCCGGCTTCTTGCCCGGCAGCACGAGATCGGGCAGCGACAGGTCCGGCCGCACACCCTTGAAGGCCCGGTCGAACGTCGTGCGCGACACACCGGCCTTCTGCGCATCCGGCCACACCTCCTCGACGAAGCGTGCGAATGCGGCGGGCGAAACCGACTGAGCAGTTGGAGCTTGCGCTGGTGCCGGTTGCGCCAGCGCCGGTGCAGCCGACCCGACGGGGGCGACCGCCACCGCCAACAGGTAAATCCATCGAGCCGCGCGCATTCCCTTCTCCGCCCCTGGCCGGCCAAGACGGCCGAATCACCAAGTGATCCACCCTCGGCATCAGTGCGGCTGTTTTGGGGCGCGGGCGGTGCGGGCTCTGCGACGACGGATGGAGGTGCTGGAGCCGTTGACGCGAATGCGGCGGTGGTCCGGCTGCCCCGTGCCGCTGAAGCCCGACGCGGTTAACTGCCTGCCCGGTCATCGAATTGCCATTTGGCGGCCTATCCATGCTGCGCTTCCGGCCAAGATGTGGCACTTTCCAGGTCGCACGCCGGATGGCTCCGTCTTCGACGGGACCGCGTCCGCGTTGGAGAGACGGGTCATGAGTGGACATCTCGCGCTGCGCCGGGTGGCCGTTATGCTCGGCGCGCTCTGCCTTGGAATTGGCGGCTGGTACCTCGCCGTGCGGCCGGTGACGCTGACGGTGGCCGTCGGGCCGCCGGGCAGCACGCAGGTGACTTACATCGAGACGCTGGCGCGGGTGCTGAAGGACGCTCGGCAGCCTGTGCGCCTCAAGGTCGTGCGGGCGGATGGTTCGGCTGCGGGCAGTCAGATGCTCGACAGAGGCCAAGTCGACCTCGCCGTCTTGCGCAGCGACGATCTCGGTTCGAGGGACGCGCGCTCGGTCGTTATCCTGCACAAGCGCTCGGTGCTGCTGGTCGTTCGCAAGGATGCGGGCATCGAGACGTTGCGCGACATTGCCGAGAAGCCCATCGCAGTCACCGACATGGACGCCGATTCCTACCAGTCGATGCTGCAGCGTATCATGAGCCATTACGACTACGACGTGGACGGCGAGGTGCTGCAGATCGAGCCGCTGTCACGCAATCAGACGGTGCAGGCGATGGCCGAGAGGCGGATCGCCGGCTTCGTGCTGTTCGGCAACCCGGCTTCGCGGCGCACCCGGGAGATGATGTCGGAGCTGATCGGCACCTATAAACTCGACATCGCGGTGAAAGGCGTGCCGGCGCACGAGGCGCTGGCGCTCAGGTTCCGGGAGTTGCACACCAGCAAGATTCCGGAAGGAGCGTTCGGTGTGCTGCCCGAGAAGGAGGAGGAGACGGTGGCCTTGACGCTGGAGCTTACGGCGGCCTCCAGTCTTTCCGATCAGACTGTCAGCACGCTCACGAAGTCGCTGATGGAGGTGCGCACGCGTCTGCGCAGCGCCCAGATCGCGACCTACAGCATCGAGACCCCGCCGGTCGATCAGGAGCGGCGCTACCTGCCCCATTCGGGAACGGCCGCCTTCGTCAACAACGAAGTGCAGACGCTGCTCGAGCAGTACAGCGACCATCTCTGGCTGGCGCTGTTCAGCGTCGGCATCATAGGCTCGTCGATTGCCGGCCTGTTGAGCTGGGCGGGATGGCACCGCGCGGCCCCCGTCGACGGGCTCGCAGAAAGAATGCGGGGCCTGGCTGCCCGCCTCGAGGCAGCCGAGAGCGTGGCCGAGGTCGACGCCGTGCAGGGCGATTTCGACGATCTCATTCTGGCGATGATGCGGGAGTACGGACTGCGCAATCTCGCTGAGGAAGGCACATCCGATCTAAGTCCCTGGCTCGTCACCTTTGCCGGCATGATCTCACGGCGGCGAGCGCTGCTGGCGGAGCTATGCACGGCTCCGCCCGTCGTGGCCGTTCCTCGCCGCGAAGCCGCGCGCTTATGACGGCAAGCGCGGCCGTCGTCCCCCAACGCTCACTGCTGGAATACGCTGCGCCGCCAGTCGTCGTCGTCAGCCGTTCCCCGCAACGGTGGCCGCTGCTGGGGCACTGGCTGGCTTCCAGGTGCGGCCGCGGAGGCAGCTGCGGGTGCCGCTGGCGGAGCGGGAGCAGCCGCTGCCGGCGGCGTGGCGGCGGCAGGTTGCACCCCGCTCGCGGTTGGTCTGCCAGGAACCCGCACGACTGCCTTGGAGGCCCCCGGAGGGGCCGCGCTCGGCACGTAACTCTCCACCGGCGTGCCCGGCGGTGACATGGGAAACACGACGGCGCGCTTGTTCATCGGGTTGGCCGCTGCAACCTTGTTGCGGCGTGCGAGCTCGGCTTCGGCCTGCGCATCGTAGGAAGCGACGGTGGTAGCCGTGCGCTTGGGCACGACATGCACGATGCGGTAGCCGCGGCTCGCGAGTTCGTCGAGCACGCCGCGGATGCCGTGTGCGGTCGAGTACTGGATGTCGTGGAACAGCAGGATGCCCTTGTTCTTGTGCCCGAGGGCGCTGAACACGTTACGCTGCATCTCCTTCGGGTTGCGCGTCCGGAAGTCCCTGGAGTCTACGTCGATCGAGAACACCCCGATGTTGCGCGACGACAGATGCGCAAGCATGGCTTGGCTGTCGGCGAGGTACGGGAAGCGGAAGAATGGCGCCACCGGCTGGCCGAGGGCACGCTGCACAGCACTGATGCCGAGCTCCACCTCACGCTGGGCGACGGCTGCCCCGCTGGCGCGCAGGTTGCGATGCGACCACGTGTGAATCGCGATCGTGTGTCCGGCGCGCGCGACCTGACGCACCATTTCGGGATCGCTCAGCGCCATCTGGCCGACCATGAAGAACGTGGCCTGAGTGCAGTGGGCGGCGAGCGCGTTGAGCACCATCAGTGTGTGCCGGCGCAACGGGCCATCGTCGAAGGTCAGGACGACCTCGCGCTCGCGAAGGAAATCGTGCTCGGGATACTGCTGCAGGCCGAAGCGCGGCCCTTTGGCCGTGTCGATTTCGACCACGCGGGCGACACCGAGCATTCCAGGGCGCGGCACGCAGCCGGTCGGCCGTTCGGCAGCCGGCGGCGCGATGGCGGACTGGGCTATGGCAGACTGGGCTATGGCAGACTGGGCGAGCGCAGACTGGGCGAGAGCTGCGCCCTTGTCGCCGGGCGGCGACACGAGAGCACCCACCGTCGCGACAGCAAGGCCCGTCGCCGTTGCCAGCCACCATATACGCGCACGGGAGCGAGGTTGCGTCTGGTTCATATCGACTTTTCTCCGCCGGAGTTGCGCACCGGGCGCTGCTCCTGCAACTTGCGGGAGCTGGCCGGGGTTCCGATGGCTTGATCTCGAGACACGAGTCGACAGTTCGCGGATTCGACCTGCCAGCACAAGGGCACCGCGAGTGGCCCCCGCGATCGGCGGGACATTACGTCTGCGCCGCGACACCGTGCAAATACGACCTGGACGCAGACACCTGTTTTCGACGCTTCTGGACATTCGCGTGTCAATTCGGGCTCAGGGACTTGCGCTCGGCGGTCGATTCGACCATCAAGCGATGGTGCTGTGCGGCATTGCCACGCCAACTCCTTCATGCACTGCGATATTTCTTTGTTCCTTGATCTCAATCAGGAATGGCGGTTTCGCTCGCTTCGCTTGTGCTGCCCTCCAGCGAAGGGCTGCACGCCGGTTTCACCATAGCAGTCGTAGTCCGCGATGTCCGAGGTCCAGAATCAGGAGCCCGCGAGGAGGGCAGAGGTTGGACCGGACGAGGGGCTCGTTCCGGCGGTTTCCGCTGCCCTCGCGCAGGGAGACTTTGCAACGGCTCGTGCGCTCGCCGAAAATCTGAGGCCTGCCGATCTCGCAGACGTCATCGAGCTGCTGAGCCCGGTGCAGCGCGTGGAGCTGATCCAGGCGCTGGGCTCCGCGTTTGATTTCGAGACGTTGTCCGAACTTGAGGAAAGCGTCCGCGACCAGCTCGGTGAAGCGCTGCCGAACGAGCTGCTGGCACGAGCTGTCACCGAACTCGAGACGGACGATGCGGCCTACGTCATCGAAAGTCTCGAAGAAGCGGACAAGGAGGAGATTCTCGCCCAGCTTCCGCGCGACGAGCGCGCTGCGCTGGAACGCAACCTGGAGTACCCCGAAGAGACGGCCGGCCGCCTGATGCAGGCGGACTTCGTCGCCGTGGCTCCCTACTGGAACGTGGGCCGGGTGATCGACTACATGCGTGAGACCGAGGATCTGCCCGACACGTTCTCGGAGATTTTCGTCGTCGATCCGGGCTACAAAGTGCTGGGCTCCGTGGAGCTGTCCCGCGTGTTGCGCTCCAAGCGGCACATGCGGGTCGAGGACATCATGGACGGCAATCGCGCCACGGTGTTGGCGACGGACGCACAGGAGGATGTGGCTCGCCAGTTCGAGCGCTACGACCTCATGTCGGCGCCGGTCGTCGATGCGAACCAGCGTCTCGTCGGCGTCGTGATGGTCGACGACGTGGTGGATGTGATCAAGGACGAGGCAGAGGCGGATATCAAGGCGTTGGCCGGCGTCGTTGGCGAGGATTCGGTCTCTGCCACAGTGCTCGAAACCGCGCGCAGCCGCGTGCCGTGGCTGGTCGTCAATCTCGGCACAGCGATCATCTCATCATCCGTCATCCAGTTGTTCGATGCGACTATCGAGCAGATGGTGGCCCTCGCCGTCCTCATGCCGATCGTCGCCTCGATGGGTGGAAATGCTGGCACGCAGACGATGACGGTGACGGTCCGCGCCCTGGCCACCGACCGGCTTGGCCGCGTCAATGCTTACCGGGTGATTGCCCGAGAGGCCGGGGTGGGCCTTCTGAATGGTCTCATTCTGTCGCTACTGATGGCAACGGTCGTGCTGATGTGGTTCGGCTCTGGGCCGCTCGGGCTGGTCATCGCTGCGGCCACGATCGTGAATATGATCGTCGCTGCGCTAGCGGGCATCCTCATTCCACTGGCACTCCACGAGCTGGATCTCGATCCGGCGCCGGCCGCCGGCGTGTTCGTGACGATGGTGACCGACGTGGTGGGCTTCTTCGCATTCCTCGGCCTCGCCTCGCTGTGGCTCGTCAAATAGCATCGCGCTTCGGACCCGGCCGGCGCCGTAGGGGTGATGGGGCCAGGGTGATGCCCACATCCGTGCCGGTGGTGTATCCTTCTGCGGAAGTGGCAGATAACAGCCGTCCGGAGGGCGCCTATGAAAGAGCTTTCACCAGAACAAGCGGCCGGGGGAAGCGGGGCTGCAATGCCACGGGCAGAGCGCTACGAATTGGCGGGGCAGCCGCGGGTCCGGTGGGCCCGACGCTGACTATCGAGGCCCATCAACATCTCAGGGCATCCAACCTACGTGCATCGCTGGATCATGCCGTGGGTGTGATACTGGAAAACCAAATGTTCGAACCTTCGTCGGGCATTTGGTTTGGCGGTATGCGCGCGCAGGGTTGGTGTGGCGGCTGCGCGCATGTCCGACCGGGTTGATCCCCTGCACAAGTTCCCCGAGATGATCGTCGAGCTGGATTGACCGGCGCTCGAACGAAGCACGCCCCCTCCGGCCGCCAGCACTCCTGTGCGCTTTGCAGGGGCCGCCGGCTCGTATTGCGCTGGCTGAAATCTACAGCAGCGACTGCAAGACTTTCACCAGCGCCCCGTCCGGTTTGCGCAGCTCCTCTAGGATCGTGAAGTGATCGGCACCGGCGATGGGAACGAGGGCGCCTACGGCATGGGCGGACGCGCGCTTGGCGTGGAGATCGCGGCTATCGGCGACGAGTGCCGGCAACTCGCGCGTGCCATAGGCGATGGCGAGCGGCTTCTGCACCACGGGCAGGCGCAGCGGCGACAGCGTTTCTATCTCGGCGTCGGTGAGGCGCAGCTTCTCGTTCAGGGCCGTGTCGCGAATGGGGCCGAGTTCATAGACGCCCGACATCGCGAGCCCCGCCGACACGGCAGGGTGGGACATCGCCATTGCGGTCAGGTGTCCACCCGCCGACCAGCCCGATACGACAACGCGCCCGCCAGCGATGCCGTGCGCGCCACCTTTTGCAGCGATATAGTCGAGTGCGCGATGGATCTCGCCGACGATCTCCGTCAACGTCGCATCCGGTGCCAGCGTGTGGCTCGGCATTGCGACGGACCAGCCGTGTGCGCGAACGCCTTCTGCATAGCAGGCGAAGTCCTCGCGGCTATTGCGCTGCCAATAGCCGCCATGAATGAACACGAGGCAAGGGGCATCCGGGCGCTCGGCCGGGTAGAGGTCCAGTTTCTGGCGCGGCGCGGCGCCATAGGGCACGTCGAGTGCAGTATTGTTTGCCGCTCGGTAGGCTTTCGATCCCGTATTACGCGCCTCGATCAGCGCAGCGCTATTGGCGACGGCGCCGTTGTTGTTGTAGGCGGCGTCGCGTTCCGCCTGGCTCATCGTCGACCAGTTTGTCAGCATCAGTGGGCCTCATGCGTCCAATTCTTGTCGCCGAGCGTACCGGTCGCCACCTGCACCGGCAAAGCCGATGATGATGGCCGAGCCGGGCCGAGTTCGACCCGGCCCGATGTTTTACGCTGCGATCGCCGCCGGCAGGATGCGCGAGGTTGCATCGTAGCGGACGCCCTTGCGCAGGCAGAACGCCGGCGTCAGCAGCCGCTCTGTGATGACCTCGGTCTTCTCGTTGTCCATCAGCTTGAAGCGCCCGCGCAGGTCGTTCAGCACGGACACGTCCGCCGACACGCCGGGCTTGAGGCTGCCTATCTCGCTTTCGAGGCGCACCATCTTGGCGGGATTGGTCGTCACCATCTCGACGACGCGGTTCAGGTCGATGCCGAGCGCCAGCATCGAGCTCATCGCCTGCGTGAGGCTGAAGCGCGCCTGGCCCGCGAACGGATGGTTCTCCGCGTCGGGGTGCAGGCCGCCCGGCGTTCCCGGCGGTGGCGGCACATAGGTATTGTAGCCGTGCATGTCCGCGCCGAGCGTATCGGGGATGATGCCGGCCCCGATCGCGATCTTGGCGAGGCGATAGGAGAAGTGACTGCCGTGGCCGACGTCGGTCTTGAGCCCCATGTCGAGGGCCTGGCGAACGATCGGATGGATTTTGCCCGTCTTGTCGACGAAACCGCCGGGGTGGCGCGTGAAGGGATGGGCGAGGATGTCGCCCGGCTTCAACAGCTTCACGACTTCTGCGATGATGGTATCCGCGTCGATGCCGTTTGCGCCTTCCGGCGGCAGCTCCCAGAGCTGGCCGAAGTGGACGTAGAGTGGAATGCCAGCATCGCGGGCGATCTGGGCAGACCGCTCGATTACCTTGGTGCCGAAGCGTGCGAAGCCTCCGATCTCGGCATGGCCCTTCACGCCCTTGACCAGGTCGGCGTTCTCCTTGGCTGCCTTGATCGTGGCTGCCGGGTCCATCAGGTTAGGTGCATACAGATCGGCGTAGTAGTGGCCCTCCATGCCGCCGACGAGATAGGCGGAGATGAACGCGACCACCTTCGTCTTGGCCGGCTCGACGATGAAGTGGCGGAAGCCGGGCAGCGTCATGCACGACGGGCCGCCCTGGTCGACGAGGCAGGTGACGCCGCTTTCGACGCCGCACAGGTCCGCATCGAGGCCGAACCGGCCCGTGACGTACTTGTAGACGTGAGCGTGGGTGTCGATCATGCCGGGGATGACGAGCTTGCCGCGCGCGTCGATGGTCGTCTTGGCGGTCGAGGGCAGGATGTCTTTGCGCACGGCGGCGATCTTGCCGTCGCTGACGGCTACGTCCATCACGCCGTCGATGCCGGACGACGGACAGATCACGTGGCCGCCCTGGATGACGGTGTCGTATGCGGGCCTGGAGGTCATGGGGTTTCTCCTTGCATTTCGTCGATTTGCATCGAGGCATTGAAAATCGAGGCATTCAAAGATGAACGGGCTGTAGAGGTCGTCATTGCTCGAGGCCGAGGTAGGCGCTGCGCACGTGCGGATTATCGAGCAGCTCCGCGCCACCACCAGATAATGTCACACGGCCCTGCTCCAGCACATAGGCGCGATCGCACAGCTCCAGCGCCGAGAACGCATTCTGCTCGACCATTATCACGGTGACGCCATCGGATCGAATCTTGCGGATGATGTCGAAGATCTGGGCGACGATGTTCGGGGCGAGGCCGAGAGAAGGCTCGTCGAACAGCACGAGCCGTGGACGCGACATCAGGGCGCGGCTGATGGCGAGCATCTGCTGCTCGCCACCCGAGAGCGTGCCGGCTGCCTGATCGGCGCGCTGGCGCAGGATCGGGAAGCGTTCCATGAGGCCCTCCATGTCGGCCTCCACGGCGGCTGCGTCGTTACGCAGATACGACCCCATCTCGAGGTTCTCGCGGACCGTCATGTAGGGGAACACGCGCCGTCCTTCCGGGCAATGCGCGATGCCGAGCGCCAGAATGTCGCGCGGTGAGGCGCCTGTGATGTCGCGATCCTCGAAGCGGATGGCGCCACCGGCCGGCTTCAACAGGCCGGAGATCGCCTTGAGCGTGGTCGACTTGCCCGCGCCGTTGGCCCCGATCAGGGTGACGAACTCGCCGCGCCGCACCTCGATCGAGAGCGAGCGGACGGCCTCCACCTTGCCGTAGTTGCACGCGAGCTGGTCAACGATGAGCACGCACTGACCTCTCTCCAAGGTAGGCGCGAATGACCTCCGGGTTGCGCTGGATCTCCGCCGGCGTGCCGTCCGCTATGATATGACCCTGGTTGAGGCAGATCACGCGATCCGATGCGCCCATGACGGTACGCATGTCGTGCTCCACCAGCACGATGGAGATGCCGCGCTTTCGGATACGCCCGATCGTCGCCATGAAGCTCACTTTTTCGGCCGGGTTCATGCCGGACACCGGCTCGTCGAGTAGCAGCAGGCGCGGCTCGGCGGCAAGCGCTATGGCTACCTCGAGCAGGCGCTGCTCCCCATAGGGTAGGGCGGAGGCGAGCTCGTCGGCGCGGTCTTGCAGGCCGACGAACGCCAGCGCCTCCCTTGCATGCGCGGCAAGCGCCCGCTCGTCGCGGCCGACGCCGGCAAGGCCCAGCATCACCGATAGCGTGTTCTGTCTGGCGCGCTTGTGCGAGGCGATGAGCACGTTGTCGGCGACGGAGAGGCCTCCGAACAGGCTCGTCTTCTGGAAAGTGCGCACTACGCCGAGGCGCGAGATGGCGTCGGGGGAGAGACCGTTGAGGCGGCGGCCCTCGTAGACGACGTCGCCCGACGAAGGCGCCAGGTAGCCGGTGATTGCGTTGAACGCCGACGTCTTGCCCGCGCCGTTCGGGCCGATCAGCGACAGCACCTCGCCTTCGCGCGCCTCGAACGTCATGCTGGCGACGGCGACGAGGCCGCCGAAGCGGATCGACATCTGGTCGACCGACAATAGAACTCGCGCGGCGCTGCTCATGGTTTGGGCTCCGCGCCGGCGAGTGGAGGCGTCGTGGCAGTGCCCGCCGTTCTATTGCGCCACCATCGCGTGACGGCCGGCACGATGCCCTGCGGCAGGAAGTAGACGACGAGCACCATCAGCGTGCCGTAGATGATCCACTGTATCTCCGGCTTGATCGCCATCGCGCGCAGGATCTCGGGCATCAGGCCGAAGATCGCGCCGCCGACCACCGGTCCTGCCAGCGTCCCCTTGCCGCCGGCCACCACCATGATCACCATCGTCACCGTGTAGACGAACAAGAAGACGTCCGGGTCCACGATCCTGATGTAGTGCGAGTAGAGCGTGCCGGCCGTGCCGGCCATCGCCGCGGCGATCACGGTGGCGAGAACGAGGAAGCGCGTGACGTCGATGCCGACCGACATCGCCAGCGGCTCGTTCTCGCGCAGCGCGAGCATGGCACGGCCGATGCTGGAGGCGACGATGCGGCGCACGATGATCCAGCATACGACCGCTACCGCGAGCACGAGCCAGTAGAATTGCGGCTTGCGCAGGAAGGACAGCTCGACGAGACCCAGATCGAGCCGCAACGCGGGAATGTTGTTGAGCGCCATCGGGCCTTGCGTGAGCTCGACCCAATTGAGCGCCACGAGCCGGACCACCTCCGCGAAGCTGATGGAGACGATTACGAAGTAGGCGCCACGCACCCGGAACGCGAGCTTGCCGATCGCATAGCCGCACAGACCCGCGGCTGCTGCCCCGCACATCATCGCGAACCAGACGGGCTTGGGCGAAAGCGTGAGCCTGAAGCCGGGCAGGATCTGCGCATCGAAGCCCAGCGAGACGAGCGCGCTCACATACGCGCCGACGCCGAAGAACGCGACGTGCCCGAGCGATAGCTGCCCGGTGTAGCCCAATAGCAGGTTGAGGCTCATCGCGGCGATGGTGAAGATGCCGGCCGTGATCAGCACATGCAGGATGTAGAAATCGGTCATCCAGATCGGGACCGACGCCAGGAATGCGACCAGAGCATAAGGAAACCAGCGGCTCACCCGATCCTCTCCTTCTGGGCGAAGAGGCCGGTCGGCTTGACCAGCAGGATCACGATGATGAGCAGGAACCCCATCGCGTCGCGATAGCCCGAGGAGATGTAGCTCGAGCCGAATTCCTCCGCGAACGCGAGGATGAAGCCGCCGATGGTGGCGCCGGGAACGCTGCCGAGGCCGCCCAGGATCACGATCGCGAACGCCTTGGCTGCGGCCAGATCCCCCATTGTCGGCTGCACCACGAAGACCGGTCCGAGAAGCGCGCCGGCCGCGGCTGCAAGACCCGATCCGAGTGCGAAGGTCGCGGTGTGGATACGGTCGATGCGCACGCCCATCAGTGCGGCTGTGTCACGGTCCTGGAACGTGGCGCGCATCGCCTTGCCGAGCTTGGTGCGATTGACCAGCACGTATGTCGCGGCAATGAGAGCGATGGCGACGGCGAAGACGAACAGCCGGATCCAGGAGACGGAGAGTGGTCCGATCACGAGCGGCTCGGCGGCGAATGGATTGGGTATCGACTGCGCGACGCCCGACCAGACGAGTTGCTCGGTGTTCTGCATGGCGATCCACGCCCCGATCATCACGAGCATGGTCGTGTCGATGTCTGCCCCGCGCAGCCGGTTCAGCAGCAGCATCTCGATGACGGCGCCGAGTGCTGCGCCGAGCACCATAGCCATCACCAGGGCGAGGAAGAAGTTCATCCCCAGCGGGGTGACCAGCGCATACATGGCGTAGGCGCCGAAGGCGTAGAGCTCGCCGTGGGTGAAGTTCACCACCTTCATGATACCGAAGATGAGCGTCAGCCCGATGCCCAGCAGCGCATAGGTGCCGCCGAGCATCAGGGCGTTCAAGCAGTGCTGCAGCAACTGATCCAATCGCAGGCTCCAATACCGCGGGCAGGCAGGCTTGCATCATAGGCAAGTCGAAACGGCTCCGGCTGCCGCGGGGGCAGCCGGAGAGGCGGGCATCGACGATGCCTCAGAGCTTGCTGACTTTGCCCTTGTCGATCTTGATGAGGTAGACGCTCGGCACGTTTTGAGCGCTTTCCTTGCCGGCGGGGCCTTGCTTGATGAAAGCAATGTCGCCGTTGATGCCCTTCACCTTGACGCCCCAAAGCGCCTTCTGGATGGCGGCGGGCTCTGCCTTGCCGGCGACTTTGATCGCGGCGACGATGGTGGTGATGGCGTCCCAGCCGCGGAAGCCCTCGGTCAGACCGCCGACGTTGTGGCCGCGCGCGTTCCACGACTTCACGAACGCCGATGCGAGATCGGGGTTCTTGACGGCCTCTGGGAACCAGGGTGTGAAGAACACCAGATGCATCGACCCGTCGGCGGCGGGACCTGCCTGCTGGATCAGCTGATCTGGCGAATTGGAGCCGCCGGTCGTGATGATCCGCGCCTTGAGCTGCTGCTCCTTGGCCTGGCGCAGGATCAACGTGATCTGCTCCACGGCCGTGGTCACGAACACTGTGTCGCCGCCAGACGCCTTGATCTTGGCGAGCTGGGCGGAGAAGTCGACGGCCTTCGGGTCCATCGTCTCGCTAGCGCCGATGGCGACACCGTTCGCCTTCAGCATCTTGGTGAACTCTTGCATTGCGCCAAGGCCGAAGTCATTGTTGGTGCCGAGAAGATCGGCCTTCTTTATTCCGAGCGTCTTGACCAGCGGCGCGAATGCCCGGGCTTCCATCTCGGAGGTCGGGCTGATGCGGAAGATCCAGGGATTGCCCGAGGTCGTGATTTTGCCCGAGGACGAGGTCTCCACCAGCATCGGCACGCCGTACTCCTCGAGCTTCGGCATCACCGCTAGCGTCAGCGTCGAGCTCCAGGCGCCCATCATCACTGGCACCTTGTCGCGCTGGATCAGCTTCTCGGCGGTCGCAACGGCTTCCGTCGGGTTCGACTTGTTGTCCTCGATCACGAGCTGAATCTTGCGGCCCAGCACGCCACCGGCCTTGTTGATCTCGTCCTCGGCGATCTTGGCGCCCTGGGCGACATAGTTGCCCGATGCCGCGAACGCTCCGGTGAGCGGCTGCGTTACGCCGATCTTGATCGGCCCTTGCGCGCTTCCCGTACTCGAGAGGCCGGCTGCTAAGGCTGCTGCCACTGCAATCCTGGAGATCAGTCTGCGCATGCTTGGCTCCTCGATGAATTCAGGGACACGAAGTCTCGGCGTCCGGGGACGTTTTGGCGCAGGCAGTATTCCAAGAGTCGGAACAGCAGCAAGTCATGGAATCGCGAGCATGGCAAGATTGTACACTTTCTGTGCAATCAGCTTAATTGTCGAGCAGGCTGTGCGACGCTTGGCGAAGAACAGTTCAACAGGCTAGTGTCGCAGCCCACGCTGCGGCGCCCTGATGGCGTTCGCTCCAGCTACTTCGTCGGCGGAGGCAACTTGACTGGACAGGGGATTGGAGCGCGGCTGACGCGCAAGGAAGACGATCGCTATATGCGTGGGCGCGGCCGCTTCGTCGGCGACATCCGTCTGCCCCGGATGTTGGAGGTTGCGTTTCTGCGTAGTCCTCTGGCTCATGCGCGTATCTTGTCGGTCACGGTGCCGGCCGATGTTCGCGCACGCGTGATCCTGGCGAGCGACCTCGACGGCGTCGCTGCGATCCGCGCGGATACGGCGTTGCCAGGCTTCAAGTCGTCGTTGCAGCCGATCCTCGCGCACGACAAGGTGCGTCACGTCGGCGAGCCTATTGCGATGTGCATTGCCCCGACGCGCGCCGAGGCGGAGGACATCGCGGCGCTTCTGGAAATCGAGTTCGACGAGCTGCCGGCGGTCGCCGACATGCTCGAGGCGCGCCGGCCCGGTGCTCCCCTCGTTCACGAGCATTGGGGCGACAATCTTTTCCTGACGACGGAGATGGACGTCGATTTCGAGGCCGCGCGCGCGAAGGCTGCGTATTCGGTCACCCGCGAGTTGCGCACGGCGCGACAGGTGATGAGCCCGCTCGAAGGCCGCGGCGTGCTGGCGGAGTGGGACAGTCGCCTCGGACAGCTCGTCATCACCAGCTCGACGCAGCAGCCCCACATCGTGCGGTCGGGCCTTGCCGAGTGCCTCGGTATCGACGAGGGCCAGATCCGCGTCGTGGCGCCCGACGTCGGCGGCGGGTTCGGCTACAAGGGCGTGCTGTTGGCCGAGGAGGTGGCGCTCGGATGGGGCGCACGCAAGCTCGGCCGGCCGCTGCGCTGGATCGAGGATCGGCGCGAGAACCTCACCGCGGGCGCCGATTGCCGCGAGCACCACTACAAGCTCACCGCCTACGCTGACAAGGACGGCCGGCTGCTCGCGCTCGATTGCGATGCGACCGTGGATGCCGGCGCCTACTCCGCCTATCCGTTCTCCGCATGTCTCGAAGCTGGCCAGATCGGCAGCATCCTTCCCGGTCTTTACGATTTTCCGCACTACCGCTGCCGCACATGGTCGGCTGCGACCAACAAGCCGCCGATCCTGCCCTATCGCGGTGTGGCGCGCACAGGCGTTTGCTTCGCCTTGGAGGTGATACTCGATGTGCTTGCGCGGGAGGCCGGCGTCGAGCCCACCGAGCTTCGTCGGCGAAGTCTCGTCCGGCCCGAGCAGATGCCGTTCGACAACATCGCCAGGCGGCACTTCGATTCCGGCGACTACCCCGAAGCGTTGCGCCGCGCGGTCGAGGCCATCGGGCTCGACGAGATCAGAGAGCGGCAGCGCCGGGGCGAGGCGGACGGCCGTCGTGTCGGCGTCGGCCTTGCGATGTATTCCGAGCAGGCGGGCCACGGGACCAGCGTGTACGCCGCCTGGGGCATTCCTTTCGTGCCGGGCTTCGAGCAGTGTCACGCGCGGTTGACGCCGGACGGTGGGCTCGAGATCCGCATCGGCGCTCATAGCCACGGGCAGGGGCTGGAGACGTCGCTCTCCCAGGTCGCCCATTCGATCCTCGGCGTGCCACACGACCGCATCAAGGTGCTGCACGGCGACACGGCAATATCGCCCTACTCCACCGGCACGTGGGGCTCGCGCTGCATGATCATGTCGGGCGGGGCCGTCGCTGAAGCCTGCGAGCAACTGGGCGAGCGCGTTCTGCGCATCGGCGCGAAGCTGTTGCAGTCCCGCGTCGAGGATGTCCGCCTCGAGGCCGGGGCTGTTGTGTCGGCGGGCGGCCGGGTCGGCGTCGCCGACATCGCGCGCACGTGGTATCGCCGCCCGCAGGATCTTCCCAGTGACGTCGATCCCGGCGGCCTCGAGGTGACGGCCGGCTATAAGGCCAAGCGCGATACCGGCACGTTCAGCTATGCCGCGCACGCCGCAGTCGTCGCCGTCGATCCCGAGACCGGCGAAACCGAGATCCTCGACTACGTCGTGGTCGAGGATGGCGGCACGCTCGTCAATCCGCTGATCGTCGACGGCCAGATCTACGGTGGCGTCGCACAGGGGATCGGCACGGCGCTTTACGAGGAGATGCGCTACGACGCGCAAGCTCAGCCGCTCGGTTCCACGCTGTCCGACTATCTGCTGCCGGGTCCGACAGAGGTGCCCGACGTGCGCGTCATTCACATGGTGACGCCTTCGCCCTACACGAAATTCGGGCAGAAGGGGCTCGGCGAGGGCGGCGCGATCGCTCCGCCTGCCTCTATCACCAACGCGATCAACGACGCGCTGAAGGACACGGGCGCTGAGCTGCTCGTCTCGCCGGTCACGCCGCGGCGGATCGTGGAGGCCATCGCCGCTGCCGAACGCCTCAAGGGAGCGGGCGCATGAAGCCGGTAGATTTCGAGCTTGCGCGGCCGGCCACCATCGCCGAGGCGCTGGCGCTGATTGCAGGCAGCGACGGCTCGGCCAAGCTGATGGCCGGGGGCCAGACGCTCGGGCCGATGCTGAACCTGCGCTTCGTGCAGCCCGAGCTGATCGTCGATCTGTCGCGCATCGCCGAGCTGGCCCGCGTCGAGGAGCGCTCGGATGGCATCTTGCTCGGCGCCTGCACGCCGCACGCCGCCATCGAGGACGGCCGCGTGCGCGATGTCACCGGGGGAATGATGCCGCGCGTCGCGTCTCGGATCGCTTATCGCGCGGTTCGCACGCGCGGCACGATCGGTGGCAGCATCGCGCACGCAGATCCAGCCGCAGACTGGTTGTCGTGCCTGTCGGCGCTCGGCGCCCGCATCTCCATCAGCGGGCCAGGCGGGCGGCGCGAGACCCCACTCGTCGGCTTCGTCAAAGGCGCGCTGGAGACCGGGCTCGGTTCCGACCAGATGATCGACGGCGTGATGATTCCTCGTCTCGGTCCGAAGGCGCGATGGGGCTATCACAAGATCTGCCGCAAGACCGGCGAGTTCGCCGAGGCCATCGGCGCTGTCGTGATCGACGGGGATGCCTGCTCGATCGTGGCAGGAGCAACGAGCGGCCGGCCGGCGGTGATCGAGGTTCCCGCAGCCGAGGTGCTGGCCCGTCCGCCCGGCCGCCAGGACGTCATCGCGATGCTGCGTGCTGCGGGCCTGGAAGGAGACGAATACGAGATGAGCATTCACGCGGCCGCCGTGCGCCGCGCCATCGGAGAGGCGATTGCGGCATGACGGGACCGGCCAAGCGAGTTGTCATCGGTCTCGACGTCAACGCGGAGCGCGTGACGGGCGAGGTATCCCCGCGCACGCACCTCGCCGATTTTCTGCGCGAGCAGGTCGGCCTCACCGGCACGCACATCGGCTGCGAGCATGGCGTTTGTGGCGCCTGCACTGTCGAGATCGACGGCGAGATCGCCCGTTCCTGCATCACGTTCGCCGCGGTGTGCGAAGGCGCGAAGGTACGCACCATCGAGGGCTTCGACGACGACCCGCTGATGGTGCGGCTGCGTGCGGCGTTCACGGCCGAGCACGCCCTGCAGTGTGGCTACTGCACGCCGGGGATGCTGATCGCCGCGCGCGATCTCGTAAGGCGCAAGGGCAAGCTCGCCGCGGCCGAGATCCGCGAGGCTATGAGCGGCAACCTCTGCCGTTGCACGGGCTACGTCGGCATCGTGCGCGCTATCGAGCTCGTGATGGCCGAGGAGGCGCGGTAGGAACCACCCGCCCCCCGACTCTCTCCTGTGAATATTGAGCGAAATCAGACACCATGGCGCTGCCAATTGAGCTCGCAAACCCCGTGAAGGCAAGGCTCGCTGCGGGCGATGCCGCGCTCGTGAGGCGTCGCGCCTTAGTTGACCAACGGTGCGGCGAGGGTGGTGTCAACTAAGGCGCGATGAACGCCTCACTACGCCATTGTTGATTCTAGTGGCCCTCATGTCGCGCCTAAATCGGACGGTGGTTGCGGCTATGATGCTATTTAGGCGCGACGGGCCACTAGGTATGCCGATCAGGCTCGGTCGCTCGGTCGATATCGTGCGGATTGCGCGCGCGACGGGCCACGACTTCATCTTCATCGACGTGCAGCACGCGATCTTCAATCTCGAGACGATCGCCAACCTGTGCAACGTCGCGCTCGCGCTCGGCGTGGCGCCGCTGGTGCGCGTGCGTAGTGTCGATGATCCCGATGTCTCGATGCTGCTCGACAACGGCGCGACGGGCATCGTCTTCCCCGACGTGAACACCGCAGAGGATGCGCGCAAGGCCGTCGAGCGCTGCCGGTTTCCGCCTGTCGGCAAGCGCTCGGTGTCGGTGGGTGCAAGCTTTCTCCAGTACGACTGCAAAGGCGTTGCGCTGGGGCAGTGCGTGCCGGAGCTCGACGCCCAGACGCTCGTCGTCGTCATGATCGAGACCGCCGAAGGCCTCGCCAACGCCGAGGCGATCGCCAAGGTCGAGGGCGTCGACGTGCTGCATGTCGGCTCGAATGATCTGCTCGCCAA
Source organism: Devosia equisanguinis (assembly GCA_945862355.1). Classification (GTDB taxonomy): domain Bacteria; phylum Pseudomonadota; class Alphaproteobacteria; order Rhizobiales; family Hyphomicrobiaceae; genus CAMDPA01. The sequence continues at coordinate 2,360 of CAMAYR010000037.1, read as the reverse complement.
CCTCGGCAAGGCGGGCCAGTTCGACGATCCGGAGATCATCGCGGCACAGGATCACGTCATCGGCGTCGCCCGGGCGAACGGCAAATGGGCCGGTTGCGGCGGCAATCGAGATGTTGCGCGGCAGGTTGCGGCCGTCAAACGCGGCGCGACGTTCCTGACGACGCAGAACGACATCGCGCTGCTGATGTCGGCGGCGTCCGCGTGGACCGGCGGCGTTCGCAAAGGGTTGGCGATATAGACGCCGAATGAGCTCGGTTGTCGCGTGGTCGCCCTTACGCCAGGCTCAGCGCCGAAAGGGAGGGAGCCGTCCCTGATTGGCTCTTCCAGCGCCGGTCGGATCGGCCGAGGCGACAATATGGCATGGGTATTCCGTAACGCTGGACATGGCGTTGGCCCGGTGATAGAGGATGCCCCGCAGGGCCCGTCAGGGCCCTTTGCTGTCGGGAGCGCTTGTTCTGGCGCGCTTGGCGATGGTCGGGTGTCTGGCTGAGTTGGTAGGGCATCTGACTATTAGTAATTCGGTTGAACCACCGAAATCGGTCTGCGGATTTGCTAAGGCCGCTTCTTGGCACGAGGGCTTAAATCCTTGAAATGATGGGTGATTAGCTCAGTTGGTAGAGCAGGTGACTCTTAATCACCGGGTCGTAGGTTCGAATCCTACATCACCCACCATATGCGTGCCCCAGGGCTGCCGGTTGCGCCGCTTTCATGTCACGATGATTGTCAAATAGTGTCGCGCCCCAACGGGGGATCACGATGCTCTCAGGACTTCGGGGCGGGGTATAGACGTGCTGGGGTGTGTAGTCGTTCGGACGCGCTTCTCGGTGGCCGTTGGTGGAGCGCCGAGAGATACTGGAACTCGTTCTCTCTACGTAGTGGGAGATATGGGGTAAACGGCACGCATGAAGCCAGCGGATTGTTCCGTCTATGTCACGAGTTACGATCGTCACTGATGCCTGGCATCCGCAGATAAACGGGGCTGTCACGACATTGGAGAACTCGATCGTCCGTCTGGGAGGGCTCGGACATCAGGTCCATTTGATAGAGCCTGGACAGTTTCCGAGTTGGCCGTGCCCGACATACCCGGAGATCGCGCTGGCGAGGACCACCACCGTCGAGATCACGCGCCGGATCGAGACCAGCCGCCCCGACTATGTGCTGGTTGCCACCGAAGGACCGCTGGGACTTGCTGCGCGACGATCACTGCGCGCGAACGGCACGCCGTTCTCGACGGCTTGTTTCACCCGTTTTCACGACTACTTGTGGATGCGCTTCGCATTGCCGAGGTCTGTCACCCTGCGCTGGCTCGATTGGTTCCACCGGCCTGCAGGCCGTGTGCTGACGCCGACGCCGACGATGGAGCGCTTCCTTCATGCCCGTGGCCTCACGCAAGCCCGGGCCTGGGTTCCCGGTATCGATTTGAGCCGATTCAAGCGCTTGTGTGGCGAGGCTTCGGTGTTGATCGACGGCTTGCCGAGGCCGATCCATCTCTACGTCGGGCGCCTTGCTGTGGAGAAGAACATTGACGCATTTCTTTCGCTGAAACTGGAAGGCAGCAAGGTCCTGGTAGGAGACGGGCCCTCGATGACGCGGCTGAGGCGGCGTTACCCTGAAGCGCATTTCCTCGGCTACCGCAGCCAGCGCGAAATCGCCGAGATCTGCTCGGTGAGCGACGTCATGGTGTTCCCGTCCAGAACCGATACGTTCGGCCATGTGATCCTGGAAGCACTGGCATGCGGTCTGCCGGTTGCTGCCTACCCGGTTCAAGGCCCCGCAGACATCCTGACCGACCCTACCGTCGGGGCGGTTCACGACGATCTGGCCCTGGCGATCGAGATGGCGAAGCGGGCCAGCCCGGAAGCATGTGTGGCTTTTGCGCATCGCAACTTCAGCTGGGAGAAGAGTACCTTGACACTTTTGCAGAATCTCGTGCCAACGTGTACATCAAGCAGCCATCACCAACGGCTAGTGTAGCGCATCGGACGTTTGGTACCCACTTGCGGCAGGGCTCTCAACCAAACGTCAGATGAAGAAGCTATACTAGAAACATAGACTTGCTAGTGTGATGAACGAGATGTCCGCTGCATACTTTTCGGCACGGCTCGGAGCCGGACTTCTCGGTCTCGATCACACTAGCTCATTGATTTAGCTAGTGTCGTTCAAATCGAGAAAGTCGTTCGGTGTTCGCTGCAGAATGAGAGGAATTTCGCGGTCACGACACTAGTGGCCCGTCTCAGACATTTGCTACCCCCTGCGTCTGGGTTCCGGGCAAATGTCTGAGACATCAGGAACACTGGCAACACTAAGATTCTAGTGTTGCAGTTGTCACTGACGCTTGGCAGACCACGCTGCAACAACCG
>CAMAYR010000036.1 GCA_945862355.1 Devosia equisanguinis | reverse complement strand
CGGATGGCAGCCGAGATCTCGCGGAACGTGAATGAACTCGGCGATCTCGTAGGGCGGCTCGACAAGCTGGAAAAGGCCGTGGCCGAGCGGACGGGGCTCGCCGCCTACGACAGGGAGCTGAAACAGCGGGAAGCGAGAGAGGCACGGGCGGCGAACGATAAGGAAGTAGCCGTGGCCACTCCAGCACCTCCCTCACCTCAACTGCGGCCGACCGAGGCCGTTCCGGTGCCCAAGCCGCCGCTGCGGGAGACCACGAAGGAGCCGGTGCCTGTGCCGCCCGTGACTGGGCCACCAGCCAGCAACGAGGGCTCCGTCCGGGTCGTGATGGCGCCAACGACTGAGCAGTTGGCAAGCCTGACCGCCAACCCAGGCCGCATGAAACCGGCAATTCCATTCCCACAGACCAAGGGCCGCCTGCCGATGCCAGTGGCCGGCAGGCAAGTACTCGGGTTCAAGCAGAAAAACCAGTTCGGCCGGTTGTCGCCCGGCGTCGTCATCGAGACGCGACACGGCGCCACGGTCACTGCTCCGGCCGACGGCTGGATCGTTTACGCTGGAGAGTTCAGAAGCTACGGCCAAGTATTGATAATCAATGCCGGTGGAGGATACCATATCCTGCTAGCCAGTCTGGCCAGAGTGGATGTCGATGTCGGACGGTTCGTCCTGATGGGAGAGCCTGTCGGCGCAATGTCGTCAAATGTGGTAGGTAACACCAAGCAGAAGCTCCCGATCCTCTACGTCGAGTTCCGAAACAAGGACGGGCAGTCGTTCGACCCAACACCGTGGTGGGCCGAAGGTTCGAAAAAGGTGCAAGGCTAAGCTCATGCGCAAACCCGATTTCGCTTTTTGGACGTTCATGGCGATGACCGGTCTGGCCGGCCCCACGACTGTGCTCAACGTCACACGAACCTATTCGGCGACTACGGCCAACACCGAGATCTACCGCCAGCTCGATCTGTTCGGAGACGTGCTCGAGCGCGTGCGCTCGGACTATGTCGACAAGCCGAACGACCAGCAGCTGATCGAAACCGCTATCAACGGAATGCTGTCGGCGCTCGACCCGCACTCGGCGTATCTATCTGCGAAGAGCTTCCGCGATATGCAGGTGCAGACGCGCGGCGAGTTCGGCGGCCTCGGCATCGAGGTCACCATGGACCAGGAGACGAAGTTCATAAAGGTCGTCTCGCCGATCGACGAGACGCCGGCAGCCAAGGCCGGGCTGCAGGCCAACGACCTCATCTCGCACCTCGACGGCGAGCAGATCGCCGGCCTGTCGCTCGAGCAGGCGGTCGAAAAGATGCGCGGGCCGGTCAACACGCCGATCTCGTTGACCGTCATTCGGAAGGGCCGAGACGAGCCGTTCGAAATGAAGATCGTGCGCGCCGTAATCCGGATCAACGCCGTCCGCTCACGGGTGGAGGCAGGCGGCGAGATCGGTTACGTCAAGATCTCGACATTCAATGAGCAGACGCATTCAAACCTCGTGCGTCAGGTGGAAGCCCTTAAGAAGGACGGCGCCGGCAAGCGATTCAAGGGCTTCATCGTCGATCTTCGCAACAACCCGGGCGGATTGCTCGATCAGGCCGTTTCGGTGTCCGACGACTTCCTCGATCGCGGCGCGATCGTGCTGACCAAGGGACGGAACCTCGAGGAGACGGATCGCAAGAACGCGACGACCGGCGACATCACCGATGGCAAACCGATCGTCGTTCTGGTCAACGGCGGATCCGCCTCGGCTTCCGAGATCGTCGCGGGCGCCCTGCAGGACCACAAGCGGGCGATCGTCGCCGGCACCCGCAGCTTCGGAAAGGGCTCGGTGCAAACATTCTTCCCGCTCGGTCAGAACGGGGCGATCCGCCTCACCACGGCGCGCTACTACACGCCGTCCGGACGCTCGATCCAGGCAAAGGGCATCGTGCCCGACGTGCTCGTCGAGCAGGATTTGCCGGACGAGTTGAAGGGCAAGGAGAAGCCGCGCGGCGAGGCCAGCCTGCGCGGGCATCTCAAGAACGAGGGCGACGAGGCGACGGGCTCCTCGTCCTACGTGCCGCGCGAGCCAGAGAAGGACACGCAGTTGCAGTGGGCGATCAAGCACCTGCTCGCAGGCGCGCCAGCCATAGCGCCTGCTGCCACGCCGGCCACGAAGGCGAATTGAGGCGCGGGGCACACACACACACCGCTTGCCAAACCAAAAACGGGCGCTCCCTCGCGGAGGCGCCCGTTTCTTTTGGTCCGGAGGGTGAGGCGGTGAAGGCCAGGTCAAAGTGGCAATTCGAGACTTTCCGGCATTCGCGTGGTCGCCAAACGGTCGCGGCGAACGAAGAGTTCCCTCCGCTTGATCGCGCTGTGTCAGGACTACTTCTCGACGGAGATGCCGACCGCGCGGATGAGCTTGCCCCAACGCTCGATGTCCTCGGCGAGCAACTTCTTCATGAAGGCCGAGGAACGTTGCTCGGGCGGCACGATGTCGAGACCGAAGGCCGTCATCTTGGTCTTGACGTCGGCGCGGTCGAGCATCTTCTGCAGGGCACCGTGCATCGTCGTGACGATCGCCTGGGGCGTACCCTTCGGGTAGAAGAAGCCGTTCCAGACTGTTGCCTCGACACCCTTCACGCCCTGTTCGCCGGTCGTGGCGAGGTCGGGAATGATGGCCAAGCGCTTGGGCGCCATCACTGCCAAGCCCTTGACCTGGCCGGACTTGGCGCGGGCGGCGCCGGTCTGGATCGTGTCGCACATAAAGTCGATGCGGCCAGCGATCAGGTCCTGGAGCACAGCACCCGCACCGCGGTAGGGGATATGCACGATGTTGAGGCCAAGGGTGTGCGTGAAGAGAGCGCACGGCAGATGCGTGCCCGAGCCGACGCCGGCCGAGCCGTACTGCATCTTGGCCTGGTTCGCCTTCGCGTAAGTCACGAACTCAGCGAGGTTCTTCACTGGAAGATCCTTGCGCCCGAGGAGAATGCGCGGCGACTCGGTTACGACGCCGACGTGCTCGAAGTCCGTCAGAGAATCGTAGGGCTTCTTCTTGTAGAGCCCCTGGCTGTAGGCATGGGTGCCGGAATTACCGATCAGCATCGTGTAGCCGTCCGGCTTGGATTTCGCCGCCTTGGCGCTGCCGATCGTGCCGGCTGCACCACCGACGTTCTCCACCACGACGGTCTGACCGAGGATCTCGCCCAGGACCTGGGCCTGATAGCGCGCGCTGGCGTCGATGCCGCCACCCGGTGCGAAAGGAACGATCAAGCTGATCGCCTTTGTCGGGTAGCCCTGCGCGCCGGCCGCGACCGCGGAGATTGCCAGCGCTCCTGCGGCGCACAGCAACGATCTGATCACACTCATTATTGTGTTCTCCTTGGCTCGGGCGCGCCATCGATAGCCACGCGTGGACCGCGCGGACGCCCTCGGCGCCCTGTCGGACGGCCGATAAAATGACAGCGCGGCCGAAACTGCAAGTGCGGATGCTACGCGGTCGCCTACTTCGCGACCGCCAAGCCCAGGTCCTTGATGATCACCCGCCACCGTGCGGTATCCTCGGCGATGATCCGTGCGAAGTCCTCGGGCGTGTGCAGCATCGGGTCGACGCCGATCTTGGACAGTTTGGCGATGAACTCAGGGTCCTGCTCCGCGGCCCGGATCTCCTTCGACAACAGGTCGATCACTGCTTTCGGCGTGCGTGAAGGCGCCATGACGCCGTTCCAAGTGACCACGGGCTCGCTCTTGACGAAATCGGTGATCGGCGGAACACCCGGCATCTGCCTCGTGGCCTTGGTATCCGTGATCGCGAGTGGCTTCAGCTTGCCGGTAGCCAGCATCGGCTTCAGCTCCACGGGCGAGGGGGACATCATCGCGATGTGACCGCCGACGAGGTCCTGGAACGCAGGCGCGATGCCCTTGTAGGGCACGTGCGCCATCTGCAGGCCGGCGGCCTTGGTGAATATCGCGGCTGCAAGATGCGTCAGGGAGCCGGCACCCGCCGAGCCGAAGGTGACCTGACCCGGCCGGGCCTTCACGTAGGAGATGAACTCCGGCAGCGTCTTGGCGGGCACCGCCTCGCCGATGGTGATGACGAAAGGGCTCGTGCCGATGATGGAGACAGGCGCGAAGTCCTTGATCGGGTCGTAGGTGATCTTGTGCGTGAACGGCGCAATGGTGATCTGGTTAACCGTGGCGAAGAACAACGTGTAGCCATCCGGATCGGCGCGCGCCACGCGCGTGGCGGCGATCGTTCCGGCAGCGCCGACGGTGTTCTCCACGATGACGTTCTGCTTGAGCTTAGACTGCAGCCGCTCGGCAGCGATCCGTGCCATGACATCGGTGATGCCACCCGCGGCGAACGGCACAACCAACGTAACGGTGCGCTCCGGCCATGCAGCTGCCGCCGGGCCTCCTGCCAGCGCCAAAGCCAAAGCTGTAAGCGTTGCTCGAGAATACCACTGCATCGTGCTCTCCATCTTGTTGCGTTGCGTGGGTGCTGCAGCGAAACTAGGGCATCGAGTTCCCAATGAAAACAACGGATAATGCCCGAATTGCAGGCAGCGCGCGTATTTCTGAGGCAGCGCCAGGCATTGATGCCGCGCAGCTATGTTGCGCGAGCATGTTGGCAAAAGGCAGATAGCCGTGTCACGATTTCGTCGATCTATCAGACAATCGACAAGAACCTCCAGGAGCGGAAGCGGAAATGAGCAATATCGACAGGCAGAGCATGCGCGGGTTCATCGCGGATCTCGAGAAGGCCATGCCGGAGGAGGTGCTGCGCATCCGCGAGCCCGTCAGAACGCATCTGGAAATGACCTCACTGGTGTTCGAGCTCGAGCGTATGGGCCGGAGCCCGGTCGTGGTGTTCGAGAAGGTCGCCGGCCACGACATGCCCGTGGTCACGAACATCGCGGGTAACCGGCGTATCCTTTCGCACGTGCTCGGGGTCAGCCCGCAGGATTTGCCGTCCGCGTTCCGCGAGCGCTGCACGCGGTATACACCGGTCGAAACCGTCGCGCGGCCGGCGTGGGCGGAGGTGACGCTGGAAGGCAAGGATGTCGATCTGACACGGCTGCCGGTGCCGTTCCACTTCGACATCGATGCTGCGCCCTACATCACCGCAGGGCAGATCACCGCGCGCGACCCGGAGACCGGCGTGGACACTACCGGCTTCCACCGCCTGATGGTGAAGGGGCCGAACCGGCTCGGCGTCTCCTTGCATTCGCGAAGGCGGATGTGGGAATTCCATCGTCGTGCGGCAGCCAAGGGGCAGAACCTGCCCGCCGCCGTGACGCTCGGCATCCATCCGCTGCACTACATGGGCTCGATGGTCTACGCCTATCCACCGCACGTGCGGAAATACGAGATCATCGGCGCGCTGTTCGGCGAGCCCTATCGTGTGGCGCGGTGCGGCGCGAGCGATCTCGAGGTGCCGGCGGGCGCGGAGATCGTGCTGGAGGGCGAGATCCTGGCTGGCGATCACGAGCCGGAGGGCCCGTTCGGCGAGTTCACCGGCTATGCCTCGCACAGGTCCACCGAGAATGTGCTGGTCGTTAATCGCATCAGAATGCGGGCCGATGCCATGTACCACAGCGTCGTCTCAGGCATGTCGCAGGACCATATCCTGATCAGCTGCATCACGCGCGAGGGGGAGATCCTCAACGCGCTGCGACGCAACCTGCCAAACGTGCGCGCGGTCCACGTGCCGCACAACACCTGCGGCGGGTTCATGGCGTTCATCCAAATGAAGAAGACGTCGCCCGGCGAGCCGCAGATCGCGATCATGGCGACGCTCGGCACCGAGTTCTACACGAAGTACGTGGTGGTCGTGGACGAGGACGTCGACATCTTCAACCAATCGGACGTGATGTGGGCGCTGGCCACCCGCGTGCAGGCGGAGAAGGACATCCACCTGATCCACGGCGCGAAGGGCGCGATCCTCGATCCGACCTCCGACCCCAAAACCTACACGCTGACCAAGATGGGGATCGATGCGACGAAGCCCGACGACCGGGATTTCGCAACGCGCCTGACGATCTCCGACGAGCAGCGGGCCCGGGCGCGGGAGATCCTGTCGAAGGCGGGCGTGAGCTGAAGCTGGAACGGGGCGCGGTCAAGCTGCCACGCCCCGTGTCCCGCGTCCCGCGTCCCGCGTCCCGCGTCCCGTGCACATGGATCGGGATCTCGAATTCCCGGCTCAACGTGCTTCAAGCAGCTTCTCGATCGCCCTCAGCATCTCCGGCGGCGTCTGCGCCAAACGGCGGATATTGTCCCTCACCTGCTGGGCGCCGACCGGGCTGATGTCGATGCCTGTCTTCGCGGCATCGGCTAGGAACAGGCTGTCACCGTGCACCGACATGAAGGCGCTTTGCAGGGTCTTGGCGCGGTCTGCCGGCACGCCGGGCGGCGCGGCGAACGGGCGGGCGAATTTGTAGGGCAGCTCGATGGCCTCGATCAGCCGACGCTCGCGATCGCCGTTGGCGAGCTCTCGTGCAGTGGGAACGTCGGGGTAATCGGGATGGCGCGTGGCACGTCCGAATACGATCAAGATACGCATCGGGCCATGCAGCGCCAGCCAATCAGGCCGGTTGGCGCGGACCGCGGAAAGCCCCACCGTGCGGGCCTCGATCTCCCCGTTGGTCATGGCCAGGAACAGCCGACCGCTATCGGCGTAACCACCGATGGTCTTGATGTTGAGGCCCATCAGCTGGCGCATCACAGCGGGCATCGCATCGCTGGATGCACCTTCCGCGGTGCTGCCCAGCACCAGTGGTGGCACGCCCGGCTTGCGAATGTCGGCGATCGACTGGACCGCGGAAGTCTTGCGCACAAGCAGCACGTAGGCATCGTTCTGGAAGGACGTCGACGAGCCGAGCCAGGTGAACCGCAGCGGATCGAACTCGACGCTCTGCCTGGTGCCTAGCAGGCCAACCAGCGGCATGTTGCGGGCGATGATTCCGAAGACCGAGCCGTCCTTGGGGGCAATGCGGTAGAGGTAGCTCGTCGCCACCAGGCTGCCGGCACCGGGCATATTCTGCACGACGATCTTGGGTTGACCGGGCAGATACCGGCCGATGTGCCGGGCAACGAGGCGGCCGTAGGTATCGTAGCCGCCGCCGGGCCCATAGCCGACAATGACGCTGACCTGCCGGCCCTTGTAGAAACCGGAAGCCGCCTGCGCGGCACCGGCTGCGGCACTGGCGCTGCCCGAGCCCGCCAGGGCTCCGGCGAGCAGCATCACCAGCGTCAGCAATGGCGCAAGAATCGACGCAAGCACTGGCGTCAGCACCAGAGCCTGGGGTGCCCGCACGCGGCTCGGATTCATCGCGGACAACTGCACGGACACCGGGCTCGCCTTCTTCGGACCTTACACCCCTGCCAAAGTCTAAGCAGTAGGCGAGCCGCACCGCAACCCCCTGCTCACCTCTTGAACTCCGCTTGCAGGATCAGGTTTTCACCATGCGCCTGCCTGCGCTGCACAATCCTTCGCCAAACTGCTCAAGCCTGCGCCAGCAGTGGGGCCTTTCAGGCAACCCTGAAACATGCCAGAAACAGACGGGTATCAACTACGGCGTAGCAACCGCTTCTCGCGGGAGCACGCACCCAAGCGTCAAGGGAGCAACCCTCATGAGTGACCGACGTTCCAGCCTGGCGACTGCGTTCGCCGGCGCCGCCGCACTGCTCGCCGCCAGCGCGGTCGCCGCGCAGGCCACCGACATCAAGTTCACGCTCGACTGGAAGTTCGAAGGGCCAGCCGCGCCGTTCCTCGTCGCGATCGACAAGGGCTACTTCAAGGCCGAGGGGCTCAACGTCACCATCGACACCGGCAACGGCTCGCGGGACACCATCACGCGCATCGCGTCGGGCACCTACCAGATGGGCTTCGGCGACCTCAACGCGCTGATCGAGTTCCTCGACGGCAAGAAGGACACCCAGCTCAAGTCCGTGATGATGATCTACGAGCGGCCGCCATTTGCCGTGATCGGACGCAAGAGCCTCGGCGTCACTACAAATCCGAAGACACTCGAGGGCAAGACACTGGGTGCCCCGCAAGCCGATGGCGCATTCGGCCAATGGCCAGTGTTCCACAAGGTCGCGAAGCTCGACATCTCGAAGATCAAGCTCGAGAACGTCGGCTTCCCCGTGCGCGAGCCGATGCTTGCGCAGGGCAAGGTGCAGGCGATCTTCGGCTTCTCCTTCTCGTCGGTCCTGAACCTCAAGTCCCAGGGCGTGCCCGAAAGCGACATCTCGCTGATCCTGATGGCCGAGAACGGTCTCGATATCTACGGCAACTCGATCCTCGTCAGCTCGGATTTCGCGGCGAAGAACCCGAATGCCGTGAAGGGCTTCCTCAAGGCGATGGTCAAGGCCATGCAGGACACCGCCAAGAGCCCCGAGACCGCTGTAGACAGCGTGCTCAAGCGCAACTCGGTGGTGACGAAGCCCGTCGAGCTCGAGCGCCTAAGGATGGCGCTGGCGCAGAACTTCATCACGCCGGCTGTCAAGAAGAACGGCTTCGGCGGCGTGGAGCAGGACAAGCTCGTCAAGAACATCGCGATCCAGAAGGAAGCGCGCAACCTGAAGAGCCCGCCGGCACCGGGCGTCGTGTTCGACGGCTCGTTCCTGCCGCCGGCAGCGGAGCGCATGATCAAGTGATGCCGAAGCCGTAGGCCGGGTCGCGCTACGCTCGACCCGGCCTACGAGAGTGAATCTACGAGAGAGAATCGAAAAGCATGGCGGGGGGATTCGTAGAGGTCGCGGATGTGAGCCTGACCTACGGCGGCGCGGGGGGAACTCTGGCCGTCGAGGGGCTTTCGATGACCGTCGAACAGGGGCAATTCGCAGCGGTGGTCGGCCCCAGTGGCTGCGGCAAGTCCACCTTGATGAAGTTGACGACGGGTCTCGTTCGGCCCTCACAAGGCACGGTCCATGTCGACGGCAAGGGCGTCAACGGCCCTGTCTCGATCGCCGGCATGGCGTTCCAGAACCCCTCGCTGCTGCCCTGGCGGACGACACTCAACAACGTGATGCTGCCGCTGGAGATCGTCCAGCCGCACCGCGCGAGACTGAGCCGGGAGCGCGAGGCTTACACCCAGCAGGCAGAAGATCTGTTGTCGCTCGTAGGCCTCAAGGGCTTCGGCGAGAAGTTTCCCTGGCAGCTCTCCGGCGGAATGCAGCAGCGCTCCAACCTGTGCCGGGCGCTGATCCACGACCCGAAGCTCCTCATGCTCGATGAGCCGTTCGGCGCGCTGGACGCCTTCACGCGCGAGGAGTTGTGGCAGGTGATGCGCGATCTGCACCAGCAGAAGCGCATGACGGTGATCCTCGTCACGCACGACCTTCGCGAGGCCGTCTATCTCGCCGACCGGATCTTCGTGATGAGTGCGCGGCCCGGCAAGATCATCGTGACGCGCGATATCGAGTTCCCACGCCCCAGGCCCATCGACATAACCTATACGGGCGAGTTCAACCAGATCGTGCACGAGCTGCGCAGCCATATTGCACAGGCGAGGTCCGTGGCATGAGTAGCGCGTCCAAGACAAAAGGCATCAACTGGATCGCGCTGGCGCCGTGGATCTACGCGTTCGTGATGTTCGCTGTGTGGGAAGGAGCGGTGTGGCTATTCAAGATCGCGCCGTTCGTGCTGCCTGCACCGAGCAAGATCGTCGAAGCGACAATCCAGTTCTGGCCCGCCATCTGGCAAAACTCGATCCAGACGATGTGGACGACGCTGCTCGGGTTCGTAATGGCGATCATCGGCGGGCTGGCGCTCGGCATCCTGGTCGGCTGGTCGAGATCGATCTACGCCGGCCTTTACCCGCTGATGGTCGGGTTCAACGCCGTGCCGAAGGTCGCGGTCATTCCCGTGCTCATCATGTGGTTCGGCATCGGCTCGATACCGGCGGTGCTGACCGCCTTCCTCATCGCGTTCTTCCCCATCGTGGTCAACGTTTCGACAGGGCTCGCCACGATCGAGCCGGAACTCGAGGACGTGCTGCGCGCGCTCGGCGCGAAGAAGCTCGACATCATGCTGAAGGTCGGCATTCCCCGCGCGCTGCCCTACTTCTTCGGCTCGCTCAAGGTGGCCGTCACGCTCGCCTTCATCGGCTCGGTGATGTCGGAGACGATAGGCGCGAACTCAGGCCTCGGCCACACGATGCTGGCGGCTCAGAGCCAGTTCAACATGCCACTCGTTTTCGCCGTGCTGATCGCGCTCGCCGTGCTCGGCATCGTGATGTACGTGCTGATGGCATGGCTCGAGATGCGTATGACCGGGTGGGCGCACCGCTCCAGCATGGGGCAGTAGATCGGCGCAAAGACACCAGAGCGTGACAAATCCTGGTGGCTGGCCCTTAATGCGGGCAAGCCACCTGGGAGAAACGCAAGGCCATGCAACGCTCGACCGACCGTATCCTGACCACGCACACCGGCAGCCTGCCGCGGCCGCTCGACCTTCTCCAGATGATCCGCGCGAAGGCTTCGGGCGTTCCCGTCGACGAAACAGCGCTCGCCAAGCGCGTGCGCTCGGGCGTGGCGGAAATCGTCGAGCGCCAGGCGAAGCTCGGCATCGACGTGGTCAACGACGGCGAGTTCTCCAAGGCGAGCTTCGTGACATACGCGCGCGAGAGGCTCGGTGGCCTCACGCCGCGAGAAGGCGTGCGGCGGGCTTGGGCCAACTCCAGGGAGGCGCGCGCGTTCCCCGAGTTCTACGCGGCGACGCTCGGCAACGTGAACCAGCGCCAGATGCAGATGGTCTGCACAGGGCCGATCACCTACAAGGGCAAGGCGCAGCTCGAGGCGGATCTCGACAACCTGAAGGCGGCGCTGAAGGGCAAGAAGCTGGCTGGCGCGTTCATACCCTGCATCTCGCCCTCCAACATCGAGGACTGGAACGCCAACGAGTACTACAAGAGCGACGACGAGTACGTAGAGGCGATCGGCGAGGCGATGCGCAAGGAGTACAAGGCGATCGTCGATGCCGGCTTCATGCTGCAGATCGACGATCCCCGGCTCGTCTCCTACTACATGGTCAACCCGAAGCTCTCGCTCAAAGAATGCCGCAAGTGGGCGGAACGGCGCGTGGAACTGCTCAATCATACGCTGCGGGGCATTCCGCGCGAGAAGATCCGCTATCACACCTGCTACGGCATCAACATGGGGCCGCGGCTCCACGACATGGAGCTGAAGGACATCGTCGACATCGTGCTCAAGATCAACGCTGGCGTGTTCTCGTTCGAGGCGGCGAACCCACGGCACGAGCACGAATGGAAGGTGTGGCAGACGACGAAGCTACCCGAGGGCGCGATTCTGATGCCGGGCGTCATCACGCACGCCTCGGTGCTCGTCGAGCATCCCGATCTGGTCGCGGATCGCATCGTGCGTTTCGCCAACGTGGTGGGACGGGAGAATGTCATCGCCTCGACGGATTGCGGCTTCGCGACGTTCGCGGGCTCCGACGAAGTGCATCCCTCCATCGTGTGGGCCAAGTTCGAGGCGCTGGCCCAAGGCGCGGCGATCGCCAGCAAGCAGCTCTGGGGGAAGAAGTAGATCTGCCAGACCTGGCCAGCGCAGTATTCCATCGAACGAAGGCTCGCCCGAATGATCACGGATATGCACTGCCACTTCGTGCCGGACGACTACTTCCGGCTCGTGCAGGCTAGCGCGACTTTCGGCGTGCGCGAGTTGGAGCGGCGGGGCGAGAACATCGACGTGGAAGTGCGTGGCACGCGCTTCGCGCTAAACGAGACATTCTTCGACGCTGGCCGGCAGATCGCGCGTATGGAAAAGCTCGGCATCGACCGCACGGTGGTCTCGCTGGCGACGCCGCTCATCAACTACTTCTCCGACACGGCACCTGCCGTCGAGGCCGCGCGCGCCTGCAACGACGGCTTCGCCCGACTCGTCCGGCAGGACCCGAAGCGGTTCGCGGCATGGGCATTCCTGCCGATGCAGGCGCCCGAGGCTGCGGCCGCGGAGTTGCAGCGTTGCGTTACCGAGCACGGTTTCGTCGGCGGGCATATCGCAACCAACGTGCGTGGCGCCTATCTCGACGATCCGAAGTTCGCACCGATTTTCGAGACTGCCGAGACACTCGATGTGCCGCTGTTCATCCATCCAGCCGATCCGGCGGGCAAGGATCGCACCGCCGAGTTCGAGCTGACCACGATCGCAGGCTATCTGTTCGACACCTCGATCAACATATTCCGCATGATCTGCTCTGGAATGCTCGACCGGCATCCGCGGCTGAAGCTCGTGTGTGCGCATACCGGCGGATACAGCCTGATGCTGCGCGGGCGGATGCAGTGCGAGGTCGACAAGAACCCGTCGATCCAGCGCCGATTGCAGCAACCCATCGGGGCGTATCTCGACCGGCTCTGGTATGACACGGCGGGCTTCGAGGAAGGCTACATCGGCTTCGCTGCCAGTGTGATCCCGGCCGAGCACCTGCTGTTCGGCACCGATGCGCCGTTCCTGCTGGTGCTGCCGGATCCGGTCGGCTTCGTGCGCCGCGGGCTGCCGCCAGCCCAGGCCGAGGCGGCACTCGGGGCCAACTTCGAGGTGCTCACCAATCGCGCTGTCCGATAGCGTGAATTCGGGCATCGACCGGCCCAACCTGGCCGGCATTCGCAGGCTGCGGAAACCATCATGCAAAGTGGCGTGTCCGCGACCTTGATCCCCGGTCGCTGCCGGTGAATGGTGCGCGGCGCGGTTGATCCTCGTTCAGCCGCCTTCCGCCCCGCTTCCTCCGTCCTCATCCCCATGCGATGGCCTTCCGTTCCCTATCCCTGAAGGCATGGCGCGAGAGCCCGCCGGCGCGCGTGTGGCGGCATGAGGACTATCGCCGCTTCATGTCGGGGCTCGGCGCATTCTATGTGACAAGCTGGATGCAACGCGTCGGCGTCGGCTGGCTGGCGTGGGAGCTTTCACACAGCCACGCCTGGGTGGGGGCAATCGCGGCGGCCGATTTCCTGCCGCTGATGTTCCTGGGCCCCATAGCCGGCGCGGTGGCGGACCGCCTCGATCCGGTTCGGCTGATGCGATGGTCGCAGATCGCGTTCGTCGCACAGGCGATCGCGCTCGCCGGTCTCACGCTGGCGGGTTTGATGACGATCGAGCTTCTGCTCATCCTTTCCTTGGCGTCGGGGCTGATACAGCCGAGCTACACGGCTGCGCGACAAACCGTCATCCCTGCGCTCGTGCCACGCAACGAGTACCCGAGCGCGATCACTTTCGATTCGATCTTCTTTCACGGCTCGCGCTTCATCGGCCCGATGCTAGCGGCATTGGCCATCGCGATGATGGGGGTCGTCAGCACGTTCGTGGTGCATGTCGGCGGATGCCTTGTGTTCTTCGTGCAGACCTCGCGAATGCAGGTCAGCGCCGCTCCGCGCGAGAGCAAGGCGGGGCCGGGCCTGCTGCGGTCGATCGTCGACGGGCTTGCCTATGCGCGCGGCCATGCGGGCATCTGGCCGCTATTCATGATGCTGTCCGTCGCATCGCTGTTCGCGCGGCCTTTGCAGGAATTGTTGCCGGGCTTCGCGGGGGCAGTGTTCGATGCCGGCCCGATCGGGCTTGCGTGGCTGACCTCCAGCATGGGCGTCGGCTCGCTGGCGGCGGGAATATTCCTCACCACGCGCGGGCACGTGAACGGCCTCGCTACGGCCTCGATCGCTGCCACCTGCGGCCTCGCGTTGATGACGTTCGGGTTCGTGGCGACCGACAGGCTCGCCACCGCGATGGCATTTGCGCTGGTATGGAGCTTCGCGCTCACGCTGATGGGCGTCGGAATTCAGGCACAGACCCAGGTGGCCGTCGCCGATCAGATGCGCGGCCGGGTGATGATGATCTACGCCATCATCTACCGCGGCCTGCCTGCGATCGGGGCACTCGCGATCGGCGCCATCGCCGAGATCATCGGCATCCGCTCGACGTTCGCGTTCGCCGCGCTGTTCACGCTCGCCGCATGGCTCGTCATCGCACCGCGGCACCGGGCCATCGACGCCGCGATGCATACCACGCGCTGAGTTTCGTCAGCCCTTTATCGACGCCAGCGGCACGTAGCGACGCGACAGCTCCGAGCGGTCCTCGTAGCTCGCCTCGAAGATCGGAGCAGCGATCGTTGCGCGGACATGCAAAAGGCCATCGGCGATGTTCTCGAAGCCGTGCTTGTTGCCTGCCGGGATAATGACGGACTGGCCGGCCACGACTATGTTGCGCTCGTCGCCGACCCAAATCTCGGCGCGGCCGGACATGACCGTCAGCACCTCCTCGACGGCGTGGAGGTGGGTCGGCGCGCCGAGGCCCGGATCGCACCACTGGTCGAAAATGCACAACTGCATCGCACCGGTGACGGCCGAGATGTGCATTCGGGTGAGCACGCCCTGGCGCCATTCGTCTTTCGGCTGGCTCTCGTGATCGATCAACTTCATTGGACTTTTCCGGAGTTTGAGCTGGTGCGCTCGACCTGCAGCCCGGGCAGAGACCGGTGCCGGATGCGCATTCCGACAACGCGCAGATAACCGTCAAGGGGTAAGGTCGCGAAGCCGTCAACCTACGAGCTTTGCCACACATTCGCGAACCGTGTGAAATGCCGCGTGCCCGGCGCTCCGAGGCAGGGCCGCGGCGCGGGGGTAAAGCGGACCGCTTTGCAGGCGCGGCGCGCTCACGGCCGGCTGCAGCCGGAAATTCAGCCGGTGAAACCTGCCACTCTGCAAGCCCAGGCCGTAATCCTACTTCTGGGGGCATACCGGTCCAGGCGATAATGAGGATACGGCAGGGTGACATCTGCTTGCCGGTGCGGCACAACGCAAGCGCGGCTCGATCAACGACGCGACAGCAAGCATTCATCAACAGGAGGACAGCGCAGTCATGGCAGAAGGCAACTACGTCTCCGTCGACGGGGTGAGAACACATTACCTGGAGGCCGGGGCGGAGCATCGCGGCAAGCGGCCGACGATCGTGCTGCTCAACTCGGCTGAGTACGGCGGCGCAGGCGAGATCACCTGGGAGCACAACATCCCCGTGTTCGCCAAGCAGTATCACGTGCTGGCGCCCGATCATCTGGGCTTCGGGCGCACGGACAAGATCCACGACTTCGGCAACCAGTTCAATCGTCGAGTGACGCACATCAAGCGCTTCATCGACACGATGGCGATCACCGAGCCGGTGCATGTGATGGGCTCGTCGATGTCGGGCGGCATGTGCCTGACCGTAGCGGCGCGGGCGCGCCCGGATTGGAACATCGCCAAGCTCGTTTGCTGCTCGGGTGGCGGCGATGCGCCCGACAACGAAGCACGCAAGGTGATCAACACCTACGACGGCAGCTTCGAGCACATGCGGCGCATCGTGGAGGTGATGTTCCACGACAAGTCGTGGGCGAAGGACGACGCCTACATCAAGCGGCGCCACGAGATGGCGAACATGCCGGGCGCATGGGAAGCTGCGTCGGCTGCGCGTTTCAAGGCGCCGTTCCGCGGTGCGGGCGGGCCTTCCGAGCGCGACCAGATCAACTATGCCGGCATCAAGTGCCCGGTGCTTGTCTTCGCGGGGCGGCACGACCCTTTGCGCAAGCCCGGCTACACGGACGACTTCGTGCCGAAGATTCCGAGCTGCCAGCTGCACTTCCTCGAGAACGCCGCACACATGGGTAACATCGAGTGCGCGGATGAGTTCAACAGCCGCGTGCTGAAGTTCCTCGCGTAGTGACGGCAGAAAACGAAAGGGGCGGCGCCGGACGCCGCCCCCACCGGCATTTCGGAAGTGGGTTGCCTACTTGTCGCCCCAGACCTCTTTGGAGATCTCGACGACCATGCGCAGCTTCGCCCACTGCTCCTCCTCGGCGAGCGTGTTGCCCTCCTCGGTGGAGGCGAAACCGCACTGCGGCGACAGGCAGAGCTGATCGAGGCTCGCGTACTTGGTCGCCTCGTCGATGCGGCGCCGGATCGCGTCCCGTGTCTCGAGGCTGCCGGTCTTCGTCGTGACGAGGCCGAGAACGACCTTCTTGTTCTTCGGCAGGAAGCGCAGCGGAGACAGGTCGCCGGCGCGATCGGTATCCCACTCCAGGAAGTAGGCGTCGACATTCGTGCGGTTGAATAGCAGGTCGGCGATCGGTTCGTAGCCACCCGACGACACGAAGGTCGACCGGAAATTGCCGCGGCAGACGTGGATCGAGGTCGTCATGTCGGCTGGCTTGTCGGCGACGGCAGCATTGATCATGTCCGCGAACCTGTAGGGCAGGGTCTTGGGGTCGTCGCCGCGGGCGGAGAGCATCTTGATCTGTTCGGGATCGCAGAAGTAGGCGAACGAGCAGTCGTCGATCTGCAGATAGCGGCAGCCGACATCGTAGAAACCCTTGACCGCGCCAGCGTAGGCTTGGCCGAGGTCATGCCAGTACTCGGCCTGGTCGGGATAGAGGCCGGGGCCGATCGCCTTTCGGCCACCGCGATAGTAAAGCATCGACGGCGAAGGGATCGTCATCTTCGGTGTCTGCTTCGTGCTCGCCTTCACGAACTTGAAGTGCTCGATGAAAGGATGCTGCGCGTTCCAACCGATCTTCCCGCGGATCATCGGCACCTGGGACTTGGTTTGGACACCCTTGAACTGGATCCCCTGGTCCGCGTCCTCGATCCTCACGCCGGCCAGTTCTCCGAGGAAGTCGTAGTGCCACCACGCGCGACGATACTCGCCGTCGGTGATCGCCTTCAAGCCGATCTCCTCCTGCTTGGCCACGACCTTACGGATCTCGACATCCTCGACCGCCTTCAGTTGATCTGCAGTGATCGTGCCGGCCTCGCGCTTGGCGCGGGCCTCCTTCAGCGGCGCGCTGCGCAGGAGGGAGCCGACATGGTCGGCGCGGAAAGGCAGGTTGCTGGCCATCGGCATCTCCTCGGAGTTTCAGCGGTTCTAGATTGCACGTTATTCGGGCGCAGACCGACGCCCTGCTGTGCAATCTACCTACTCTGCCATGCGTGGGATGGCTACCGCATCGATGCCGCGATCGGCGCACTTGCGCTCGGCCGGCTCTGCCAGCAATATGAGTGCCGCCTCACAGCAAAGAGAGAGAAAACCATGCCCCGCAAACCGGTCAGTCGCAGAACTTTCGGTGCCCTTGCAGGGAGCCTCGGCGCATCCCTGGCAATCTCGGGACGCAGCTTCGCCCAGGCTGGCGACGTGGTGCGGATCGGCGCCCCGCTGCCACTCACCGGACCGCTGTCGCCGGAAGGCATCAAGCAGCAGCGCGGGTACAACCTGTGGGCCGACGCCGTGAACGCGAAGGGCGGCATCAAGGCCGGCGGCAAGGCCTACAAGGTCGAGATCGTGTATGTCGACTATGCCTCGAACACGCCGCGCGCAGTACAATCGGCCGAGCGGCTCATATCGCAGGACAAGGTCAGCTTCATGTTCGCCCCGTTCGGCTCGGGTGCGACCAAGGCGGCGAGCAGCGTCGCGGAGAAGTACGAAATCCCGATGCTCGGGCCCAGCGCGTCCTCGGCGCAGGTCTACGATCAGGGCTATAAGTATCTGTTCGGCACGCTGACGCCGAACGACACCGTGACCGAGCCGCATGCAGCCGCGGTGACGGCCAACAAGAGCATCAAGCGGCTCGCCATTCTCGCCCGCAACGACCTGTTTCCGCTCGCCATCGCGCAGGAGATGGAGAAGAGCGCCAAGAAGCGCGGCATCGAGGTCGTGATGTTCGAGCGCTATGCCATCGGCGTGCTCGATCATGCCTCGGCGATCACCCAGATGCGGGCCGCCAACCCGGATTGGGTGTTCGGCACCGGCTACATCAACGACCTCGTCGCGATGCGCAAGCAGATGAACGATCTCGGCGTGAAGCCGCTCGCCATCTCGATGATCGCTGGCCCCGCCTACAAGGAGTTCGTGACGGCGAGCGGCCCGCTGGCCGACAACATCGCGTCGTCGTCCTGGTGGCAGCCGTCCGTGCGCTACAAGGGCAAGGACGTGTTCGGCTCGACGGAGGCTTTCAACGCGGCGTTCGCTGCAAAGTACAAGGGCGACGAAGCGGACTACATCGAAGCATCGTCGGCAGCGTGCGGCATCGTCATCCAGCTCGCGATGGAGGCCGCAGGCTCGGCCGACCCTAAGCGCGTGCGTGATGCCATCGCCAAGCTCGATGCGGAAACCTTCTACGGCAAGATCAAGTTTGGCCCGATCGGCCAGATCAACTCGCTCGAGCCGCCGGTTTTCCAGATCCAGGGCGGCAAGCCCGTCGTGATCTGGCCCACCGGGATCAAGCAGGGCAATTTCCGCTACATGAAACGCTGAACGGCACGCCTGCCTTGGGTTTCCAACGGCAATGCCGGCGCGCGGCAATTCTGTCCGCGCCGGCACGGCTGGCTTTCAATCGCCTGCCTTTTCTCGAGACCCGAGCGTCTTCATGATCTACCTCCAGCTCCTGGCCAACGGCATCGTGCTCGGCGGGCTCTACGCGGCGATCGCGGTGGGGTTCTCGCTGGTGTGGGGCGTGCTCAACGTCATCAACATCCTGCACGGCTCGTTCATCGTGCTGGGCTCGTATGTGGCGTTCTTCCTGTTCGCCTATGCCGGGCTGCATCCGTTCCTGGCGATCGGCCCTGCTGCCGCGGTGCTGTTCGCTCTCGGCTATGCCGTGCAGGCGGGCTTTTTGAACCGCGTGATCTCGGCGCCGGTGCTGATCACGCTGACGCTGACGTTCGGGCTCGATCTGGTGCTCAACAACGCCATGCTCATCGCGTTCACGGCGGACTACCGGAAAGTGAACCTCGCCAGTCCGCTCCCGGCGCTGGTGCTTGGCCCGGTTCTCGTGCCGGGCGACCGGCTCGCGGCGATGGTGCTGGCGCTGGGACTGACCTACGGGCTCTATCGCCTGTTGCGTGACAGCAGCGTCGGCCGCGCCATCGTCGCCGTCCGCATGGATCGCGAGGCGGCGTCGTTGATGGGTGTGAACGTGCCACGCATAAATGCCGTCACGTTCGCGGTCGGCGCGATGATGGCGGGTGCGACGGGCGCGCTCCTCAGTATCGTCTATCCGATCTCGCCGCTGAACAGCACGTTGTTTCTCGGCAAGGCGTTCGTGGTGTGCGTGCTGGGCGGGCTCGGCAGCGTGCCGGGAGCGCTGGTCGGAGGTCTCGCGCTCGGCATCATCGAGAGCTTCGGTGGGTATGCGCTCGGCCCGGAGCACGCGGTGACGCTTTCGTTCGGGTTACTGCTGCTTCTGCTGTTCGTGCGGCCGAGCGGGATTCTCGGCAAGAAGGGCTACGAGTGATGCAGCGCCATATCGTTCAATGGGTGTTGCTCGGGGCGTGCCTCGCCGTTGCAGCCGCGCTGCCTCTCGTCGCCAGCAACTATGTCCTGCGATTGGCGACGATCGTCGCGATGTACGCCGTGCTCGCGCAGTCGTGGAACTTCATCGGCGGGCTTGCGGGCTATCCATCGTTCGCAACCGCTGCGTTCTTCGGGCTGGGGGCCTACGTCTCCGCCGTGATGCAGGCCAAGGGCATGCCGATGCTGGCGACTTGGGGTGCTGCCTGCATTGCGGCCGGCATCTTCGCCGGGCTCGTCGGCGGGGCCATCCTGCATCTGAGGGGGCACTACTTCGCGATCGCGAGCCTCGTCATCGCGGAGGTGCTGCGCGAGATCGTCAACACCACGCCCGACCTCACCGGCGGCGGCATGGGGCTCAACCTGCCGGTCATCAAGGGCAACGTCACGGCGCAGGCGCAATTCTTCTACCACGCGATGCTCGGAATGCTCGCGATCGCATTCGCGGCGGCGCTGCTGGTTCATCACGGCAAGATCGGCTTCGCGCTGCGCTGCATCAAGCAGAACGAGGATGCGGCGAGCATCCTGGGCGTGAACGCCTACTTCTACAAATCCATCGCCTTCGTGCTGTCCGCCGTGTTCGTCGGCGGGGCAGGCGCGATCTATGCGTCATGGACGCACTACATCGACCCGACCGACGTATTCGACGTGCTGTTGTCGGTGAAGCCACTCGTCATGGTGCTGCTCGGCGGCGTCGGGACGCTGCTCGGGCCGGTGGTGGGAGCCTTCATCCTGCTGCTGCTCGAAGAGGTGGTGTGGCGCAACTTCCTGACAATTCATGCGGCCGTTCTGGGCGTGATCATCGTGGCGCTGGTGCTGTTCCTGCCGAACGGGCTGATGCCGCTTCTGGTGCGCCTCGTGGGCGGACGCGGCCAGAAAGCGGGAGGGCCGGCGTGACCGCTCCGCTGATCGAGTTGCAGGGGGTCGAGCGCCGCTTCGGCGGGCTAAAGGCCGTCGACGGCGTGTCGTTCACCATGGCACCCG
Organism: Devosia equisanguinis; assembly: GCA_945862355.1. Taxonomy (GTDB): domain Bacteria; phylum Pseudomonadota; class Alphaproteobacteria; order Rhizobiales; family Hyphomicrobiaceae; genus CAMDPA01. The sequence continues at coordinate 11,431 of CAMAYR010000036.1, read as the reverse complement.
GCGAGATCGTGGGCCTGATCGGCCCCAATGGTGCGGGCAAGACGACGCTCATCAACACCATCACGGGGGTGCATCCAGCCACCGCGGGAACCATCCGCTTCGAGGGGCGGGACATCACGCGACTTAAGCCGCACGCCATCGCCCGGCTCGGCGTTGCGCGAACTTTCCAGATCGTACAGCCGTTTCCGGAGATGACGGTGCTCGAGAACGTCGCTGCCGGAGCGCTGTTCGCGGGACGCGCGCCGACAATGGCAGCGGCGGAGGCGGCGGCGCTGGGGCAACTCGAGTTCACGGGCCTCGCCGCACTGGCCGGCAAGCGCGCCGCGACGCTGACACTCGCCCAGCGCAAGCGGCTAGAGCTTGCCAAGAGCCTCGCCATGCGGCCGCGCCTGTTGATGCTCGACGAGGTCAACGCCGGCCTCAATCCTTCCGAGATCGACGAGGCGCTCGACATCATCAAACGCATATCGGCGTCGGGCGTGACCATTCTCGTGGTCGAGCACCTCATGAAAGTCGTGCTGTCGATCTCGCAGCGCATCGTCGTGCTGCATCACGGCCAGCTCATCGCGGAGGGTGAGCCGCGCGCCGTGCTGGCGGACAAAGCCGTGATCGAGGCGTATCTAGGGACACGCTACGCCGGGCTCATCGCGGGAGGTGCGACGTGAGCGCCAGAACCAAGCTCGAGGTCCGCAATCTGCAGGGCGGTTACGGCGATGTCCAGGTGCTGTGGGACATCTCGCTCGACGTCGCGGCCGGCGAGATCGTCGCCATCATCGGATCGAACGGTGCGGGCAAGTCCACCATAATGCGCACGATCTCCGGGTTGCTTCCCGTGAAGGGCGGCAGCTTCGCGATCGACGGCAAGCCGATGACGGGGGCAGGCCCGGCCGAACTCGTGCGTGCCGGTGTGGCGCACGTGCCGGAAGGGCGCCGGCTGTTCTCGGCCATGAGCGTGCGCGACAACCTGCTGATGGGCGCCTATCTGCGCGAGGATCGCGATGCCGTGAACGCGGACCTGGAGCGCATCTACGCGATGTTTCCCATCCTCGCGGAACGGCGACGGCAAGACGCGGGCACGTTGTCGGGCGGCGAGCAGCAGATGTGCTCGATCGGACGGGGGCTGATGTCGCGGCCGAGCCTGCTGCTGATCGACGAGCTTTCGCTTGGCCTGGCGCCACGCGTAGTGGAGCAGCTTTCTGACCGGCTCAGAGAGATCAACGCCGGCGGCGTCGCTATTCTGCTGGTGGAGCAGGACGTGATAGCGGGCCTCGAGCTTGCCAACCGCGGGTTCATCGTCGACCGCGGCCGTGTCACGCTTTCGGGGGCGGCACGGGACCTTGCCGGCAATGCAGCGGTGCGCGAAGCCTATATGGGCGTTTCGGCTCCTGCGGGCCCTTTACCCTGACGGAGAGACTTAAACTGCTATCTGGTGCCAGCCGTCCTGAGAGGCAGGCACCTGCGCGAGGAGATCGAGATGTCCAGTGTCGTGAAGTTCGAGCCGGGCGGCTATCGCTATGTGGCGGGCGTGTTCCAGTATTCCGGCGGTGTGGCGGCGGAGGCAGGGTTCCGCCTGCGGCGCGTGAGGTTTCGCGAGCCGGTCAAGCTGGTGGACGGATTCGCGGCGGCCGAGCGGATCATGAAGGCTGCCGGGCGGCCTGTAACGTCGTTCGCGGCGTGCGAATTGCGCTCGTCGGCGCCGTTCACCGAGGAAGGGTTCAAGGCGTTCAACCTGATCTATGTCGGCACGCTATCGCGATGGGGCATCTACGACGAGGCCACCAAGGCCAACCCGGTCGCGCGCAGCAACGTGTGCCCCGAGGTCGATCCGCCGAAGGAGCCGTCGATGCACGCATTCACGTTCACGGAGGTGGATGCGAGCGCGGCGCCGAGCTTCCACATCGCCGGCAGCGGCGAGGCGAAGGAAGGCGGCGCGAGCTACAAGGAACGCATCATCCGGCTCGGTGAGACGAGCCCGGACGCCATGACCGAGAAGGCGCGATGGGTGCTGGGCGAGATGGAGCGCCGCATGGGGCTACTCGGCTTCGGCTGGAAGGACACGACCGGCGTCCAAGTCTATTGCGTTCACGACATCCATCCCTTCATCGACAGAGAAATCGTGCGGCGGGGCGCTGCCCGGCACGGCATCACGTGGCAATACTGCCGCCCGCCGGTGGTCGATCTCGAATACGAGATGGATTGCCGCGGCATCGCGCATGAGCAGGTGGTCGAGGGATGAGCAGCGCGGCGGCCAAGGGCGGCATCGGCGCGAGCGTTCCGCGACTCGAGTTGAAGCGTCTGGCCGCAGGGCGCGGCCGATATATCGACGACATCGTGCTGCCGCGTATGCTGCATGCCGCATTCGTGCGCAGCCCTTCGCCGCACGCGCGGCTGACAAAGCTCGACGCGGCGGAGGCGCGCCGCCAGCCGGGCGTCGTCGCCGTATTGACGGCCGCCGAGATCAACCCTCGCTGCAAGCCGTTCGTCGGCGTGGCCCTGCACCGGCCGGGCCATCGCTCGCCGCCGCAGGAGTTGCTGGTCTCGTCGAAGGCCGTCTGGCAGGGCCAGCCGGTCGCCGTCGTCATCGCCTCGAGCCGGGCGCTCGCGGAGGATGCGGCAGAGCTCGTGGCAACCGAGTGGGACGATCTGCCCGCTATCGCCAACATCGACCACGCACTCGATGCCGCTCGCGGGGCCGTCCACGATGAGCTGGGCGATAATCTCGCGTTCGATTTCCGCATTGAGAAGGGCACGCCGGACGCTGCATTCGCCGCTGCCGATCTCGTCGTCGAGGAGGTGATGACGTTCGGCCGGCAGCAGGCGCTGACGCTGGAGCCGCGCGGGCTGATCGCCGACTTCAATCCGGCCGACGGCACGCTCAACGTAATGCACTGCCATCAGTCGCCGTTCCAGATGCAGGAGATCTTCAGCCGGCATCTGGGCATCCCCGAGCACAAGGTGCGCGTGACGGCGCCCGACATCGGCGGCGGCTTCGGCATGAAGCTCAACGTCTATCCCGATGAAATCACCACCGTCGTCGCCAGCATGATACTCGGCCGGCCAGTGAAGCTGATCGTCGACAGGCTGGAGGCCTTCGTTTCAGACGCACACGCACGAGAGCACCGCGTCCGGGCTCGCATGGCGTTGAAGCGCACTGGCGAGATCACGGCGATGGAGGTCGACGACATCGGCGCGGTCGGCGCGTTCGGGATGCCGCTGCGCTTCAACGTGGCCGAGGGCATGATGTGCGTCACGCTCGCGGGGGCGCCCTATGCGTTCGAGAGCTATCGCGCGCGCACGCGCAGCCTTTACGTCAACAAGAGCCCTGTCGGCATGTATCGCGGCGTCGGCATGCCGCTCGCCTGCATCGCGGCAGAGCTGCTGGCGGATCAGGCTGCTTCGCGGCTCGGGCTAGATCCCGTCGAGATGAAGCGGCGCGCGCTCAGGCCGAAGTCGTCGTTGCCCTGCACGACACCGGGCGGGCAGCGGCTCGAGACGGTCTCGTTCCACGAATGCCTCGAGAAGATCGTCGGGATGATGGACTACGACAGGCTGCGCCGCGAACAGGCGGCGCTGCGCGAGAAGGGAATTCTGCGCGGTATCGGTATCGCCAATTTCGTCGAGCAGTCGGCCTACGGTCCGCCCTACTACGGGCCATCTGGCGCATCGATCTCGACACAGGACGGCTGCTCGCTGCGCCTCGAGCCTTCGGGCGTCGTCAGATGCACGACGAGCCTAACCGACCAGGGGCAGGGCACGCTCACGGCACTCGCGCAGATCGTGGCCGACACGCTGACCGTCGGGGTGGAGGATGTCGGCATCATCGCCAGCGACAGCGCCATCTCGACATATGGCGGCGGGGCGTGGGCCTCGCGCGGGACGGCCATAGGCGGCGAGGCGGCGCTCAAGGCCGGACGACTGCTGAAGCGCAACATACTCGAGCTCGCCGGAACCATCACGCAGACGCCGGCCGGGGAGCTCGACCTAGCGGGCGGACAGGTCGTCAACATGCGGACGGGGCAGGCGGTCATCAGTCTCGCAGAGGTGGGCCGCATCGGCTATTTCCGACAGGACACTTTGCCCAAGGACTTCGACGTGCAGCTCAGCGTGACCGCGAGCCACGTCGTAAACGACCAGATGTGCTACCTCTCCAACGGCGTGCAAGCGAGCTACGTCGAGGTCGACGCGCAGACGGGCGAGATCGGGATGCTCGGACACTGGGCAGTCGACGACTGCGGCCGCATCATCAACCCTCTACTGGTCGCCGAGCAGGTGCGCGGCGGCGTGGTGCAAGGCATCGGCGCAGTGCTCTACGAGGAATGCGTGTTCGACGAGGACGGCAGCTTCATCAACGGCACGATGGCGGACTATCTCGTGCCGATGGCGGGCGAATTGCCTGACATCGTCGTCGGCCACGTCGAGACACCCGAGGCCTCCACCCAGCTCGGCGCGAAGGGCATCGGCGAGGGTGGCTTGATCGGCGCAATGGGGGCGCTGTGGGTGTCGGTCAACGACGCACTGAAGCCGCTCGGCGCGAAGGTGCTGCAACAGCCCTTCACGCCGGAGCGGGTATTAGAGGCGATCGCACGAGCGAGGACCTGATCCGCCTCAGAAAGCGGCCGTCCGAGGCGCTCAGTTGTTCAATGCCCTGGCGGTATCCAGATCGAGGCTTCCGGTAACGGGCAGATTGGCCTTGCGCTGGAAGCAACGCAGTGCGTTCGCCGTCGACGGGCCGGCGGCGCCATCCGGCTTGGTGCGGCAGCCCTTTGCCGTAAGCTTGAGTTGCATGGCCTTGACGTAGGGATCGCAGGCCTTGCTGTCGGTGGATCGGCAGGTAACCGGCGTGAAGACGAACACAGGCGAGGACGCCTGCAAAGGCACTTCGCAGGGCTTGCCGCGGGCCTCACAGCGCAACAGGATGCCGAGCGAGGTGTGCGCGCACCGTTCCACGTTGGAATCGCGGGCGCGTTCGAACTCTGCCCAGCTCTCGCCGTAGCGGTAGAGCACCTCACGTCGCCAGCTCTCGATGGCATTGCGCCGCGCGCCACCCTCGGTCAGCGAGGCGCGGCCGGTCGCGACGATCTCCTCGGCCTTGCAACTCTGAGCGCTGGCTGAGGCCGAGAAAGCAGCCAGGGCGGCAGTGGCCGCCAGTACTGTCACCAGGAATTTCCGCATTACACCCTCCTAAAGCTACGCGGAGAAAACGTGGCTGGCGCCACGCCTTGCCTTCAAAGTGTAGGCATTGATGCCCCCGTCCGGAATTGTCATTCGTCAATGCGTCGAGGGGAACTCCGAGGGCGCGCGCAGCGGAACAGGCAGTGGGACCTGGCGCGTGCTCCGTGTGCGCTGCTGCTCACCAGAGCCCGATCGGCACAATCTAAACCCTGTCGGCCGGCAGGGTCTTTACAATGACAGCGAGGCACCTTATTTGCGATCTCCTGTAGCTAAGTGGCGGTCTCTGCTGGTCGAGCAGCGCCTACTGGTTGAAACCCGACTGGTGGAGGTCCCATGAAATGGAAAGATACCCGTCCGCGCGCGCGCTGATCGACGCAATCAAGCCCGACCGCCCCGTCTTCGGAATCCGGCCCCATGCGGCTGGAAGGGCGGCACAGTGGTTCCTTCGGAACTTCCCCGGCGAGGTGGCCTACGCCTATAAGGCGAACGACTCGGTGTTCATGATCGGGGCGCTATACGGCGCCGGGATCACCCACTTCGACGTTGCGTCCATCCCCGAGCTGGAGGATGCCGCCACCATTCCAGGTGTGCGGCTGCACTTCATGCACCCGGTCAAGTCGCGTGCTGCCATCCGGCTCGCCTATCACGAGTACGGCATCCGCTGCTTCGCGCTCGACACCGAGGACGAGCTTGCCAAGATCGTCGAGGAGACGGGCGGCGCCAAGGACCTGGAGCTGTTCGTCCGCATCGCCGTGCCGGCCAAGAACAGCCGCGTGCCGCTCGAGCGCAAGTTCGGCGTCACGGGGCACAAGGCCGCGCGCCTGCTCGTCAAGACGCGGCAGGTGGCCGACGAACTCGGCATCACTTTTCACGTCGGCTCTCAGACGACGACGCCGGATGCCTACGCCAACGCGCTCTCGGAGGTCCACAAACTGATCGTGAAGGCGGGTGTGGTCGTTGATGGCATCGACGTCGGCGGTGGGTTTCCGTCACGTTACACGGACAGCCACCCGGCCCCGCTTTCGGCTTTCATCGACGTCATCAGTTCCGGCTTCGAGCGGCTGCCCGTGTCGGCCGCTTGCAGGCTGATCTGCGAGCCCGGCCGCGCATTGGTGGCAGAGGCAGAGAGCCTGATCGTGCGCGTCGACGCCCGACGCGGCGACGAGCTGTTCATCAACGACGGCAGCTACGGCGCGCTGTTCGACGCCGCGCACCTGAACTTCGTGTTCCCTGTCCAGCTCGTCAGCCGCGACGTGCCGGCGACGGAGCCGATGGCGCCCTTCGAGTTCTGGGGACCGACCTGCGACTCGATCGACCGCATGAAGGGACCGTTCATGTTGCCTGCCTCGATCCGCGAGGGCGACTATATCGAGATCGGCAATGTCGGCGCCTACGGGCGAGCCATCGGCGGCCGCTTCAACGGCTACGGCTCGTATCTCGAAGGCATCCTGCTCGATGAGCCGATGTTCACGATGTATGACATCGAGCAGCAGCAGGCCGCGCAGGCCTGAGCGTCCCAGGGCCTGAGCGTCCCAGGGTCAGTACCGCAGGGGCTGGCCCCGACGTTCCGCCGCCGGGCTGAACTCGATCCTGCACAAATAGCCGCCCATGTGGGGTCAGCCCCGCAGGGCCTGATCCCACATGTGGTGCCCATGCCCAAGAAGCCTGCCAACAAGTCTGTCGCCGCCACCAAGCTGCGCTACCTCCCCGCCGATCGCTCGTTCCTCGATCCGCTGCGCGAGGACGCTGGCCGGCCAGGTGATGCGCGCTGCGTCGTGATCCCGTTCGGGCTCGAGGCGTCCGTCAGCTATGGCTCCGGCACCGCCAAGGGACCGCAGGCGATCATGGCGGCGAGCCATCAGCTCGAGCTGTTCGACGAGGAGCTGTGGCGCGAGCCCTATAAGGATTACGGCATCGCCGCGGTCCCGGAACCCAAGATCGGGAAGTCCGTGCCGGCCGCGCTCGATCAGCTCGAGGGGCTGGTGGGCGCGGTGCTCGAAGCAGGCAAGATGCCGTTCGTGATCGGCGGCGAGCACTCGGTCACGGCGGGCGCCATCCGGCCGTTCGCGCGGCGCTTCGATGATCTCGTGGTGCTGCATTTCGACGCCCACGCGGATCTCCGCGACGGGTATCTCGGCGAGCACTACAGCCACGCTTCGGCCATGCGCCGTGTGCTCGACCACGCGAACATCTCGCTGGTGTCGGTCGGCATTCGCGCCATCTCGGAACCGGAGGCGCGTTTTATCGAGGCGAGCCGCGGGCGTGTCCACGTGCACTACGGCCACGCGCAGGCGAGGTGGAACATCGAGGACATAGTGGCGCCGCTGGTCGGTAAGCCTGTGTACGTGACGTTCGACATCGACGGGCTCGACGGCACGATCATGCCGGCGACGGGAACGCCGACGCCGGCTGGCTTGAGCTACCTGCAGTCGCTCGCGATCCTCAGACGCGCGGCGGAGGTTTCGAGGATCGTCGGGATGGATCTCGTCGAGCTGGCACCCATTCCAGGCCTGCACGCCTGCGACTTCCTCGCGGCGCAGCTCGCCTACAAGATGATGAGCTACGCGCTTTCGGGGACGAAGCGGCGCTGACGATCGGTCGCGCTATTTCTTCGCTGGCGCGCGCGCCATCAGCGCCGTCGCCCGTTCCACCACTGGCTTCGGCGAGGCGTGGGCCTGCTTCAGGATGCGCGCCATATCCTCGCCGTAGACCGGATCGACCTCCAAGCCGCGCTTCGACGTCTCTGCCCGGAAGGCGGGGTCGTTAACGACTGCGCGAAATGCTGCGCGAACGGCAGCGACGTGCTGCGGCGGCGTGCCCGGCGGCATGAGATAGGGCCGGCCCATCTCGTCGGGCACAAAGACCAGACGAAGCGTCGAGCGGTCATCCTCGCTCTTCACCTTGTCGTACAGCAAGGGCACATTCGGCAGCTCCGGATGCGGCTTTACACCCATCTGCAAGAGCACGTTGATGAGCTTCTCTTTGATCCAGCGCGGATCGGAGGTCTTGAGGGTCGACCACGCGAGGCCACAAATGCCGTCGACCTCGCCGCGCTCGACCGCGAGGCGGCTCGCGCTCGTCGAATAGCCGCCGATCACCTTCAGCTTCGCGCCCGTCATGGCGTTGATGATGCGCGGCCAGATCGCGGGGCCGCCGGCAGCGCCAGTCGCGGAGACGATCGTCTCGCGCGCAAGTGCATCCTCGAACGTCCGGGTCTGCGATGTATTCCAGGTGACGCACACCTGCTGCTGTTTGCCGATCGAGCCGACCCACTCGAACTCGGTCGTCGCGAAGTCGGCGGCCTTGTTGCCGTACAGCGGCTCGAGCAGCAGGGCGTTGGCAGTTGCGAGGATTACCGTGCCGTCCTTCGGCGCGATCCGATAGGCCCAGTTGGTGGCCGTGATGCCGGCGGCACCTTCCATGTTCTGGGTCACGATAGTCGGCTGGCCGGGCAGTGCTTTCTCAAGGTAGCGAACAAGAAGGCGCGCGTAGATGTCATAGCCGCCGCCGACGCCGGAGGCGACGACCATGCGCACGGTCTTGCCCTTGTATAGATCGGATTGGGCCAGCGCCGGCGTGACGGCGAGACACGCCGCAGCCAGACACGCGACAGTCCGTGTCAAATTCATGAGCGAACCTCCCAAGATGCGTTTTGTGCGCATCATGTGATGGTCCGCGGCACACGGCAAGCGGTGTGTCAGACAAAGAGAATAAGTCGCCTTCGGCTGAGCCGTCAGCCCGACCGCCGACGCTGCCTCGCCCAGGCTCGCGCGGTCGAGGATCAAGGGGGCGGGATGAACGTCTCTGACATTTTCAGGGCTGCGTTGCTGCCGCGACGATGGCGTCGGCGTCGATACCGTGGCGGCGGTACAGGTCAGGGACGTCCGCGGACTGCCCGAACGACGACACGCCAAGTGAGCGCAGCGGGTTACCGCGCGCGGCTGCGAGCCAGGTCAGGGCTGCTGGATGGCCATCGAGCACCGTGACGATGCGGGCACCGGGCGCAAGATCTGCCAGCAGGCGGGTAATGCGCGATCGGGTGCCGTTTTCCTGCCAGTCGGCATAGAGGCGGCCGATGGAGGTGACGGCCAACACCGCGGCAGCGTGTCCATCCGCATCGAGGCGCCGTTGCGCGGCCATCGCCTCGGGGGCCACAGCGCCGGCGTAGACGATCGCGATGCGGGTGTCAGCGCGCGGCGGCACAAGCCAGTATCCGCCTGCGACAATCGCCTCGGAGAGGGCGTCGTCCATCTGCCGCTGCGGCTGGTCGATGGCGCGTGTGGACAACCGCATGTAGGTCGAGCCGCCGTCCTTCCGCTGCATGTTGAGGAAGCCCCAGCTCATGATCCGCGCCAGCTCGTCGGAGAAGGCCGGCTCGAACATGGAGAGCCCTGGAATGGACATCCCGGTGAGCACAGTGTTGATCGACTGGTGCGCGCCACCTTCCGGCGCCAGCGTGATGCCCGAAGGCGTTCCCGCCAGCATGAAGCGCGCGTCCTGGTAGCAGGCGTAGATCAGCGCATCGAGGCCGCGATTGACGAAGGGATCATAGACCGTACCGACGGGCAGCAGCCGCTCCCCGAACAGCGGCTCGGCAAGGCCCGCCGCCGCCAACATGAGGAACAGGTTGTTCTCCGCGATGCCCAACTCGATGTGCTGGCCGCGCGGATCCTGCTGCCACTTCAACGGCGAGGCGATGTGCTCGTTGCGGAAAACGTCGGTGCTTGGATTGCGATGGAAGACGCCGCGCCGGTTGATGAAGCCTGCAAGGTTGGTGGACACGGCGACGTCGGGCGAGGTCGTCACGAGGCGCGCGCCGAGCTCGGTCTCCGACTTGGCGAGCTCGGCCATGATCGCACCGAAGGCGGCCTGAGTGGAGGTCCTGGGCGAGGCAGGCGCCGTGATCTCGCCCTTGATGAGCGCGGGACGGCGCGGCGGCGCGATGGGCTTGGCCCGCCAAGGCACCTCGTCGAGATAGGATGCGACCTCGGCAAGGCGCGTGGGGGAAAGACCGCCAAGCGGCTCCCACTCCTCGCCGGCAGCAACCCCGCAGGTCGCCATCAACTGCTCGATCTGTTTTTGCGTCATCAGCCCGGCGTGGTTGTCGCGGTGGCCGGCGAGCGGCGTGCCGTAACCCTTGATGGTATAGGCGATGAAGCAGCGCGGCTGCTCGTCGCGCGCGGTATCGAAGGCTTCGACCAGCGTGTCGAGGTCGTGGCCGCCGAGATTGGTCATCAGGCGATGCAGGCTCGCGTCGTCATGCGTGTCGAGGAACTCGGCGAGGCCGCTGGTGCCGTCGAGATCACGCTTAAGGCGCTCGCGCCAAGCGGGGCCACCCTTGAACACGAGCGCGGAGTAGAGCGGGTTGGGGCAATCGTCGATCCAGCGCTGGAGCGCGTCGCCGGCCGGTCCGATGAAGGCGTGGCGAAGCTGCTTGCCGTATTTCAGGCTCTCGACCTTCCAGCCCACCGTGTCGAAGAAGCTCGTGATCTTCTGGAACAGGTGATCGTTCACGGTGCCGTCGAGGCTATGGCGGTTGTAGTCGATCACCCACCACAAGTTCCGAACGTCGTGCTTCCAGCCTTCGAGTAGGGCCTCGAACACGTTGCCCTCGTCGAGCTCGGCATCGCCCATGATCGCTACCATGCGGCCGACGGGCATCTCCGGACGGCGCGCGGCGAGGAAGTCCTGCACGATGGAGGCAAACAGCGTACAGCCGACACCCAGGCCCACCGACCCCGTCGAAAAGTCGATACCGCCCTCGTCCTTCGTGCGCGAGGGATAGGCCTGCGCACCGCCGAGTGCGCGAAACGCCTCGAGCTTTTCACGCGACTGCCTGCCCAGGAGATAGTTAATCGCGTGAAGAACGGGTGCTGCGTGCGGTTTCACCGCGATGCGGTCGTTGGGGGTGAGGGCCTTGAAGAACAGGGCGCTCATGATGGTCGCGGCTGAGGCGCACGAGGCCTGATGGCCGCCGACTTTCAAGCCGTCGCGGCTTGGCCGCAGATGGTTGGCGTTGTGGATCATCCAGCTCGAAAGCCACAGGATGCGGCGTTCCAGGTCAGCCAGGATGGAGAGCTCGGCAAGCCGCGGCGTGAGCGCGGCACCGCGCGCAGCAGCGTCGCGTGGCGCTGGGGCTATCGGCATCTGGATCGTCATGCGGGCTCCTCGGTGCAGATCTATCTACCGGACCGTTGCAGCATATTAGCACCCAATTGCAGGAACCTGGACGATCAAGAACAAAATTTTCGTTGCGTGA
>CAMAYR010000035.1 GCA_945862355.1 Devosia equisanguinis | reverse complement strand
CGATCAAGCACATCGCGGCCAACCTGATGCGAGCCAAGGCCGACAAAAACTCCATGCGCGTCAAACGCCGCCTCGCCGCCTGGGACGACGCCTACCTCGAAAGTCTCGTCACCGGTGCCGAGTGAAATCGTTCATGCGATTCCCCTGGGTGAGCGTAAACCCGTCGGATATTGGCGCCGCGAACCCGGAAGTCGGCCGCGTTCCCGGTCAGGTGCCAGGAGCGCTTGGCGCCACCGACCCGACGGTTACGCGTCGGACTCCGGCAGGTCGAGTTGACCGTCACCGAGCCGAACGTGGCCGCCACGGAGGCGATGACCGAGCGCAGGTTTCCAGCTAGGCAGCCCGAACTCGCCCGCCATGCGATACCGCCGCCGGTCAAGCTCGGTGCGGGCGCCCGCACCGTCGGCATAGTCCCGCCGCCCAGCGCAGCCACCCGGATCGGCCTCGCCTTCGGCTTGGCCTTCACCAAGCGTCTGACGGGTGGACGCAGGTTCACCGCCGCCGAGTTGCCCAGCGCGGCCACACGTACCTTTCGCGGCGAACGCTTGCGCTCCACGATGCGCTGAGACCGGACCGATCGGGTTCCCCGGCTGACGCTGCGGCGCGGCACGTCGAACTCGTCGAGCCTCGTTGTGGTAGTCACGCCCGATCCGCGGACCCGCCGGCGCGAAGTCTCACGCGCCGGCTCCGCACCGGGCTGCCACGAACGAGGCATGAAATTTTGTGTGCCGCCAACTTCCGCAAGCGCTGCCCCTGACACCGCAATGTTGCCAAGGATTGCAACAGTAACGAGAGCGACCAGCGCGACTACGCGAGGCAATCTGCCAAGTCTAGCTCCAATGCACCGTTCTCGTACCGATAATAGCTCCAATGTCATCATGCGACCCACTCCCCAGCCAATACTCTAACAAATCGGCCGCGATCAGGCTCACCGACCGCCGAGCCCAGACGATTTCCGGGCGGGCGGAGCGATAAATTGGAATTTTAAGCAAACGCACAAGATTTAATGATCTTAGTTAATACCAAGAATTGCCCCGCGACGACGACTTGGCACATGGGCGGAAATACTGCCTTTCAACAGCATTCGCTCTGCGGGTGCCGTCGAGCAAAACAGCGCCCGACCAAGGGACGAACAGCGTCTGCTGAGATCCCGAACCGCGCTCTGCAGCCCGGCCCGCAGAACGTCGGCTCTAACCGCGGCGCCCACTCTCGTAAGCACTTGCGCGATCATCAGCGCCTCTCCAAGATCGGCCAATGTTGCCGGGGCACCGCTTCTACCCAGGACCGGGCCGCCCACCGCGCGAGGAGCATCGCCATGACTTTCGCCACGCCCGTGGACACCTCCTCGCGACTCGAGCCAGCCTATATGTCCGGCTTCGGCAACAGCTTCGCCACCGAGGTCATCCCCGGCGCGTTACCGGTTGGCCGCAACTCGCCGCAGCGCTGCGCCTATGGGCTTTACGCCGAGCAGCTTTCGGGATCGCCCTTCACTGCGCCCCGCGGCGCCAACCAGCGTTCTTGGCTCTACCGCATCCGACCCACCGTTCGGCATCACGGTCGCTTCGTCGAGGTCGCCCCCGGCAACTGGCGCACGGCGCCTTGCCAAGCCGAATCCGAGCTGCCGATCGGCCAGCTTCGCTGGGGCCCGACCCCGATCCCGGATGAGCCGCTGACGTTCATCACCGGCCTTTCCACGATGACGACAGCCGGCGACGTCAATGGTCAGGCCGGCATGGCGGCCCACATCTACACCATCACCCGCTCGATGGCCGACCAGTACCTCTTCAATGCCGACGGCGAGTTGATGATCGTGCCGCAGCAAGGCGCGCTTCGCGTTCGCACCGAGTTCGGGGTGATCGACATCGCGCCCGGCGAGATCGCGATTCTACCCCGCGGCGTGATCTTCGCCGTCGACCTTAAGGACGGCCCCGCCCGGGGCTATGTTTGCGAGAACTACGGCGGCGCCTTCACGTTGCCGGAGCGCGGCCCGATCGGCGCCAACTGCCTGGCCAACCAGCGCGACTTCCTAACCCCCGTCGCCGCCTACGAGGACAAGGACGCCGACGGCGAGATCTACGTGAAATGGTGCGGCCGGCTCTACAAGTCTGCCATCGACCACTCCCCCCTCGACGTCGTCGCATGGCATGGCAACTACGCCCCCTGCAAATACGACCTGCGCCACTTCTCGCCCGTCGGAGCGCTCGCCTTCGACCACCCCGACCCGTCGATATTCACCGTTCTGACCGCGCCGTCCGAGACGCCCGGCACCGCCAACATCGACTTCGTGATCTTCCCCGAGCGTTGGGCAGTTGCCGAGAATACGTTCCGCCCACCCTGGTACCACCGCAACATCATGTCGGAATTCATGGGGCTGGTTTACGGCCAGTACGATGCCAAGCCTCACGGCTTCGTTCCCGGCGGCATGAGCCTGCACAACTGTATGTTGCCGCATGGCCCCGACAACGACGCCTTCGAACACGCGAGCGCCAGCGAGTTGAAGCCGGTGAAGCTGACCAACACGATGGCGTTCATGTTCGAGACGCGCTTTCCCCAGCATCTCACCCGCTTCGCCTCGCGCCACCCCGCTCGCCAGGACGACTACGCCGATTGCTGGTCCGGCCTGAAGAAGCGGTTCAGCCTGGACCTGAAACAGAGCTGACGGAGGTGTCGTTTCCAGCCAGCATTGCAGCCAGGGCATCGCAGTCGCCGAACAGGTCGGTGCCTATCTCGTCCCCGTAGAGCGGGGTGTATCCCATCCGCTCTTCCGCCGAGACCGGTAGCCCGATGGCATCGCTGAACAGCACGCCATCGTGGAAGAAGTAGCTTATAGTCGTCCGAAACGCGCCGACGGCCTCGTCATCCGCCGTCCGCAGCACGCTCTGTGTGGTTGTAACGACGCTGACCACCTCGCGCCGCAGAATTGCGCGCTGCAACTCCAGGTCGTCCCGCATCTCCTGGAGAACGCCGCATGCGATCGGCGCCAGATCCTTCCCGATCCAGTTGACGACGCTTGGCCGCTTTCGGATCGCCGGCCCGGAGACCGCTCGCAGCTCGAGCCGGTTTGATCGACACAACGCCCTGGGCAGCCTGCAGTTGACGACAGCCTTGGAAAGCGCGCTGAGCAGGTCGCCCGGCAGCCGATGTGAGATATCGAGCACTTTGCTGCGCACGCTCCCCACTTTCTCTGCTTCCCCATGCTCGAGGTCGGCCAGCCTGCGTGGCGACATGCCGACCAATCGGGCCATCCGCGCACGGGTCAGACCGTGGCGAAGCCTGAACTGCAAAAGGAACTTGTCCGGCCCCGCCACGCTGATGGGATTCCCGTCATGAACACTGATCAAGTCTGCTCCTGCCATCCCAGAGAAGTGTGACGGAAAGCTGACAGCGATCATGGTAGCAAGATAGCCCTCTATTCAGTGTTTTTATCAAAACACCTATGCTGAATGACGCGCAATCGCTGCGCCTAATCCAGCCGAGGTTTCCGCGTAATCGCCGAGTTCCCCATGCCGACGCCGGCGTTCATGACCGATCGCTGCCCCCTGGCCGCAGGTGGTCCATCACGACGGATCAGGATAGACGGGCTTCGAACCGCGCGAGCCACGCGGAACCAGCGGCGCCGCGCCAGGCGGCTGCAAACTGTCGATATATGCGAGCAGACGTTCGATCTCCGGGTTCGACAGCTGCACGTCTGGCATTGGCGGATGCGGATTTATCAAAACATGCCGCAGGTGCGCCGCGGACTGTCCAGGCTTCGACGCGATCCCCGCGAACGTGGGAACGCCGGCAGTGGCGGTCGCTCCCCCATTGCCGGCCATCACGTGACAGGAGCTGCACAGACGTCGGGCCAATGTCTCGCCCTCCACGACGAGCTCCTCATACGTCGGCGGCATCTTCGCCTGCGCCGAAACCGGGGCTGGAGCACCGACCGCCATGCCCAGCCAGATCGTGACGGCCGCGACCGCCGCATGCCTGTATCCCCGCGTCACTGTCATGGCTTGCATCCACTTCCTTTAGGCGCGGCTTTTCCGCACCGCTGCTGCGAACTCGTTCGAACGGTCAGCTTGCCTACCGGTGCGCTCCAGCCATTGCGCACCGTCAAAGCGGCTGGCGATTTCGGTGCCGTTTCACCGGACTTGCCCTGAACAGTTGATCGATCGAGACCGATCCACCACACCCGCCTGAGCACTCAGAGCGAGGCAAGCGGCTTTACAAGCCGCCGTTGCGCTTGCCATCTTGCGCGCCGACGAGACGCGCGCCCACGACACCAGCCCGCAATACGAACCCGCAAAACTAATCATGTCATCGACGGAGGACACCTTGGAGAAGAACCCAGCGCCGCAATTCGCCTGCAGCCAGCAGATCCTCGAGACCGCCCGACGCAACGTCTCGAAAACGACCTGGGACTACATCAACGGCGCCGCCGGCTCCGAGACGACCCTCCGGCGCAACCGATACGCCATCGATAGCTACGCCTTCCTCCCGCGCGTTCTTCGCGACGTCTCCAAGGTCGATGCGAGAACGACGCTACTCGGCCACGAGTGCCGCCTTCCCCTCGCGCTGGCCCCGATGGGCTCGATGCACCTGATGCACAAGGATGGCGCGACCGCGTCTGGCAAGGCCGCCGGCGACTTCGGCGTGCCGCATATCCTGAGCTCCGTTGCGCGGCACTCCCCCTCCGACGTTGCCGCCGCCAACAAAGGCTTCAAGATTTATCAGCTCTACATCCGCGGCGGCATGGACTGGATCAAGCCCAAGCTCGATGAGGCGAAAAAGGCCGGCTTCCAGACGCTGGTGATGACCGTCGACGCCGCCAACTACGGCATCCGCGACCGCCAGCTCATAAACGAGTTCGCCCGCCCCTCCGCCGACATCGTCGGCGAGAACCGTGACTTCCAGGCCGCGATGACCTGGGAAGGCATGGCCGAGGTCAAGAGATACTGGGGCGGCCCTATGATCCTGAAGGGCATCGCCACCGCCGCCGATGCGCGACTGGCCGTCGAGCATGGCATCGACGTGGTCTACATATCGAACCACGGCGGCCGCGAGCTCGATCACGGGCGCGGCACGATGGATATGCTGCCCGAGATCGTCCAGGCCGTCGCAGGCAAGGCCGAGATCTGGATCGACGGCTGCTTCGTGCGCGGCACGGACGTCGTCAAGGCACTGTGCCTCGGCGCGAAAGCGGTCGGCATCGCCCGTCTCCAGGCCTGGTCGATTGCCGCCGGCGGCGGCGCCGCGATGCACCAGACCCTTCTCAATCTCGAGGAGGAGATCCGCAACTGCATGGGCCTCATCGGCGCCACCTCGTTGTCGGAGCTCAACCCCGAATACCTGACGCGCGTGACGCCGATGGGCCCCTGGCACGAGCATTCGAGCTACCGCCACCTGGGTCCGCACTGGCAGGAAGGCCTTCGCTGATCCCCTCCTGCAGAGCCGCGGCCTGGCAGGGCACGGCTCATTTCTTGCGCGCCATGCCGAGCACCTTGGCTATCCGCGCGACCTGTTCGCGTTGCCCTTTGAGCGCCGCTGCGTATTCGTCCACGCCCATCGGCGAGGCCGGTTGCCCCGTAGCGGCCAGACGTTCGCGCACGACCTTGTCCTGCATCACCTTGAGCACGTCGCTGGCCAGACGCTTGCGCAACTCGATGGGCATATTGCGCGGCCCGATCATGCCGAGCACCGGGCTCGCTACGAGGTTCGGATACCCGGCCTCGACGACCGAAGGTATCTCCGGCGCGATCGCCGAGCGCTTGTTGTCGCTTATGGCGACGACCTTGACCCGGCCCGACTGTGCATGTGGCCGCAGCGCCGCGAAGGAAAGCATCGCAAGCTGAATGCGCCCCTCGCCGAGATCCGTCGGAGATGTCGTGATGTCGCGATATGGCACCTTCGATATCTGCAGCGCCTGCTCGCGGACGAAGCCGTTGAACACGAGCTCGGAGAAGCCCTGCGCGACGGCAAAGCTGAGCTTGCCCGGATTGGCCTTGGCTCGCTCCACGAAATCCTTGAGCGTCGCCATGCCCGAGCTTCCCGGCACACCAACGGCGATCTGGATTGTCGCGACGGCGGCGATCGGCTGCAGATCCAACTCCGGATCGTAGGCCAAATTCTCGTGAACATAGGGATGCACGACGAACGTGCTGCTCGGCCCGAAGAACAGGATGTGATCGTCCTTCGCGTTCACCATGGTGCCGACCGACAGCAAGCCGTCGCCGCCTGGCTTACCCTCCACGACGACCGGCTGCCCCCAGATCGGCTGCAGCCTCTCGCCCAGGAGGCGCGCGGCGATGTCGGCGGCGGAAGCCGGCCCGAACGGCAGGATCAGGCGCACCGGCCGTTGCGGCCATGCTTGTGCCGAAACTGCCGTTGAAACGAACGCCTGCCCAACCGCTGCCGCGACCGCGACCGCCGCGGCCAACCGGATCTTCACACCCATTTTTCCTCCCATGGCATTGCTGCCTTGTCATTCTCCGCCCCTTGGGCGATGCCGCGTCATGTTCAGCGCGATACATACTTATCCCGAACGGGCTTGCAGTGAGAATAGTCCGCTTACCAGGCCACGGTCCAGGCCGAGATAGCGCCCTGGATTGCGCCCGGAGCGCATCGGATCCATCCTGCTGGATGGGCGAGCTTGCCTGCCCGCGCTCAACGCAGCTATAGCGGGCGAGCCCATTCGCAAAGGCTCGAGCCATGTCCGCCTACGCGCTGAACAAGATGCTTCGCGACATCAACCGCGATCCGGTCCGCCGCGAGGCGTTCTTCACGGACGCCGCTGCCTTCGCCGAGGGCTACCCTCTCTCCGACGAGGAGCGTCGGGCCTTCCTCGGCAAGGACATCGGCGCGCTCTACAGGCTTGGCGCCCACGGCCTGATCCTTCGCCCCTTCACGCTGCTCCACAAGGTGCCGGAGCCTGAATACCTCGCCGCCATTCGCGGCTGAAAGGAACTGCGCGCCATGCCCATCGTCTACGCCTGCGCCGCCAGCCACGCCCCCGGCATCACCGCTTGGCCCGACGCCGCGCCGAAGGATCAGTCGGCGACCGTGACCGGCGCTTTCGCCGAGATCGCCGCCGCGCTCGCCGCAACCCGTCCCGATACGATCCTCATCCTCACCTCCGAGCACTGGGCGAACTTCTTCCTCGACCACGCCAGCGCCTTCTGCATCGGTCGGGGCGAGGGCTTCGAGGGTCCAGTCGAGCCCTGGCTTCGCGTCGAAAAACGCACGCTTCCCGGCAATCCGCAACTCGCAGCGCGCCTGCTCGACCACTGCTACGCACACGGCTTCGAGCCCTCGCACTCCCACGAGCTGAAATTCGATCACGGCACCATGCTGCCGCTGTCGTTCCTGATGCCGAGCACGCCATGCACGGTAGTACCCATCTTCTTCAATACGCTCTGCCCGCCACGGCCCACACCGCGCCGTTGCCTCGAGCTAGGCCGCACGCTTCGCACCGCCCTGGACGCCGCGCCGGAGCGCATAGCGATCGTCGCCACCGGCGGCCTGTCGCATGATCCCGGCGAGGTCAACCACGGCGTGATCGACACCGAGTTCGACGCCCGCTTCCTCGACCGGATGACGCGGCCGAGCCTTTCCGAGCTAGCCGCCTATTCCGACACCGAGCTGCTGGCCGCTGGCGCCGGCACGCTCGAGCTTCTGGCCTGGATCTGCCTCGCCGGCATCATGGGCGCGGCGAAGAGCCCCCGCGTCGTCGCCTACGAGGCTGTGAAGCCTTGGGCGACGGGCATCGGCATCATCGACTACGGCAAGGCGGCATGAGCATGAGCAAACCCAACGTGATCGTCGACCGGCAAGAGCTGACGCGCTTCGCTGAGACCATACTGATGAAACGCGGCATGAGCGCGGAGGACGCCGGCGCCGTCGCCGGCCAGCTCGTCTGGGCCGACATGCGCGACGTCGGCTCGCATGGCGTATTCCGCCTTCCCCGCTACATGGCGATCATCGACCGCGGCGAGATCGACCCGAAAGCGAAAATCGAGCTGAAACTCCAGCTCCCAGCGGCACTGGTTTTCGAGGCCAACAAGGCCTTCGGTCCCGTCGCCATGATGCGCGCGATGGAGGCGGCCTGCGCCCAGGCGAAACGCTCCGGCGTGTGCTACGCCATCGTCAGCCACACGACGCATACAGGCGCTGTCGGCTACTTCTCGAACTGGGCCGCCGAGCGGGGCTTCGCGGCCATCATCGCCAGCGCCGGCACCGCCAACATGGCCTATCACGGCGCAGCCAAGCCGAGCCTCTCGACGAGCCCGCTCGCCATCGCCGTTCCTGGCGGCAAGTCCGGCCCCATCGCGCTCGATATGTCGACCGCCATTCTCGGCATCGGGCGCCTCGCCCAAGCCAAGGAGCGCGGCGAGACGCTGCCCGAAGGCGTCGCCCTCGACGACGACGGCAATCCGACGACCGACCCGGCCAAGGCCAACCTGCCGATGCCGCTCGGGGGCGCGAAGGGCTCCGGTCTGGCGTTGATGTTCGAGTGCCTTGCGGGCCTGATGGCCGGCACACCGCTGCTCGCCGGCATGATCGCACCCGGCGGCAAGCCGTGGCACTCCCACAACGCAATCATCATAGTGATGGACGTCGCGCAGTTCCGCCCCGTCGCCGACTTCGAGAAGGACGCCGAGGAGCTGGCCGCCGCGATCAGGCAGCTCCCGCGCCGCCCTGGCTTCAACGAGCTGATGCTGCCCGGCGAACGCGGCAACCGCGCCTATGCGAAATCGCTCACCGACGGCGTCGGGATCTCTCCGGGCACCTGGACCGACCTCGAGAAACTATCGGCCAAGCTCGGCGTGGCGATGCCACCACGAAAGGGCTGACATGGCCAGGAAACCACCAGCCCCACTCCCCGCCTCGACCGGCTATTGGCTCCTTAAGTCGGAGCCAAGAGAAATATAGAGGGATTTCAGCCGCTAAGACCGCACTTCCTGTCGTGCGGACACGGGCAATCACACGCCTATCACACGGTCACTTCGAGATAGGTCGCATTGCCTGGGCCACGCCATCAAGCTTCTGTTAAGATGTTCTTAGGCATGGTTGACCACTGGTTGAGAGGGAAGATCTGGACGCCGCCCCGCTCCCGATGAGGATCGCAATGAGTAATAGGGTAACATTGAGCGTTTCTGGGCGTGGAAGCGATACGGATGCTCCAACGGTCGAAGACTTCCTTGGCCAAGTTCGAGACTATTTTGACGTTCTGGCACAAGTTGAAGCCACGCTAGCAGAGGACGGGGAGAGTGCTATCGAATGGCGCATAGTCGGCGCCAGCAAGAATAGCCCACTGTCCATCGAGGCGGAGGCGTTCCCCCGCCAATTTGGCGTAAACGTCGATCGGCGCTCTGAACTCGTGGTTGAAAACGTGGCAGCTGGTTTGCGGCAGCTTCACCAAGCTGCTCAGCGACCTGCGAATTTCAACAACAAGGCGTTGACTGCGGCTCAGAAAATCTTTGATCGCGTCACCAATGGTCTCGAAATGACTCGCTTCGAACACGGTGGGGGGCGGCCCGCGATCGAACTCACAACGTCCATCGCAAGAACGTCAGCAGATCACGTTCGGGAAGTCCTGGCGCCGAAGAGCAAGCCTTACAAGGAACTCGGTTCGATCGAGGGGTATTTTCGAGGGATCGACCGAGATCGTGGACGGCCCGTATTCTTGATTAGGCATCGCCTCACGGGCGATGAGGTGAAGTGCTTCGTCTCCGGAGAAGCAGAGCGCGAGATCAGCATCAGAGAAATCGGCGAAGTTTGGAAAAATCGTCGCCTGCAAGTACGCGGGACGATTCACTTCAAAGCCCCGGGTCGGGTTTCGCACATCGATGCGACGGACGTGCGATTCCTCCGTGACCGGAACGAACTGCCCGACGTCGACGACATTGCCGATGTGGATTTCACCGGGGGATTGAGGTCTGAGAAATACCTGGAGAGACTTCGCGATGGCGAATAATCCTCGACGGGTATACTGGGACGCGTGCACATGGATTGCTTTGATTCAGCGTGAGAAGATTGCAGTTGCTGGGTCCGATCGCGACACTTTTTGTCGCGCTGTCATCGCGGAGGCGAAAAGGAACAAGATCGAAATCTTGACCTCTACGCTCTCCCTTGTCGAAGTCTGTAAAAACCCGAAGATCCGCACATCCGATGAAGACCAGATCGGAGCGTATTTCGAGAATGACTACATCTTACTGATGAACGTGGATCGGTTAGTTGGCGAGCACGCCCGCATGCTGATGATGGCGGGTCATACTGGTCTCAAGCCACCTGACGCAATCCATGTTGCGAGTGCCATCCTAGGTAACGTCTCGGAGTTTCACACATTCGATGGCGGCGGAGAGAAGAAGGGATTGCTGGATCTCGATCAGAAGATTGACCGTCTTGACGGTGGCAAGCTGCGCATCTGCACACCCGACCTGGGTGGGACACCGCCTCCACTTCTCAGCGGAATGCAGAACCCATGAAACCTGCAAAGCGAAAGCCGCAGAATACTGAAAATAATCCGATACCGTCTCAATTTTGGCTCCTCAAATCGGAGCCCGACGCTTTCTCGTGGGACCAGCTCGTCGCCAATGGCGACAAGGGCGAGCCGTGGACAGGTGTGAGGAACTATCAGGCGCGCAACTTCATGAAGGCCATGCGCCTCGGCGACCGTTGCTTTTTCTACCATTCCAACGAAGGCCTCGCTGTCGTCGGCATCGCAGAGGTGATAGCACTCGCCCACCCGGACCTGAGCGACGACACCGGCAAGTGGGAGTGCGTCGACGTCAAGGCCGTGGCCCCGCTGCCGAGGCACGTCACACTCGCCGAGGTGAAAGCGAACCCCAAGCTCGAGAAGATGAGCCTTGTGACTTCGTTCCGTCTCTCAGTGCAGCCCGTCCAGCCCGACGAATGGGCAGAGGTCTGCCGCATGGGTGGGCTCGAAGCCACGCCGAAGCCTGCTGAAAAGAACAAGCGAAAGTAACCGTTGACGATTCCCTCGCTCCTGACACCCACGGCCGCCCGCGCATTCGTTCTCGAGCACGCCGAGCCGATGCGCCCGACGCTCGTACCGGAACTCGAGCTCTACCTCGCAAAGCAACCCTTCGACATCCACCAGGACGCCCACGAGCTGTGCGGCGACATACCGTTCTGGGCGTTCGCGTGGGGCGGCGGCCAGGGTCTCGCCCGCTACATCCTCGACAATCCCCAAGCGGTCGCCGGCAAGCGCGTGCTGGACATCGGCGCAGGCTCCGCCATCGAGGCACTCGCTGCGGCCAAGTCCGGCGCGAAGCAATCCATCGCCAACGACACCGATCTCGTATCCAGCGCTGCAGCCGCCCTCAACGCCGAGCTGAATCAACTCGCACTCGACGTATCCTCTATCGACCTGCTCGGTGAAGACCCCGACATCGACGTCATCCTGATCGGCGACGTGTTCTACCTTCCCGAACTGGTCACCCGCGTCGATGCCTTCCTCGGTCGCGCCCGACGTCGCGGGGTGACGGCCTATTTCGGCGACCGAACCACGACCCGACGCCCCGCCACGCCCATGACGATGCTTGCCGAATATCTTGCCCCGCTGACCCCGGAGCTGGAAATCGGCTACATTGAAACCACCCGCGTCTGGCGGTTGGATGCATGACTGCTCCGACCCACGACTGGCCCGCCTTCATTCGCGACAACACGAAGCTCATCGCCCCACCGCTGGTGCCGGAGATAAGGCTGCACCTCGCAGAGGAATCCCTGCCGATCTGGCACAAGACGGAGGAGGAGCTGGGTGAGATGAACGTTCCTCCACCCTACTGGGCCTTCGCCTGGGCTGGTGGACAGGCCGTCTCCCGCTACATTCTCGACAACCCGGCCCTCGTCGCCGGCAAGCGCGTGCTCGACCTCGGCGCAGGCGCCGGCCTTGCCGCCATTGCCGCTGCAAAGGCCGGCGCAGTTGATGTGCTCGCCACAGACATAGACACCATCTCGCTCGCAGCCGCCACGCTCAATGCCGAAGCCAATGCCGTCGTGATCGCGACCACCGCCGACGACCTTCTCGCCGCCCCGCCGCGGCCCTTCGACGTCGTCGTCGTCGGCGACCTGTTCTATGAGCGGGCGCTGGCCGGCAGCGTAATAGCCTTCATCGACGGCGCACTGAAGCTGGGCGCGCTCATCCTCATCGGCGACCCGCAGCGCAGCTATTTTCCTCGCGATCGCTTCGAGAAGCTGGCCGAGTATCGCGTGCCCGTCACCCGCGAGCTCGAGGATAGCGAGATCAAGCTCACGGCTGTGTGGAAAGCCACTTGATCTGGCCCTGCCTCGGGAGTGGAATGCATTCCCATTCTGGTCGAGGAGCGTCTCCCGATGATATTTGCAGGCGTAAATTACTGGTCGATCCTCGCAGCCGCCGTGGCGGGCTTCCTTTTCGGCGGCCTCTATTACGGTCTGCTCTCGAAGCACTGGCTTGCTGCCATCGGCAAGTCGATGGAGGAGGTCCAGAAGACCGGCATGGCACGCCCGATGCTCGTCTCGGCCCTGGGGCTCCTCGTCATGGCTTGGGTCCTTGCAGGGATCGTCGGCCATCTGGGCCCCGGTCAGGTGACCTTGCGCAACGGCATCATCACTGGCGCGTTGTGCTGGCTGGGCTTCGTCGCCACGACGATAGCGACCAACCATGCCTACGGTGGAGGCAAGCCCGCCCTTACCTTGATCGACAGCGCCCACTGGCTCGGCGTTCTGCTGATCCAGGGCGCGGTGATCGGCGCGATGGGCGTCAATGCCTGATGAAAAGGCCTGCCGAAACGGCCTGACGAAAGGCCGACGCAACGATCAGTCGGCCTCGTGAACCTCCACTGCCTCCGAAAAACTATATGCGCCGCCCCCTACCAAGTGGGCAGTTGCCCCGCCCTCGGGGCGTTCTTTATGTTGCCCCGATACGCATGCCCTAGGGAAGGAGCCGACCATGTCCGAAAAGATCTATGCCGTCCCGCCGGAATGGACGGCCCGTGCCTTAGTCGACGATGCCAAGTACAAGGAGATGTACAAGCGCTCGATCGACGATCCTTCGGGCTTCTGGGGCGAGCACGGTAAGCGGATCGACTGGATCAAGCCCTACACCAAGGTGAAGAACACGAGCTTCGGCGGCCGGGCCGCCGCCCCCGCGTCGGGGCTTGCCCCGGTGCAGCAGCAAGATGTCTCCATCAAATGGTACGAAGACGGCACGCTGAACGTCAGCGCGAATTGCATCGACCGCCACCTCGCCAAGCGTGCCGACCAGGTCGCCATCATCTGGGAAGGCGACGACCCGACCCAGGACGAGAAGATCACCTATGCCCAGCTACACGAGCGGGTTTGCAAGTTCGCCAACGTGCTCAAGGCCAACGGAGTAAAGAAGGGCGACTGCGTCACCATCTACCTGCCGATGATCCCCGAGGCGGCCTACGCGATGCTCGCCTGCGCGCGCATCGGCGCGGTCCACTCGGTGGTGTTCGGCGGCTTCTCCCCCGACAGCCTCGCCGGCCGCATCGAGGACGCCCAATCGAGCTTCGTCATCACCTCCGACGAGGGCATGCGCGGCGGCCGCCCCGTGCCGCTTAAGAAGAACACCGACGAGGCGCTTTCCCGGATCAAGAGCGATGTGAAAGTGCTGGTCGTGCGTCGCACCGGCAACCCCGTCGCCTGGACAGCCGGCCGGGACATCTGGCTGCACGAGGAGTTGGTCAAGGTCACCGCCGACTGCCCAGCCGTCGAGATGAGCGCCGAGGCCCCGCTTTTCATCCTTTACACGTCGGGCTCTACCGGCAAGCCGAAAGGCGTGCTGCACACCTCGGGCGGCTATCTCGTCTACGCGGCGATGACGCACCAGTACGTCTTCGACTACCACGACGGCGACATCTACTGGTGCACCGCCGACGTCGGCTGGATCACCGGCCATAGCTACATTCTCTACGGCCCGCTGGCGAATGGCGCCACGACGCTGATGTTCGAGGGCATCCCGAATTATCCCACGGCCTCTCGCTTCTGGCACGTCATCGACAAGTGGAAGGTCAATACCTTCTACACCGCCCCGACCGCCATCCGCGCCCTGATGGGCGCCGGCGACGACTTCGTGAAGCGTGCCAGCCGTGCGTCCCTGCGCCTGCTCGGCTCCGTCGGTGAGCCCATCAATCCGGAAGCCTGGGAATGGTATCACCGCGTCGTCGGCGATGGCCGCTGCCCGATCGTGGACACCTGGTGGCAGACCGAGACCGGCGGCATCCTGATAACGCCACTGCCTGGTGCCACGAAGCTGAAGCCCGGTTCGGCCACGCGACCGTTCTTCGGCTGCAAGCCTGCACTCGTCGACGACAAGGGCAACTTCCTCGAAGGCGCCACCAACGGCAATCTCGTCATCCTCGACAGCTGGCCCGGCCAGATGCGCACCGTGTTCGGCGACCACAAGCGGTTCGTCGAGACCTACTTCTCAGCCTATCCCGGCATGTACTTCACCGGCGACGGCTGCCGCCGCGATCCGGACGGCTACTACTGGATCACCGGCCGCGTCGACGACGTGATCAACGTATCCGGTCACCGCCTCGGAACCGCCGAGGTAGAGAGCGCGCTCGTCGCCCACCCGAAAGTCGCCGAGGCCGCGGTCGTCGGCGCTCCCCACGACCTCAAGGGCCAAGGCATCTATTGCTACGTCACACTTATGACGGGCGAGCAGGGAACCGACGAGATCCGTAAGGAGCTCGTCGCAACCGTGCGCAAGATAATCGGCCCTACGGCAACCCCCGACTGGATCCAGTTCTCACCCGGACTGCCGAAGACTCGCTCCGGCAAGATCATGCGGCGCATCCTGCGCAAGATCGCCGAGGACGACTACGCAAACCTGGGCGACACCACGACGCTCGCAGACCCCACTGTCGTCGACGATCTCGTCTCCAACCGGATGAACCGAAAGTAGCGGAGTTCCAACGACGACGTGACCGAAGCCCCGAAACGAGGAAGCCCCGGCGCGCTGACGCGAACCGGGGCTTCTTCTGTCTCTGCACTAATCGCTATTTCGTGACGCGGGCCGTCGCGATGCTCATGCCGATATCGCCGAAAGCCGTGATCAGCTTGCTGTAGTCCACCGCATCGAAGAACGCACCACCAGGCGTCGCGCAATAGCGCAGGATGTCCTTGATCGGCTCGCTCGTCACCTCGAACGCGATCGTGAAGATCTCGATCTTGCTTTGCGTATCCGCCTTGATGTTGTCGCACACATCCTTGGTCAACTGATTGGCCTGCACTTCGGCCGCGATGCCTGAAGCCTCGTGGTCACCCTCGGGATAGCGCGGCGCGCGGCGGTTCTCACCATCGGTCATCAGCACCAGGAACTTCCGGACATTGCCGCTGGCAGTCTGCGGATCCTCGGCGCTTTGCGAGAAAGGCGCCCGGTTGGAGAGCGTCCGCCAGCCCCATACGATGCCCGTGGGAATATAGGTCTCACCGCTGGCGACCATCGCGTCGATGCCGCTCTTGATCGACGCCTTTTCCTTGATCAACCCGACGAGCTCTCCGGGGCAATACGCGTTCATGATCCCGGGAATGCGTGTTCCGTAATCCTGATCCTTGATATTGAGCGGATTTGCTCTGGCGCCCGCGCACCCGTTCCACGTCGAAGTCGCCGTGTAGGGCACACACACCCCCACCGGCGCACCGTAGTCCCAATCGCACTCCTCGGTCTGGTAGGTGACTGGTACGCCATCGTCGTAATAGGTGACGTTCACCATCCGGCAATTCGACTTCACGGCGTTCGGATAGGTGTCGTGGCAGTTCGTCGTCGTGACCGAGCTATCGGGCGGAACATCCATCCACGATGCATTCCGGTTGGCGACCCCGACGTTCACGTATTGCGCGAACGGCACCAGCGAGAATTTCACCCTGTCCGTCGCGTCCGGCAGATCGAACACCGTGTCGACCAGCTCCTTGGCGGCAGACTTCACGCTGGCGAGCCGAGAACCTTCCATAGACTTCGTCGTATCCAGAACCAGCGCGACCTCGATGCTCCCGGAGCCAAGCCCCCGCGCGACACGGCTGCCGATCCTCATCTCGATCCGTCCGATGCCCAAAAGGTTGAGCAACGTCGTCGGCACTCCGAGCGTCGCCTCCCCCTCGACCGTGCTGCCATCCTTGAGCCGACCGACGAGGCCGGAGATGCTGCCGTCGTGCTTGATCGCTCCGGGCTTGTCGAAATAGGCCTCGAGCAGCGCCTGCACGCCGTCGTCCCCGATGTCCTTATTACGCGCAGCAGCGAGCAGCGCTGCATCCAGAGTGCCCTGTGCCGCCGACTTGACTGCATGAGCACGGCTGTAGTCGATCGCGGCCCCCGCGGCCCCGAACAGCACCGTGACCGACAGTCCGAATATCATCGCGGTATTGCCGCGCACATCGTCCATGCAACGCCGCAACGCCACGAAAGGCCACATCTGAACAGCTCCCAGCTCCATTTGCGGAACGGTGTGTACATGTCCCGCCGAAACAAGCCGTTAATTCGTCTGACGACTTCGTAAAACTCGAATAGACCTTTCAATAACCAAGTCCCGCGGCATTGCCGGCCAGGACGATCGCCGTGCCAGTCCACAAGCACGAAGGGCCCCCGACCGGGAGCCCTTCCTGAACTCGTTGCACCAGCACTTGGCCGGTCAGTTCGTCAGCCGCAGCTTCATGATATCTGTGGCGATTTTGACGAACGCGGCTCTCAAAGTGTCGCCGTCATCGGCCGGATAGAAAAACTGCTCCGGATTGGGATGGCCCGTCTTGCCGGCGCAGGCCTTCAGCGTGTCGGTAGCCCGCGTCCGCGCCGAAGCATTGCTGATCGAAGCGAGATCGAAACCGACGGTGTAAACCGTGATGCCCTGCGCCTTCATGTTCGTGCAGAGCTGGACGGACAGATCGCTGGCCGTTGTCGCCTGGGCCGAGTTGTCGCCCCAGTTGACACCATTGATTGTGTTGTAGACGCCGTCAGTCATCAAGATGACGACCTTGTCGGTATTCACTGTGCCATACTCCACGGGCGCGCTGTCCGACGGCCAGATGCTCTTCCATTTCGGCGAGACGAGGTTCCAGGCCCACGACGCGCCGAGCTGTCCTGCCGTAGAGCCGGTCGCCGTAAAACCGTCCACAGCCGTCTTCAACAGATCGCGATCGCTGGTCAGCGGGATGATCTGCGAGGACGGACAGTTCTGCACCGATCTGCCGGGCGGCGGCGTGATGTCCTCGCGGATCTTGTAGGCGTCGCTGCCGATGGGTGCGTTGTCGGTTGCCTCGTTGGCGCTCGAAATGCGCTCATAGACGCAGTTCCTGGAAGATGCGCGATTGCCGTTGACGTCCGCGAGATAGCTCCCGGGATTGACGCCAGCCGAGAACGGCGCGAAGCCGACGCGCACCTTCTGCGCTGTCGGGCTGGAAGGGATGAGGATGTTGACGAGATCCTTGGTCGCAACCTTCAGATCCTCGAGCTTGGTGCAAGGGCTGCACATCGATCCGGTCATGTCGAGCTGAACGCCGACCTCGATGTCCCGCGACTCGAACAGGGCCGTCGCGGCACCCGGAGCTCCGATTTTGGTGATCCCGGTGAGCTGCGCCAGCGTCGTGTTGACGAACGTGTCGGCTACGACGGTGACCCGGCTCGTCGCCCGGTCGATCGTCACGCGGACATCCTGCACATTGGTCCAGCTGCCCGCGCCCCGGCGCATGTTCTCCTCGAATACCAGCTTGGCCTTGGCGATCGCCTCGTCGTCGGTGAGGCCGTCCAGCCGGATACCCTTCGCCGCTGCCAGCGTTGCCGCGTCGACCGCCGCTGAAACCTTGGATTTCGAAGCGAACGCGCGGCCCACGTCGAAGGCCATGCCGGTGGCGACACACAGCGCGATCACCGACAGGCCGAACATGATGGCGACGCTGCCCTTCTCGTCGCGCTGCATCTTCCGTGCGGCGGTGAGTGTGTTCTTGAGCATGGCGCGGGTCCTTGGCCAGACGTGTCGATCTGACCAGGGCAGTTGCAATGGGAATGCCGGGTCGAAGCCCGCACGGGCCTACCCCTCCCGCCCCTTCGAGAAGCAGTTTAAATTTCCTTAAAATGCTCGAATATCGGCCTCGAATGGGCCATTGGCGCAGAAAATGCGCGACCGCCTCGGCGGGCAACCCGACCCGATCGCGATCGAAAAGGCGAAATTTCTTGTGATGAGCGTCAGATCACGGACATCTTGTCCCAAGCCGGGACGCCACTGCTCAGAAGTCGGACGCGATGCCGCCGTTCTCCCAATCCCCGTATCGAACGGGATCAGGCCCCGCGCGCCCACCGAGCTCGGACTGCGCAGCTTGCTCCCTGGCTTCCAGCTCGCGCCGCGCACGCCGCTCCGCCGCCTCCTGCAGCGCCCGTTGCGCCGCCGGCGACAGCTCCCGCGGCGCTTGGGACTGACCCGACCCGCCTCCGCTGTCTGCCCCAATCCGGTCCTGGCCATCTGTTTTGCTCACGGCCTACACCTTCTCGCTCGCCGATCGGCGCGTTGCCATTTTGCTGCAAACCGCCAGATACCATATAGCAGCAGGATGCACAGTGCGGCGCGGCAACCGCACCTGCGCCCGCATCCCGGAGACGCCACTCAATGCCCACCAATTTTGCCAGAACCGGCGTTCTTTTGATCGCGCTCACCGGCATTTTCGTCGCGATGGGCGCGTTGGTCGGCGGCCGCGAGGGTATGGTCATCGCGTTCGTGATCGCGCTGGGGACGAATGCATTCGCGTTCTGGAACTCCGACAGCGTCGTGCTCAAGATGTTCAACGCCCAGGAGTTGACACCGCAAGACGCGCCGCAGCTCCATGATCTGGTCCAGACCCTGGCCCACCGCGCCGAGCTGCCGATGCCTCGCGTCTATCTCTTACCGAGCCCCCAGCCCAATGCGTTCGCGACAGGCCGCAACCCGTCCCGTTCCGCCGTTGCCGTGTCGAGCGGCCTCGTCGATAGCCTGAACCTCGAAGAGCTGGCCGGCGTCATCGCCCATGAGCTGGCCCATATCCGCAACCGCGATACACTTACGATGACGGTTGCCGCCACCATCGCCGGCGCCATCTCGATGTTCGCCAATGTGCTCCAGTTCGGCTATCTGTTCGGCGGCCAGCGCAACAACAACGGCCGCTTCGGCTGGATCGGCGTGCTCGCCGCCGTGCTCATCGCGCCGTTCGCCGCGATGCTGGTGCAGATGGCGATCAGCCGCTCGCGCGAGTACGAGGCCGACCGCGTCGGCGCGGCAATCTGCGGCAATCCGCTGTGGCTCGCATCCGCCCTGGAACGTATCCATGCCGCTGCTCGCTCCATCGTCAACCAACAGGCCGAAATGATCCCCGCAGCAGCCCACATGTTCATCGTCAATCCCCTGAACGGTCGCCGTCTGGACAACCTCTTCACGACCCACCCCAACATCGAGAACAGGGTAGCCGAGCTCGTTCGTCTGCACAGCGAATGGCAGCAGGCTGGCGCCGACGCACCCCGCCCGATCGAGATCGCCGCCCAAACTCAGCGCTCGCCCTGGGAGCGCGATGGCAGCAGCTCCCCCGAGCCCCGCGGACCTTGGGGTTGATCGAGATGGCAGAGCGCCCGACTGGCCGACCAGCCGACAAAAGCAGCCCCCGCCGCCAGACGGGCGGGCCGCCTCGAAAATGGACCGAGCGCACCGGACAGCGTTCGCCCCCTCCCGCGCCTGCAGTCCAAAAAGACCCCGCCGGATATGCAGCCCGCGCACTCGCCGTGCGTCTGATCTCCGCCGTTCTCGACCGCAAGCGCGCACTCGACGACGCCCTGGCTGCCGAACTCTCGACCGGCCCCGGCGCCGACCTCGAACCGCGTGACCGCGGCATGGCCCGCTTGATCGCCGTCACGACGCTGCGCCGCAAAGGCGAGCTCGATGCCGTCGTCGAAAACTTCATCGAGCGCCCGCTGCCTGCCGACCGCGGCCTCCTCTCCCACATCCTCGCAAGCGCAGCAGCCCAGCTCCTCATTCTCGACGTTCCGCCCCACGCCGTCCTCAACATCGCCGTCGAGCAATGCCGCCGTGACCGCGGTGCGCGACGTTTCGACAAGCTCGCCAACGCCGTCCTGCGCCGGGTCTCCGACCACGGCCGCGAGATCCTGGCGAAAGCCGGCGGCCCCCGCCTCGACGTGCCCGAATGGCAGTGGACGCGCTGGACCTCGGCCTATGGCGAGGAAACGGCCACACGCATCGCCTCGGCCTCCTTGCGGGAGGCGCCGCTGGACGTCACCGTCAAGATCCCGTCGGAGGCCGCGGACTGGGCGGAGCGCCTGGGCGGCGTCCTACTGCCGACCGGCACCATTCGCATTGCCGACCCGGCCGCGCGCGTCGAGGCTCTGCCGGGTTTCGACGAGGGAGCCTGGTGGGTGCAGGATGCCGCCGCAGCCTTGCCCGTGCGCCTGCTGGGCGAAGTCGCGGGACTGGCCATTGCCGATCTGTGCGCAGCTCCCGGCGGAAAAACCGCCCAGCTCGCCGCCGCAGGCGCAGCCGTCACCGCCGTCGACGTCTCCGCCAACCGCTTGAAGCGCGTGCACGAGAACCTGGCTCGGCTTCACCTGTCGGCCGACGTGGTCGCCGCCGACATCCACACATGGCAGCCCGATCGCCTATTCGACGCGGTTCTGCTCGACGCCCCCTGCACGGCCACCGGCACGATCCGCCGCCACCCGGACATCCTGTACTTGAAGCGTCCCAGCGATCTCGACGCCCAGGTCGTCCAGCAGACGCGCATGCTCGATCGGGCTGCCGCCCTGGTCGCGCCCGGCGGCACCCTCGTCTATTGCACCTGCTCGCTGGAGCCGGAGGAGGGAGAGCATCAGATCGCCAGCTTCCTCGAACGCAACCCGAGCTTCGTCCGCGATGGGGTGCTTCCAGGTCGGCACGGCATAGAACCCGAATGGCTGACGCCCGCCGGCGACCTCAGAACGCTGCCGTTCCATACGCCCGGCAGCGACGCGTCCGCCGGCATGGACGGCTTCTATGCGGCGCGCATGAAAAAGGTGCCAGACCTCACGGTCTGACACCCAGCAACCGGAGGTTCGACCTGTGGTCGAACCTGAGCTTGGAGGTTTCCCGCGCGAAGGATTGGTGTCGCGGCTGCGCGCAAGCCAAAGCTGATGCCGGCCCACTACAGGTGGGCCGGTATGACACCTTGAAACTCACCCTGCATAAGACCCGATGTTGTGCCGATCGACCCGATGATCGTCAATCCCGGATGGGACCGACGATCGCGGTTCGACTACTCCAGATCCAGATATGGATCGTTCATACGCTTGTCGCCGCGACGGTGCTGGCGGTTGACCTCGCCGGTCGTCCAATACTCGCTCTTCACTGCACGGTCGGCCTCGGCCTGGAACTCGTCGGGCCACTGGCCGAGAGAATAGCCGTGCCAGGGCTGCTCGGGCTTCAGCGTGCCGAGCCCCAGCTCCTCCCAGATCACCTTGGCCTTCTCCATGTACTCCTTCGCGGGCAGCGAGATCGGCGCAAAGGGTCGCTTCAGCATGGCGTTGATCAGCATCGCGCTGTCGTTCGCCTCATAGTGGTTGTCCTCCGAGCCCGAGCGCGGCCCGTGGCCCATGTCCTTGTAGTCGAGGATACGCACGTCCTTGTGCGGTCGCATCCGATAGGACATCGCCCAGAACACCATGTCGAGGTTCTCCGGATGGATGTCCTCGTTGACCGCGATGGTGATCTTGCCGACCGACGACGAGTACGACGACGCGCCATATAGCGCACGCCAGACCTCGGCCTCCAGCGTGTCCGACGCCATCTGGATCACGACCAGCTTGCGCAGGTTCGTCAGCGGCTCGTGCATGAACACGCGCTTCACGCCGTTGATGTTGAGATGGCGCTGCAAATGATTGAGGAACGCCGGCTCGTAGGCGACACGCTTGATCAGGCTCGATTCCGAAGGCGTGACCTGACTGATGATCGACACCAGCGTCGCATCCTTCCGCCGCGTGATCGCCGTCACGTCGAAGAACGCATTGTACTCCTTCAGGTTCATGTAGCCGTGGCTCTCGCCGAAGCTGCCTTCCGGCTCCAGGTTCTGCGTATCGATGTAGCCCTCGACCACGATCTCGGCATCGGCCGGCACCATGATGTCGACGGTCTTGGCCTTCACGACGCGGATGGGCGCGCCGACGAGACCACCAGCAACTGCCATCTCCTCCAGATGCTTCGGCAGCTTATGGACCGACGTGAAGGTGATGCACGGCGGACCGCCGAGCACGAGCACAGCAGGCATCTTCTCGCCGCGCTCCTTGTACTTCAACCAATGGTCGTAGATGCCCTGATTGAGCTCGACCTCAGGATTCATGCCCATCCGGTTCGGCGCCTTCACCTGCGCGCGATAGTTGCCGATGTTGTGCTTGCCCGTATCCGGGTCTTTCGTGATGAACATCGAGCACGACGCATACGGTGCGTTGTCGAAACCAGGCGTCGAGATCGGGATCGGCAGATGGTCGACGCCGTTGCCGTTCAACAGATCCTGGCCGGTGAACACGACCTCCTGGCACGGCGCGTCCTTGATCTCGACCGGCGGGATCGGGTTCTGCTCCGCGTGCGTCCACTTTTCCTTGATCTTGTCGACGTCGCACCCGATGCC
Source organism: Devosia equisanguinis (assembly GCA_945862355.1). Classification (GTDB taxonomy): domain Bacteria; phylum Pseudomonadota; class Alphaproteobacteria; order Rhizobiales; family Hyphomicrobiaceae; genus CAMDPA01. The sequence goes on along the minus strand of CAMAYR010000035.1, from coordinate 9,711 downwards.
GATGCTGTAGATCGCCTGATTGGATGCGAGAACACCGACGCATACCGGGATGTCGAACTTCCGGCCCTTGCTGTCGACCACGTTCTCGAAGAGGAAGCCCTTGCGGTCATCCTCTTGCACGCCGCCGCGGAACTGCCAGCGCACCAGCGGATGCATCTCCGTATCTTTGTTGATCTGCCGCTTTACGCGAATAAGCAGACCCTTCTCCTCGAGAGACTTGAGATGCGCACGCAGTGTCGGGTATCCGGGATTGTCCACTTGGGCCTCCAATGATCGCGGGCTTTGCTTGGCCGGCATCATGCACGCCAGCGGCCCGCCCGCAAGCAATGAAACGCCATTTCAGAAGGCCGCAAGGCCGCAGCCCCAGGCCAGCACACGCACCTTACCGTCAGACCCTCACTGACCGGCAAGTTTCCCCGACATCACAGCAATTGTGCGCTGGTAGACCTCAGCCTTGTTCCATTCGCGAATGGCCGCATAGTTGGCCGCCCCCGGCCCCCACGGCTGCCCGGCCTTCCAGCCGAATGCCTTGAGATAATTGGCAGTCGAGGCGAGCATGTCCGGCACGCTGTTGAACAGGTCCCGCCGCCCATCGCCGTTGTAGTCGACCGCATACTTGACATAGCTGGACGGCAGGAACTGCATCGGCCCGATCTCGCCGGCCCATCCACCGCGCATCTGCGCCACGCTCTTGTCGCCGCGCTGGATGATCCTGAGCGCATTCGTCAGCTCGTTCTCGAAGAACTTCGCACGCCGGCAGTCGTAGGCCAGCGTGGCCAATGACCGGAAGATCGACTTGCTGCCGCCAGAGCTGCGCGCGTAGTTGGTCTCGAGCCCCCAAATCGAGATCAGCACCGCACCCGGCACGCCATATTGCTTCTCGATCCGATCGAGCAGCGCCTTGTTGGAGGCCATCAGCGAGCGGCCCCGCGATAGCAGGGATGACGACACCCGCCGCGCATAGAACTGCTCGAAGCTGAGCTTGAACGAGCGCTGCCCCCGGTCGAGCTTGATCACGCCGGGATCGTAGGTCACTCCAGCCAGGCTCGAGTTGATCGCGCCCGCCGAGATGCCCGCCTTCGCGGCACGTCCCTTGTAGGCGGCGAGCCAGGCATCGAACCCGGCTCCCGTGTTGCCACACGCCTGCGCGAACGCGGCCTGCGGTGCGGCCAGCAGCATCATGCAACCAGCCGCGAGCGGCCCTGCGAGCATTCTCATCGTCGAGGTGTCCCCTTTTTCAGCCGCGCGCAAGCACGCTCTCGTCGGCATCTTCGTCTCTTGGGCAGCGCGCCCCGTCAGGCTCACGCCAGCGCCGGATAATCCGTATAGCCCTTTGCCGTGCCGCCATAGAAGCTCTTCATGTCCCACTCGTTAAAAGGCCCACCCGCCCCGAGCCGGCGCGGCAGATCTGGATTGGCGATGAACAGCTTGCCGAACGCGACAGCATCCACGCGCCCGTCGCGGATCGCCGCTTGCGCCGTCTCCAGCGTATAGCCGCTGTTGGCGATCACCGGTGCCCCGCACGCTGCCTTGATGGTCGAGGTGACCTCCTCGCCCGCCGGCGTCTTGATGTCCTCGAGCACATGCACCCAGGCGAGCTTCATCCGCGCCAGCTCACGCGCCGCGAACCCGAACGTCTCCTTCGGATTGCTGTCGGCGATGTCGTTGTTGGGATTGAGCGGCGACAACCGCACCCCGACGCGGGAGGAGCCCCACACGCCGACCACCGCTTCCACGACCTCGAGCAGAAGCCGCGCACGGTTCTGCACGCTGCCGCCGTAGGAATCGGTACGCTTGTTGGTCCCATCACGCAGGAATTGATCCAGCAGATACCCGTTGGCACCATGCACCTCGACACCGTCGAAGCCGGCGAGCTTCGCGTTCCGTGCAGCCGCGACGTATCCTTCGATCACGCCGGGGATCTCGGACAGCTCGAGCGCGCGCGGAGCAACGTAGTCGACCTTCTTCCAGGTGTTGCCGTAGATCTGCCCCTTGGGCGGGATCGCTGACGGCGCCACCGGCAGATTGCCCCCCGGTTGGAATACAGGATGCGACACCCGCCCCACGTGCCAAAGCTGCAGCGCCATCCGCCCACCTGCAGCGTGAACGGCATCGGTCACTTTACGCCAGCCAGCCACCTGGGCCTGCGAATGGATGCCCGGTGTCATGGGATACCCCTGACCTTCCGGCACCACCTGCGTCGCCTCCGAGATGATGAGCCCGGCGCTCGCACGCTGCCGGTAGTACTCGACGTTCAAGTCTTGCGGCACGTTGCCCTCGGCCGCGCGGCACCGCGTCAACGGCGCCATCACGATCCGGCTCGGCAGTTGCAGATCGCCGAGCGCGATCGACCCAAATAGATCAGCCATGCACCACTACTCCCTCGACAGGCCCTTGGCCTTCAGCTCCGCAAGATACTGAGCCCAGCGCGCATCCTTCTCGCGACCGAGCTCCTCCAGATACGTCCACGAGAACAGCCCCGTATCGTGGCCGTCGTCGAATGCAATACGAACCGCGTAGTTCCCGACCGGGCGAAGGTCCTTGATCTTGACGTTGCGCTTTCGGCCTACCGTCACGCGCTGGCTCGGACTGTGCCCTTGCACCTCTGCCGACGGGCTCATGACGCGCAGCATCTCGGCGGAAAGTTCGTAGCTCGGCCCACCCGCAAACGACACCTTGAGGAACGATTTGTCGCTTCCCAGCTCGAGCTTCGGTGGCTCGCCCACGCCCTTGCCCGCCAGCACCCCAGCCCATGCCGCCTCCGCGATCGCGCGGAAGGCCATCGCGTTGGGCCCGTCGGGATGCGTCGCCACCACCGGTTTGCCGGTATCCGACAACTCGCGGATCTCGATGTGCAATGGAATGGCGCCGAGGAATGGCAAGCTGAGCCGCTCCGCCTCGTGCTCCGCGCCGCCGTGCCCGAATATCTCAGAGCGCTCACCGCACTTCGGGCACATGAAGTAGCTCATGTTCTCGACGATTCCGAGCACCGGCACGTCGACCTTCTGGAACATCGCGAGCCCCTTTCGCGCGTCGATCAGCGCGAGATCCTGCGGCGTGCACACGATGATGGCACCCGACATCGGCACCTGCTGCGCAATCGAGAGCTGGATGTCGCCCGTGCCCGGCGGCATGTCGATCACCAGCACATCGAGATCGCCGTCGTCGGCCCAAGCCACCTCGCGCAGCATCTGGTTGAGCGCCTGGATCACCATCGGCCCGCGCCATACGACCGGCGTAGCCTCGTCGACGATGAGGCCCATCGACATCGCCTTGATACCGTAGGCCTCCGACGGATGCAGCTTGTTCTTCTCGTCGACCCTCGGCTTACCCTTGATCCCGAGCAGCTTCGGCTGCGACGGGCCATAGATGTCCGCATCGAGAATGCCCGTCTTTAGCCCCATCGCCTTGAATGCCAGGGCAAGGTTCACCGCCACGGTCGACTTGCCGACGCCGCCTTTGCCCGAAGCCACGGCGACGACATGCTTCACGCCGGGCATTGCCCCGCTCTTGCGCGCGCCACCGGGGGCTGCGCCCGCTGCCCCCGGTGCATGACCGTGCGTATGCCCATGCGAATGGCTGTGCACCTGCGCTGCTGGCGCTGCTGGCGCTGCCGGACGCGACGGCGCAGCCCCGGCCGCACGAGCAGCCGCCACCCGGGGGCTCTCTGCCCGCGACGGCGCGGAACCCGCTGCCGATCGCCCTCCGGCGCTGTCCGCAGTGAGAACCACTGTCGCGCTCTCCACGCCGGGAAGCTCGGACACCACCTGCTGAGCTGCCTGCCGCAATGGTTCGAGCTCCCCGGCCCGGTCCGCCGGCACCGTGATGGAGAACGAAACCCGTCCATCGCGCACGACGATCTCGGAAATCAGCCCCAGATCGACGATGTTGCCTTGCAGCTCTGGGCCTCGGATCCGCTTCAGCGTGGCGATGATCTGCTCTTGATTGACTAGCATGGGAAGGAAGACCTCGATCGAGGTGAGAGTGAGGGATGGCGCACTGGCGCAGGCAGAGCACGCGAAGTGTCGAATGCCGCCTTGACGCCGAAAATTCGCTCATGGACATATGGTGGACCGGGCCGCAAGGTCAATTCGCAACGCACCTGCAGGTGCGCCGCGCCTTAGCCCGGCATAAGCGAGCGAGGGCATGGCATAGGGGGCCGAGCATGCAGAGCCTGCTGTCTGTCAGCGGCTTTATCGACCGCATGAACAGAGCGATGGGCAGGCTCGCGGTTTGGCTGGTGTTGATCGCAGCTCTGGTCTGCGCCTTCAACGCTGCATTCCGATACTCGATCGGCGCCATCGTCCGCCTGACCGACGAAGGCCGCGCCTACCCGGCCTTGCAATACCTTCTGCGGTGGTACGGCAACAACTCGAACAGCTTCCTCGAGGCCCAGTGGTACATGTTCGGCGCCATTGTGCTTCTCGGCGCCGGTCATACGCTCAGAATGAACGAGCACGTTCGGGTCGACCTGTTCTACGGCTGGGTCACCGAGCGAACCCGCACCTGGATCGACCTGCTGGGAGCCATCTTCTGCCTCGTGCCGATGTGCCTCGTGCTGATCTGGTTCACCTGGCCGTGGTTCCTGGAATCCTGGCAAAGCAGCGAGATGTCGACCAACGCCGGCGGTCTCCCTCGCTGGCCGGTGAAGCTGCTCCTCCCCGCCGGCTTCTTCTTCGTTCTGCTGCAGGGCATATCCGAGATCATCAAGTGCATTGCCGCCCTCACGACCGACTATGTCCGTGAGCACGCCTACGAGAAGCCCCTGCAATGAGGGAGTTACTCGCCCACAATCTGGCGCCGCTGATGTTTCTCGGCCTCATCGCCGGCATGGCGATCGGCTACCCCGCAGCGTTCTCGCTCGCCGCGATCGGCCTGTTCTTCGGCGTGGCGGGTATCGAGCTCGGCCTGATCAGCTCGGACTTCCTGGGCAATCTGACCTATCAGCTCTATGCGGTCATATCGAACGACCTGCTGCTGGCCATCCCCTTCTTCACGTTGATGGGCGCAATCCTCGAGCGCGCGGGCCTGGCCGAGGATCTTCTGGAAGGCTTTGGCCAATTGTTCGGCGGCCTCAAGGGTGGGCTTTCCTATGCGGTCGTCGTCGTCGGGGCGATCCTGGGCGCCATAACCGGCACGGTGGCCGCCTCCGTTATCGCGATGGGTCTCATCGCCCTGCCGGTGATGATGAAGTACGGCTACTCGATCAGGCACGCCACCGGCGTCATCGCCGCCTCCGGCACCGTCACCCAGCTCATCCCCCCGTCTCTCGTCCTGGTCGTGCTTGCCGACCAGCTCGGCAAGCCCGTCGGCGACATGTACCTTGGCGCCATTGGCCCGAGCCTCATCCAGATCACCCTGTTCTGCTTCTGGGTCTGGATCGTCAGTCGCATCTGGCCGGACGCCGTCCCCGCACTACCACCCGAAGCCCGCACGCTGCGCGGCTGGCCCCTGTTCTGGAAGTGTACGCGGGCGATGGTGCCTTCGCTCGCGCTGATATTTCTGGTCCTGGGCACGATCTTCATGGGTCTTGCCACGCCGACCGAGGCTGGCGCGATGGGTGTCGTGGGCGCCATCGCGCTGGCCGCCGCCAATCGTCGTCTCACCTGGCCGGTGATGTGGCAGGGCATGGAAACCACGATGCGGATCACCTCCATGGTGGTCTTCATCCTGATCGGCGCGCGAGTATTCAGCCTGGTATTTCAGGGTGTTGGCGGAAAGGAGTGGATCGAGGGATTCCTGACGTCGCTGCCCGGCGGTCAGGTCGGCTTCCTGATCTTCGTCAATCTGTTCGTGTTCCTACTGGCCTTCTTCCTCGACTTCTTCGAGATAGCGTTCATCATCATTCCCCTGCTGGTGCCGACAGCGGAGAAACTGGGTATCGACCTGATCTGGTTCGGCGTGCTGCTGGGCGCCAACATGCAGACGAGCTTCATGCACCCCCCGTTCGGCTTCGCGCTGTTCTATTTGCGCGGGATCGCACCCAAGGAGGTGAAAACGTCAGACATCTACTGGGGCGCGGTCCCCTGGCTTTTCCTCCAGCTCGTGCTCTGCGCGATACTGATCTTCTGGCCGCAGTCAGTGACGTATTTCCTCGATACGCGGAAGATCGACGGCTCCAAGGTGGAGGTCCAGGTTGCCCCTCCCCCGACGTTTGGAGGCTCACCGTTCGGCGCCCCCGGTGGCAGCCCCTTTGGTTCCCCCGCGCCGAGTTTCCCGACGACACCGCCGCCACCCTTCCTCGACCCCCTGCGGAAATAGAACCCCCTCCCCGATTTCCAGGGATTCCGCCACGATGCAATGAGAACCGCAAAGAAGGGCACGCAAAGTCGGGGACGCGAAAAGGGGCAGCACCTCTCGGCACCGCCCCTCACGTATTCCGATAAACAGCGCCGCCCCGGCGCGTTCTCAGTTTAGACTGGCGATCTCGAGCTCGTCGCCGATGGCATGTCCCATCGCCGCCTGCAACGAGTCGGTCAGCGCGATCGGTGTTCCATCCGCCGCCTGCAGCGCGAACAGCGTGATGCCCGAAGGCAAATCGTCGATGGACGGATACATCTGCTTCGCCTCGTCCGACGACAACACTCTGATGTACGCGAGCTTGCCACCACCGAGCGCCGCGAGTTCTCGCTCGCTCATCACGGCTTCCAGAGCTGACGGCGACTGCCGCTTGCCCTTCTGACTGCTACGCCTGGATTCCTTCATGACGCAACTCCTCTTCGGGAAGTGGGCTGCCATGCCAATCTGCGTGTTCACTCCGCGTACCTGACCAGTATACGCCGATTCTAGTGAGACAGTTTGGCCCCAACTGATGTTTTTTTTTCGATCCGGCAAATGCCGGCTTAACGCTCACGGCGCTGGCTTGCTGCCGCCTATCGCGATCGTTCGCACCATTCGCTCAGGCTCGTGCCGAACGAGATCGATCATCAGGAGACCGTTGTGCAGATCCGCCGAACTCACCTCGATACCGGCCGCGAGCACGAACGTCCTTTGGAACTGCCGCGCCGCGATGCCCCGATAGAGATACTCTCTGTCGTCATCGTCGGCCTGCCTGCCGCGGATCATCAACTGTTTGTCCTCGAGCGTGATCTCGAGCTGCTCGCGCGTGAAGCCGGCAACCGCCAGTGTGATCCGCAGGGTCTCGACACCCTGATCCGTCGCCTTTAGGCGTTCGATGTTGTAGGGCGGGTAGCCTTCGCCCGCGCTCTTGCCGAAGCGGTCGACGAGCCGCTCGATCTCGTCGAACCCGAGAAGCAGGGGGCTCGACAGAAGTGACATCCGTGCCATATTCGAGGCCCTCTCCTGGAAGCGACCTGACCAACATGCTCCTCGGACCCCGATGGGCATCCGACTGGCGACACGACCCCGAACCGGGCAACGAGCCGCCTACGCGTAATATGGTTCCTGCCGAACCGCATTCAAGCCGCCGCGCAACGGTTGTAGCCGCGGCGCCACATCGAGCCAGCTCAGTCAGCCGCGATCGCCCTCATGACCTTCGATACGCTCGAGATCGCGATGCTTCTCGCTGGCGCGCTATTGGGCGGGTTCGTCAGCGGCCTTACCGGCTTCGGCTTGGCGCTGACGGCTATACCCCTTTGGCTGCTCGTAGCCAGCCCCCCGTTGGTTGCGGCCTTGGCCACCGCTTCGAGCGTCATCAGCCAGGCGCAGACCTTCCACCTCGTCTGGCGTCACATCGAATGGCGTCGCATATCCTGGTTCGTGTTGCCGGGGCTGGCCGGAGTGCCGCTCGGCACGATCGCCCTGCCGCTGATCGACATACGCATGTTCAAACTCGGCGTCGGCATCGTGCTGATCGTCTACTGCGTGTTTCAATTCGCCGCCCAGCGCCTTGCCACGCTCGGGCTGTCCTCGGAGCAGGGCCGCGCCGCCGACATGGCGATCGGCTTCGGCGGTGGCGTCATGGGTGGCCTAGCGGGTCTGTCGGGTCCGCTGCCGATCGCCTGGGCGACCTTCAAGCCGTGGTCCCGCGACCAGAAGCGAGCCCTTTACCAGGTCTTCAACCTTTCGATTCTCCTCACCGCATTCTGCTCGATCGCAGCCTCGGGCCTGCTCCCGTCCGGCTTTGGGATCGCCCTGGCGCTTTCAATACCCGCGACCGTAGTTGGCGCCCGGCTCGGCTCCGCTCTCTACCGCCGGCTCGACGACCGCCGCTTCGATCGCGTCGTCACAGCACTCCTCCTGGTCACCGGCGTGGCCCTCGTCCTCATGAGCTGGTGAGCGACCCGCCCCCGCCGAACCGTCCGGCCACCTCCGCCATTGTGGCGCAGAAGGCCCGGACGAGGTCCATGTAGTTGCGATAGCCGAGCCGCGCATGAGCCTCCGGCATCGTTAGTCGCGCTTGGCCGGCCAGAAACGGAAGGTCCTTCCGGAAGCGCTCGAACAGCTCGATCATGTGCGCCGCGCCAGGCAGCCTCTGCCCAATGGGCGAATGATGTAGATGATCGCGCACAACCCGGATCAGGCGATGCGGGTCGTCGCCGTGGACTGCGGGGTCGTTGCCAGCGAGATCCGACATGTAGCGCGGCAGCACGTACGCCCCCGCAACCATGATGCAGGCACGCTTTCCCCGTTGCCGCCCCGTGCCGAACTGCCGCGCTCCCATCGCGAGCCCCAACTCGAAGGGCATGTTGAACCGCGGCAGTCCGCTTTGGCTGGCCTGTGTCCGAGACAGATCGTGAATAGTATGATCGCAATCGGCGATTAACCGGCAGAGCTTCGCGAACCGGATGTCGCCGCCATCGTCCTCCTCCAGCGCGCATCGCACCCGGTAGCCGGAGATGGTGACGGCGAACAGCAGCGCCTCGAAGCAGGGCAGGTAGTCCTCGTCGAACGGACAGTTGATGAACACGTCGCCGTTGGGCGGCGTCAGCCGTTCGCCACGCCCCCGCGCGGAAACATGGCGCATGATCATCCTAACGGCCAAGGTAGAACTCTCTCACTACGTTGAGTATGGAAGCAGCCCTGCGCGCTCCGTGTGGCTTGACCGGTGTGGCGATCGCGATGCCGCTGCAGGCCCGCGCGGCAGTCAGGACCCGCCTGGGCCAGGCCTTGCCGCCTCTCACGCCGCGCGCTGAGCTTCCGCAACCGCCTGCCTGGCGACAGACTTTTCCATGCACCGCTGCACGCATTGGATCGGGCTCCCTGGAGATTTCTCGACGCCGGCAGCCTGGTGTTCCGGTTCCGACATTTTCTTTGAACCGTGCTTCAAGAGGAAGCGAACATCGGAACAGGAACGCCAGCAAGAATCTGATTATAATGCAGTTTCCGTATTTGACGTTTGGCTGATCGATCCGCCGAGAGCGGGGACCAATCGTCAGATGAGCTACACTAGATCCCGCGCGCCCCACGGGGATAACCTCGTAGGCCCGCGGCAGGACGGCTTGGTCATTCAACATGAGCCTTTGCCGACATCGAGAACGGGAAAGCGCCACTCGCTAAGCAAACCGTAACCACACCCGCGCATCATCCGGACAGGCAGCGGTGCGCTCGAGTGCGATCGTCCGAGGTACAACAACCCAGGACATCCATCGCACGAGGAATCGAACCTGAATCGGTGACTTTGCGCACCGTTCGGCTGGCTGCTTTGCAAGTGGCTGGATCGGGGTGGCCGGTGGCAGAAGGGCGAAAGCGCGCAGGCTTCGCACTTCGCGGGGGCGACACGCCCCGGCGGCTGGCACTGCGACGCTGGCG
>CAMAYR010000034.1 GCA_945862355.1 Devosia equisanguinis | reverse complement strand
GGAGGCCATCGACTGTTTCCCGACGCCAATCATTCGAAAGGTCAGCATATTGACTTTTTGCTGTCAATATCGTGGTCTTCGACACAAGGCGCAACGGCGCAGCGTAACCGGAATTCGGAGGCGCGACGCAAACGAGACGCCTTGAAGCTCGAGGAAGCACAAAAGGAAAGCCGGCTATGCAAAGACGTGCAACGATCTCCACTGCGATATCGGTGGCAATATCGACCATGATCGCCGGCATCGGCGCCCAAACTGCAAGCGCCCAATCGGCGGGCGACTTCTTCAAGGGCAAGACCATCACGGTCACCGTCGCAGTCGGCACCGGCGCATATGATCTCTATGCCCGACTTCTAGTGCGGCACATGCCGAAGTTCATTCCCGGCAACCCCAACATGATCGTCAACAACATGCCCGGTGCCGGCGGGGTCGTCGCGGCGAACTACGCCGCGAACATCGCCCCTCGCGACGGGACGGCGCTGCTCGTGCCGCTCAAGCCCATCGCCATGACGCAGGTACTGAGCCCGGCGCAGGTCCGCTATGACGCGGGCCGCTTCCAGTGGATCGGCAGCATGGTCGATGCGCCCGGCGTGCTCGTGCTCTTCAAGTCTGCCAACGTCAAATCCATCGAGGATGCACGAAAAGTCGAGGTCGCGATGGGTAGCACCGGCGCAGGAGCGGAAACGGCCATCTTCCCGACAGTGATCAACAGTGTGCTCGGAACCCGATTCAAGGTGATCGCCGGCTTCAAGGGCATGTCGGACATCTTTCTTGCGCTGGAGCGTGGCGAGGTGCACGGGGTCTCGACCGTCTACGGCAGCGTGCTGGGCCTGAAGCCCGAATGGATCAGAGAGGGCAAGATCACGTACCTCGCCCGCATCGCCGCGACGCGAGCCAAGGAGCTGCCCGACGTTCCATCGATTTTGGAGCTGGCGCGCACGCCAGCCGAGAAGGAGGTTCTGGAGTTCCTCACACTCAGCAACTCCGTCGGCCGTTCGATCACGGCCCCGCCTGAAGTGCCCGCCGCACAGATCGCAACGCTGCGTAAGGCTTTCGACGAGGCGGTGCGATCGGCGGACTACCTCAAGGAGACTGTCGACAAAGGCATCGAGGTCAATCCTATCGCTGGCGCCGAGGTGCAAAAAGACGTCGCACGCCTGATCGCGATGCCGAAGTCGACGATCGAGAAAGTGCAGCAGGCGCTGGCGAATACGCCGAAAAAGGCCAAATAGGCGCGCCGATGGCTGCTTCGTTATCCACTCCAAAGCCAGCACTTGCCCCGCCTCGCGGCAGGGCAAGCAACCAATCCAAGGGCTCTGCGGCGCACACGATCGACTTCAGTCGGAGCGCCGTGGCGCGATACCTCCAGCTCGCGGCACTCTTCCGACGACGTGTGGCATCGGGGCAATGGGCCGTCGGCAACCAGATTCCGACGGTGGAAGAACTTGCAGCGCAATGCGGCGTTGCGCGCGCGACGGTCCGCCAGGCGCTCGACCAACTCGAGGTCGACGGACTGATCCAGCGCTTCAGGGCAAAGGGTACGTTCGTACGCGAATGTCCCGAGCAGAACCTTTGGTGCGAGGTGCGCACCGATTGGTCGGGCATGCTGCTCGCCCGCGACGGCGCCAGGATCGAAGTGCTCGACAGCAGGGTCGTGGCTGAGCTGCCCGGCCCCTTCGATGGCTCCGGCATCGCCGCGCCGGCCTATCGCCTGCTCCGTCGGCGACACTGGCGCGGAAAGACGCCGTTCCTCCTCGCCAGCGTCTACGTCGAGAAGCGCCTTTCCCGTCGGATATCGGAGCGCGCGCTTCGCGAGAAGACCGCCCTGAAGCTGATCGCCGACATCCCGGGCCTGGAGATCCTCGAAGCACGCCAGACACTCACCATAGGAACCGCCGATCCCGAGGTCGCATCGCACCTCGAAATCGCGCTCAATGCACCTGTCGCCTTCGTCCGTCGTATCGCCGTCGATACCAGCGGTGTGATCGTTCTGCTGGCGGATGGCATCTATAGAGGCGATGTCGTGCGCATGGACATGAAGCTGAAATAGGGGCGCTCCACGATGAAGCTACACTGGTCCACGCGCTCTCCCTTCGTGCGCAAGGTGATGGTGACGGCGCACGAGCTGGGGCTCGTGGACCGTCTGACGCTGGTGCGATCGGTCGTCGCCATGACCGCACCCAACGAGGACGTCATGCGCGACAATCCGCTGAGCCGCATTCCAACGCTCGTTCTCGACGACGGCACGGCCTACCCGGATTCCAGCCTGATCTGCGAGTACCTCGACCATCTCGCCGGCGGCGGCAAGCTGTTCCCGGGCGAGCCCGCGCGCAGGTTCGACGCGCTGCGCCGCCACGCCATCGGCACGGGCTTCCTCGAGATCTCGGTGCTGCGCCGCAACGAGCGCGACCGGCCGCCGGAGCGCCGCTCGCCCCCGCATCTGGCCGCCTTCGAGAGGAAATTCGCCGCGACGCTCGCCGCCTTCGAGCGCGAGGTGCCGACGCTGTCGGCACTGCCTATCGACATCGGCCATGTAGCGATCGCCTGCGCGCTGGGATACCTCGACTTCCGCTTCACCGACGAGCCTTGGCGCACGGGCCGGCCGGACCTCTCAGCATGGTACGAGCGCTTCGCAGCGCGCCCCTCGATGCTGGCGACCGTTCCGATCGACGGCTGAAGGAGCACGATATGGCAGGCCCGCTTTCCCACATCCGCGTGCTCGACCTGTCGCGCATCATGGCTGGCCCTTGGGCCGGGCAGATCCTCGCCGATCTCGGTGCCGACGTCGTCAAGGTAGAGCGCCCAGGCGCTGGCGACGATACGCGAACCTGGGGACCGCCGTTCCTGAAGGACAGGGCAGGCAACGATACGCGCGAGGCGGGGTACTATCTCGCCGTCAACCGCGGCAAACGCTCGATCACGCTGGAGCTCGACAAGCCGGAAGGCCAAGGCGTGGTGAAGGCGCTCGCCCAACGCTCCGATATCGTGCTGGAGAACTTCAAGGCCGGCACGCTGAAGAAGTTCGGCCTCGATTACGAAAGCCTTGCGGCCGTCAACCCGGCGATCATCTACTGCTCCATCACCGGCTTCGGCCAAACCGGCCCGAAGCGTGATGCTGCCGCCTACGATTTTCTCATCCAGGCGATGGGTGGCCTCATGAGCGTCACTGGCGAGCCCGACGGCGCGCCGGGTGGCAAGCCGCAGAAAGTCGGCGTGCCGATAACCGACATCATGACCGGCATGTACGGCGTGATCTCGGTTCTGGCCGCACTCGCGCGGCGTGGCGAGACCGGCAAGGGAGACCATATCGACATCGGCATGCTCGACGTGCAGGTGTCGTTCCTCGCCAATCAGGCGATGAACTATCTCGTTTCCGGAAAGCCGCCGCGCCGCACCGGCAATGCGCACCCCAACATCCAGCCGCAGGACGTGCTCGCGGCGAGCGACGGCCACATGGTGCTGGTCGTCGGCAACGATGGTCAGTTCGCGAAATTCGCCGAGGTGATCGGCCGCCCCGACCTCAGTACCGATGAGCGCTTTGCCACGAACCCGGGCCGTGTGCGGAACCGGCCGGCGCTCAACTCGATCATCGAGCCGATCCTGGCCTCGCGCCCCCTCGGCGATTGGATTGCCGCGTGCGAGGCGGCCGGCGTGCCTGCCGGACCTATCAACACTATTCCCATGGTATTCGAGGACCCGCAGGTCATGCACCGACAGATGCTGGTGCATGTGCCCCATCCCCTGTCGGGCACCGTGCCTCAAGTGGCAAGTCCGATGAAGTTCGCGAACGCGCCGCTCGCATTTGAGCGACCACCGCCGCTGCTCGGCCAGCACACAGACGAGATCCTGTCCGAGATCGGCTGGAATGCCGCACCGCGCAACGCGTAGGAAAAAAACGACATGCCACGCATTCCCCTCATCAATTCGCCCGAAGGCCTCACGCTGGAGCAGCAGCGCGTGCTGGCCACCGTCGTGTCCGGACCGCGCGGCAGAATCCAGGGGCCGCTGATGGCTGCCCTGCACAACCCGGCGCTGGCGGAGAAATGGAGCGAGCTCGGCGCGATGCTGCGCTACACGACGTGTCTTCCTTCGCGTCTGTCGGAGCTTGCGATCCTCGTCACTGCGCGGGCGTGGGATGCACAGCTCGAGTGGCACATCCACGAGAGGATCGCGCGCGAAGCCGACCTCGATCCCGCCATCATCGAGGCCATCCGCAAAGGCACACGCCCCGAGAGCGCCGACGTGCAAGCGCTGGAGATCCACGATTTCGTCGACGAAATGCAGCGGACGCGGCGCATTTCACAACCCGTCTACGACAAGGTGCTCGCGCGCTGGGGCGTGAACGGCGTCGTCGAGCTGACCGCGCTGACCGGCTACTACTCGATGGTCGCGATGACGCTCAACGCGCACGAGTTCCCCCTGCCCGAAGGCGCGCCCGTGCCGCTGCTGCCGCTTCCCCGCGACTGACCTCGCGCCATCGCCCACCGACAACCAAACCGAACACGACAAGAGGACTGCTGCGATGCCCGATATCGTCGTCGAGACCGTTGGCAAGGTCGTCACCGTCACCATCGACCGGCCGCCCGTCAACGTGCTGACGCTCGCCACCTACGAGGAAATTGCGGACACCTTCGATGCGATCGGCTTGCGCCGCGACGTCAATTGCGCCGTCTTCACCGGACGCGGCAGCAAGGCATTCTGTGCGGGGCTCGACCTCAAGGAATTCCTTGCCGCGAAGCTCGAGGACGATCCCAGGCGCGCGGCCATCGTGCGTCGCACCTTCGCCAGCATTCGACACTGCGCGATCCCGGTCGTCGCCGCCGTCAATGGTCCCGCACTCGGCGCGGGCTGCGTGCTGGCATCCGTGTGCGACATCCGCCTCGCCAGCGACAACGCCACGTTCGGCCTGCCCGAGGTGAACGTCGGCCGCTGCGGCGGCACAGCCCACATGGCCCGGCACCTGCCGCAGGGGGTGTTGCGCCGCATGTTCTTCACCGGCCTGCCGATCACGGTACTGGAGGCGCACCGCTGGGGCTTCGTCGACGAGATCGTCAGCGGCAGCGAGCTTGCAGCGAAGGCGATGGCGCTCGCCGAGTTGATCGCCTCCAAGGCGCCGCTCGGGCTGCGCATGGGCAAGGCTGCGATGAACGAGACGGAGTGCCTGCCCGTCGAGGAAGGCTACGCAGCCGAGCAGCGCTACTCGACCAAGCTGATGGCGACGGATGACGCGCGCGAGGCAACGCGCGCCGTCGTCGAGAAGCGCAAACCGGTGTTCGTTGGACGCTGAGCGCGAGCTTCGAACCGACCGGCTTCCTTGCCGACGGACGAGACCGCGAACGCGGTCCGGCGCGAGCGCCGCCAATGAAGAAATGAAGCGCAAGCCCTTGCTCGTGGGGCGGTAAGGGCTACGAGATCACGCGCGAAGAAGGCTTCTGCGAATATAGCTCGTCGACCAGCGACGTTGCGATTGGCGAGCACTGCGCGCTGGTTGATCGAGCCCTTGTCCGTCATCTCGCCCGTGTCGATCGACGGCGGCGCATCCATCAGCAACATCGGCGCGATGCGGCCGGAGCTGCCGGCGGCATCCTTGTTGAACGATGCCAGAAGCGCTGAGAAGCGTTCGCGTACCTTGGCGTGAGCCAGCACCTCGTCGGCGGTGGCCTTCGCGTCGAGACCTTCGGCCAGCCCCCGACATGCAGGCGCCATGGGCGCCTTTCACAGACTCATGGGTCTCATGCAAAAGGCCCCGGCAATCCGCCGAGGCCTCCAATTGCAATATTCACTGCCGTCCTCGGCGCCCTCAGGCAATCGCCGCGACGCCGCGCTTGGCCATCACCACCACGGCATTGGCGCGGTACTCGGCCGAGAAGTGGATGTCCGTCATCAGATCGTCGGGCGAGATGGTTATGCCATCGAGCGCCTTGGGCGAAAAATTCGCCTCCAGCGCCTTCTCCATCGCCGGCACGCGGAACACGCTCGGCCCGGCGCCCGTCACCGCGACGCGCACTTTAGCACCGAACTTCGCCACCAACACGCCGACAACCGCGAAGCCGGACGCGGGGTGCCGCAGCTTCATGTACTTAGCCTTGTCCGGGGCCTTGAAGCGCACGCCAGTCACAATCTCTCCAGGCTCCAGCGCCGTGGAGAAAAGTCCGGTGAAGAAGTCGTCGCCGGGGATCTTGCGCTTGTTCGTCTCTACGGTCGCGTCGAGGGCGACGACGGCGGAGGGATAGCAGGCTGCCGGATCTGCGTTCGAGATCGAGCCACCGATGGTGCCGCGATGCCGCACGGCCGGATCGCCGATGCCATCCGCAAGCTCGGCAAGCGCCGGCAAGACGCGCATGACGTCGGCATTGGCGGCCACGTCGGCGTGGCAGGTCATGGCGCCGATGAGCACCTCCTTGCCTTCGACCTTGATGCCTTTGAGCGCGGCGATGCCGCCGAGGTCCACGAGGTCGCTCGGCGCCACCAGGCGCAGCTTCATGCTCGGCAGCAGCGACATGCCGCCGGCGAGCAGCCGGGGCTCCTCGGACTTGGCGAGCTGTGCTCCCGCGGCGGCCGCATCGGACGGGCGATGATAGGTGAAATTTCTCATGTCTATTGCCCCTCGCCTCGTCTCAAGCCTTGGCCTTGGCCGAAGCCATCGTGGCGCTGGCGTCCATGATCGCCTCGACGATGCCCTGGTAGCCCGTGCAGCGGCAGATGTTGCCCTCGAGCTGGCGGCGGACAGTGGCCTCGTCGGCGTTCGGCATACGGTTGGCGATATCGATGCCCATCATCACCATGCCCGGCGTGCAGAAGCCGCACTGCAGGCCGTGGTGCTCCTGGAAGGCCGCCTGCATCGGATGGAGCGTCCCGTCCTGCGCAGCGATGCCCTCGATCGTCGTGACCGACCGGCCTTCCGCCTGCACTGCCAGCATCGTGCAGGACTTCATGGCCTTGCCGTCGACATGGACCACGCAGCATCCGCATTGCGTCGTGTCGCAGCCGACATGCGTGCCGGTCAGCTTCAGGTGCTCGCGGATGAACTGGACGAGCAGGGTGCGCGGCTCGACGCTCCCCGTAACCGCCTTACCGTTCACCATCATCTTGATCTCGTGCTGCAACTTGGGTCTCCCGGGCTCAGCTCCGAAAAAATCTCGCGGCCGCAGTTCTGCACCATCGGCCGCGGCTTGCCAAGCGCTGAGCTGCCGAATCCAGCCTGCTCGCCCGCCGGCTACGGCGGCCGATTGCCGCCAACGGCCCACCCAACCGTTTACGTGCCCCATCCGAAAGGGATCACCTGCCCGCTTGTCTGCCCGCTGTCGGACGCATGGCGAAAGTTGCAGCACCCGTTAAGATAGTACCGAGCGCGAACAGCCCCGCCGTGAGCACCAGCGGCACGACGGTGCCGTCTGAGACGAGCCCGTAGAGCTGCACGCCGAGCCCTGCGATCATCATCTGGGTGAAGACGCCGATACCCGCAGCGGTCCCCGCATGGCGCGGGATCACGGCCATCGCGCCCGCCTGCGCGGAAGGCATCGACAGGCCATTGCCCATGGTGATGAAGATCCCCGGCAGGCACAACGTCATCGGATTCAGGTAGCCGGCGAGAAGAAGCGCCGCCTGCACGGCGACCGAAACCGAAAGCACGATCGAGCCCGTGAGCACCATGGTCTCGATCGACACCCGGCCGCTGAGACGAGACGAGATGGTACTGCCGATGAGAAAGCCGATGGGGAACAGGGAGAACCATGCGCCGTACTCGGTCGCGGAGCGGCCGAGCGTATCCTTCATGATGAAGGCGGCCGCCGTCGCCGTCACCATGAAGGCGCATGAGTTGCAGCCCGTCTGCAACACGAAAGCCGTGAACCGCGCGCGCGAGAAGAGATCCCGATCGGCCCGCGCCCAGTGCTCTTGCGCCGCACCGACCGCCCGCGCCGGCCTGGTCTCCGGGATCAAGAGGAACGAGGCGACGAGCACGGCGGCTCCAGCGGCGATGGCGAAGGCGAACAGCCATCGCCAGCCCAGCGCATCGATCAGCACGCCGCCGATCACCGGGGCAAATATCGGCCCCATCGTGTAGAACATCGTCAGATAGGCGATCGCCTTGACGAGATGCTCCTGGCCGTAGGCGTCCCGCGCGATGGTACGCACCAGCGTCAGGCTGCAGCCCGCGCCTGCGGCCTGCACGACGCGCCCCGCGACGAGCATCCAGATGTCGTTCGCCGCCGCCGACAGGAAGCTGCCGATGAGAAACAGCACGAGCCCCGACAGCAGCGCCGGCCGCCTGCCGATGTTGTCGGCGACCGACCCGTAGGCCAGCGTCGACAATGCCATGGCGATCAGCGCCGCGCTGAAGGTGAGCTGCGCCATCGCATCGCTCACGCCGAACTCGTGCTTGACCACCGGGATTGCCGGCAGGAACAGATGCACCGCGAGCGGTCCGATCAGCGTGATGAGGGCAAGTGTTGCCGCAAACGTGGTGGAAGGTGACCGCTCCATTCGAGCCCTTGTGCTGCACTGCTCCGGGAGGGCATCGCGAAACCTACCGCCGACGCCCGCCCGGGGCCTTGTCTATTCCGCCGCGACCGGCGCGACGATAGAGCCTTCAAAGTCGCAGGTGCCTAGTCCGTCCTCGAAGATCTTGCGCTCGTCGATCCACTTGAAGGTCTCCTCGAAGGTCTCCTTCGTATAAGGCTCGAACACGATGCGCTCGCCCGGGCCCCAGCGGCGCACATCCATGCGGGCATGGAATTTCGCCGGGAACTCCTCGAGGTAGTACTTGTTGTAGAGGTCGGGACGCAGGTCGATGTCGCGCTGCGCACGCTGCAGGGCGTTCATGTACTTCTTGATGTCCGCCGGATCTGGCTCCCCGTTGATGAAGGTGGCGATCATGAAAGTCGTGTCGATCACCTTGCGGAAGCCGAGCTGCTCGGCAAGGTAATATGGACCGGAGAAAAGGGCGCAGGCGGGGACCTGGCCATCGATCAGCTTCTCCATACGGCCGAACAACAGGCCGTCGGCGAAGCTCAGATTGATCTTGTCGGCCGGCATATACTGCTCGAGCGCCTGGATCGTGGAGTAGTGGCTGCCCGACTGGTAGCCGACCGAGATCGGCACGCCGGCGAGATCCTCGGGGTTCTTCACGGGGCTGTCGGCCGGCACGAATATGCCCGCCGGCGAGACCGAGTAGCAGCCGGCGTAGAGCTTGCCGTGGCCCTTGGAGCCCGCCACCGCCACCGTCCAGTGACAGGCACACGAGATGTCCGACTTGCGGCCGGCCTCGAGCGACTGGAACGCGCCGATCTTGTTCGCCGTGGCATGGATCTGGCCTCCAGTCGATTGCACGAGCTCGCGGAACTCGTAGTCGAGGCCCTCAGCCTTGAAGTAGCCTTTCTCCTCCGCGACCCACTCGTGCAGGCGGAAGTGCGGCTCGATGATGAATTTGCCCATGGGATATCTCCTCTCTCTCGATTTCACTCTGCCGCGTGCGGCTTCTGCTTCTCGTCCTGCTTCGCCCAATAGTCGGGATCGGCCTTGGACTTCTGCAGGTCCTCCCAGGTTTCGAAGCCCGGCGCCATCGAGCCGTCGGTGCCGGCGAGAATCTGGTGGTGCTCGATATTCAGGGTTCGGAGCCAGCGCTGCTGCCCCATGGTGACCGAGACGAAATAGCCGATCTCAACGAGCTCGGGCTCGGAGAAGTGCTGCTTGAGGCGCGCCCAGAACTGATCGTCGGTGTCGAGGTCCCAGGTAATCGCTTCGGCGTAGGCGAGCGCTGCCTTCTGACGGTCATCGTAGCGGGGCGACTTCTCGAAGTTCAGCAGATCCTTGTAGTCCTCCTCGACCACGCCCTTGCTGCGCGCCTTGATCGAGCGCTGGTTGCCGCAGAACTCGCATTTTACCGACTGCGAGACATAGATGCGGCAAAGCTCCTTGATCGCGTGGTCTGCGATGCCCTGGTGGAAGACATCGCGCCAGGTGTTGGCGAACGACCAGAACACGGCGGGAACGTGCGCGCGCACGGCTTGGCTTTCGGGACGCGGCGTGCCTTCCCGGGCGCAGCGGTCGAGCTCGGCCAGCATAGCGTTGTCGGTGATATCGCTCGGCTGCACGTAGCTGATGCGCGGCGGAGTCTTCTGCATGGCGTCCTCCGATAAGAGTGTTCTCGACGTTGATATCAACAGCAGTCCGAAGGTGGCTCCGGCATGCCATGCTCGGCGACGCGCCGCGCCCTGATCATTCGCACGTGCTCGTCCATGAGCTGGCGAGAGCCGGCAGCATCGCGCATCTCGATCAGGCTCGCGAGCTCGACGTGGACATCCTGGATGCGGCGCGCCACGGCCGGCGTAAGCGTCGTGTTGCGAAGTGGCCAGGCGACATGGTCGAGCGAGACCAGCTGCACGGACAGCACGCGGTTGTGGGAGGCATCGGCGACGGCGAAATGAAAGGCGCGAGACAACCGGGTGAAGGCATCGCGCTCGTCGATCCGGCGCTCGGCCTCTGCCAGCAGCGCACGGATGCCGGCGTGGTCGGCCGGCGTGGCGTTCACCGCCGCGAGTTCGGCCGCCATGCATTCGATCGCGCGCTGCGCGTCGATGACCTCGGCCGGGCTCACCCCCGTCAGATCGAGCTGCACGGCCAGCGCTTCCGCCAGCAGTTGCGGATTGCCGGCCGCAATGCGCGCACCGCCGCCCTTGCCCATCCTGATCTCGACGACGCCCAGCGCCTCCAGCGAGCGTAGCGCATCCCGCGCGACGATCCGGCTCACATCGTAGCGGGCGGCCAGATCCTTCTCGGTGCCGAGCGTATCGCCGGACTTGAGGTGCCGTTCCGCCAACGCCCGGCGCACGTCGGCGATGATCCGCGATGAAAGGGACGCTGATCGTCCCGCCGACATGGGAGGCGACGGCTGATTGGCCGGCCGCTGGGCGGCCAGTCCCGGCCAGGACATCGCGCCGTTCGTGGGTTCGCTGGACATGGTCTTTCAGTTCCGCGGCCATTCGATAGCAAAGATACTATCTTATGATGTGTGACTGTCAACCACTCTCGAGCGCAGCGCGTGCCGAGGCACGGCCACACCTCAGCCCGAGGGCGGCGCCACGCTGATCGAGGTCAATGAGTGATGCCGCGATTGCGCTGAATGCTCAGGCGCAACCAACGTGGAGGTCTGAATGAGACGCGCAACCTTCTGGCGCAGCATCGCAGCCGGCGTGGTCTTCGCCGCCGCACACGGCATCGGATATTCGACGACAGTCTCTGCCCAACCCAACGACGCCGAGCGCGGCATGAAGATCGCGCAGGAGAAGTGCGCGCGCTGCCACGCCACCGGAAAGGCGGACGTGAGCCCCGACCCAAAGGCCCCACCATTCCGTAGTGTCGGCAAGACCTATCCACCGGAGCACTTGGCCGAAGCCCTGGCGGAGGGCATCGTCACGGGCGACAACGCCATGCCGGAGTTCAAGTTCGACCCGCGCGACGTCGACGCCATCATCGACTACCTGGAGATGATCTCCAGCGACAGATAGTCCGCTCCGGAGGCAGGCCGTTTCTCGCCGGCACGACAATTGCCGATGCATGACCGCCGGGGACGGGGACGAGGGGTGGCTTGCTCCTGGGAGCAGTGCCTTCCATACTTCGATCTTCAGGGCTGCACTCGGGGGCGGTCCAACGGGTCATGGAGAGGCAAGTCACAGATGCAAGCCACGCAGCACAGCGGCAACAGGCTGATTGGAGCTTCAATCGAGCGTTTCGAGGATCTCCGCTTCCTGCGCGGCAAAGGCACCTACGTCGCCGACCTCGTCCGCCCCGGTCTCCTACAGGCCGTGATGGTCAGGAGCGCGGTGGCCCACGGCTGGCTGCGCGGGATCGACGCATCCGCGGCCAGAGCCATGCCGGGCGTGGTCGCCGTGCTGACCGCTGCCGATCTCGGCGACGCCGTGCCTCGCATTCCGATCCGGCTCGACGCGCAGGCATCCTATAAGCCCTTCGAGCAGCCTGTGATCGCCGTGGACAAGGTCCGCTATGTCGGCGAGCCGATCGCCGTCGTGATCGCCGAGACGCAGGCCCAGGCGGAAGATGCTGCCGATGCCGTCATCGCCGACATCGAGCCGCTGCCTGCCGTGGTGGCGGCGAGCGCTGCGCTGACCGGCAAAGACCTGCTGGTCGAGGCAGTCGGCTCCAACTCACCTGCGACGATCACCGGCGTCAGAGGAGACATCGAGGCTGCCTTCCGCGATGCGCCGTATGTGCGAAAAGCGCACTTACGAACCCATCGGCACACCGCAATCCCGATGGAGCCGCGCGGCCTGCTCGCCGTCTGGGATGCTGCCGACGGCCGGCTGACACTGCTCGGCGCGGCCAAGGTCCCCTATCATAACCGCCGTGCGCTGGCCGCACTCATGGGATTGCCGGAGAGCAAGGTCGATCTCATCGAGAACGATGTCGGTGGTGGCTTCGGCGTGAGAGGCGAGTTCTATCCAGAGGACTTCCTGGTGCCGTTCGCGGCACGCCTCATCGGCCGGCCGGTGCGCTGGCTCGAGGACCGGCGCGAGCACCTGATGGCGACCAACCACTCCCGCGAGGCAGAATGCGAGATCGAGCTCGCCTGCGATCTGGACGGTCGCATCCGCGGCCTGCGCGCACGCTCGATCGTCAACATGGGCGCCTACATCCGCACGACGGGCTCGACGCCGCCGCGCAACATCGCGCAGGTGTTGCCGGGGCCCTACGCCATCGAGCATGTACTTTCCGCCGTCACTCTCGTCGTATCGAACAAGACGCCCTCCGGCACCTACCGCGGCCCTGGCCGCTACGAATCCGATTTTTTCCGTGAGCGCATGATCGACCTCGCGGCCAAGGACCTCGGGATCGACCGCGTCGAGATGCGCCGCCGTAATCTCGTGCGCGAAGCTGACATGCCTTGGCCGATGCCGACCGTGGTGCCCCTCAACATTCCCTCAGAATGCGACAGCGGCGACTATTCCGTGACCTTCGAGAGATGCCTCGAGGAATTCGGCTGGGCCGATAAAGCGAAGCTCGCGGGCCAGCTGGTGGACGGCGTGCGTCACGGAATCGCCGTCGGCTGCTACATCGAGGGTGCCGGCTCCGGCAAGGAAAGCGCGCGCCTCATCCTTCAGGCGGATGGCCGTGTGATGGTCAATGTCGGGTCGTCCGGGATCGGCCAGGGCATCGAGACGGTTTTCCGCCAGATCGCCGGCGATCTGCTCGATTTGCCACTCGACCGCATCGCTGGCGTCCAGCACGGCTCGACCGGCCTCGTCGAGGACGGTGGTGGATCGTTCTCCTCCCGCTCGACGGTGATGGCGGGCACCGCGATCTCGCTGGCCGCGGAAAAGCTGAAGGCGTCGATCAAGGCAGCGGCGGCCCGGCGGCTCGCGTGCAGCCCCGATGCCGTCGACATCGTCGAAGGGGCAGCGAGAGGGCCAGACGCCCGCACGGTCACCTTCGCCGAGATCAGCGCCGAGGTTCCCGCCGCCGACGGCGTCTACTCGTCGGCCAAGCGTACCTATTCGTACGGCGCGCACGCGGTTCACCTGACTGTCGATCCGGGCACCGGCAAGGTCAGCGTTCGAGATTATGTGGCAGTCGAGGACGTCGGGCGCATCGTCAACCCGGCGACGCTTCACGGCCAGGCGCTCGGCGCTATAGTGCAGGGGCTGGGCGGCACGCTTCTCGAGCACCTCGTCTACGACGACCAGGGCCAGCTCCTGACCGGCTCGTTTGCCGACTACCTGATGCCGACGGCGAGCGACTTTCCGCGCATCGACGTACACGCAATGGAGCTGAAGCCGTCGCCGAACAATCCGCTGGGTGCGAAAGGTGCGGGCGAGGGCGGCATCATACCGGTCGGCGGGCTCATCGCGAATGCGGTAGCCGACGCGCTCGGCGTCGAGCCTTACGAGCTGCCGCTGTCGCCGGAGCGGGTTTGGGCATTGGCTCATGGGCAAAGCCCGCCCGCCTCGCGCTGAGCCCGTCACTCCGCTATGACGATAATCCGCCTTGCTTCATCGCGCAGCCGTCGCGGCCCAGAGTGACGATCGAGTTCCATTCCAGACAGGAAATCCCAATGGCCGACCACAACATCGAGCACGCCCAGCACTTCATGGCGCGCTTCACCGTCAATGGCGTCAACCCTTCCGACTTCCAGGACGTGATGAAGACACTCACTCGCTGGGACGAGTGGTGCGAGGCGTGGTCGAAGCGCGCCAAAATCCACGAGGATCTCGGCCGCGCAGCGCTGGAGGCAAGGCAATTCGCCAGCGCCGGCGAGCATCTGGGCCGCGCCGCTGCCACCTACCACTTCGCAAAGTATCTGTTCGTCAACGACCTGAAGCAGATGCGTGCCGCCCATGAGAGGGCCGTCGCCTGCCACACGCTTGCGCTGCCCCATCAGATCTATCCCGGCGAGCGAGTGATGATACCTTTCGAGGGCAAGGAGCTTGCCGCGGTGTTCCGCAAGCCGGCGGGGATCGCCAAGCCACCTATCGTGCTGATGATGATGGGTCTCGACAGCACCAAGGAGGAGCTCGACACGTTCGAGTGGACCTTCCTCCAGCGCGGCATGGCCGTGCTCGCCTTCGACGGCCCCGGCCAGGGCGAGGCGGAGTACGACATGCCCATCCGGCATGACTACGAAACCGTCGTCGGGCCGGTGATCGACTGGGTCAAAGCAACTCGCCCGGACGTCGACGGCGACCGTATCGGTCTGTGGGGCATCAGCCTGGGCGGCTACTACGGCCCGCGCGCCGTCGCCTTCGAGAAGCGCATCAAGGCCACGATCGCAGTTTGCGGTCCCTACGACTGGGGCGGACTGTGGGACAAGCTGCCCGAGTTGACGCGCAACGCCTTCGTCGTGCGCAGCCATTCCAAGAACGACGCGGAGGCTCGCGCGAAGGCCGACAAGCTCTCACTGAAGGGCATCGCGGAGAAAATCGATACACCGATCTATCTCGTCGCCGGCGGTCTCGACCGCCTGACCCCACCGGAAGATTACGAGAAGCTCGCCGCCGAGATCAAAGGGCCAAAGCAGCTTCTCGTGATTGCGGATGGCAATCACGTCGCACACAACCGGCCCTATCTCTACCGCCCGCAGACCGCGGACTGGATGGCCCAGCACCTTCGAGCGAGCACCTGAGCAGCGGGCGAGAACACCCCTCCAGAAAAACAATGGCCGGGCGACTCCATCATCGCCCGGCCTCTCTAATCTTGGGTTTTTGCGAAAGCGGGGATCAGCCGCCCTGACGCTTCAGCCAGTCCTCGCGCAGCTTGTCGCGCAGAACCTTGCCGCGATCGGACTTCGGCAGCTCCGGCACGATCAGTACCTGCTTGGGCAGCTTCGCTGCCGCCAGGTGCTGCTTGCAGTGCTCCACCACGTCGGCTTCGGTCAATGCCGTGCCGGGCTTGGCCATGACGTAGGCCACGACCTCCTCGCCGTAGATCTTGTCGGGCACACCGACGGCGGCGCCGTCGTAGATGCCCGCGTGCTTGAGCAGCACCGCGTCTATCTCCAGCGGCGCTATGTTCATGCCGCCGCGGATGATGAGGTCTTTCGTGCGCCCCGTGACCCGCACGAACCCATCGACATCCATCTTGGCGAGATCACCCGTCTTTATGCGCTTGCCGCGTACCGGATCGAACGAGCCGTCCTCCATGAGATAGCCGATGGCGACCTGCGGACCGCCGATCGACACCTCGCCTTCCACCTCCGGCGGACACTTCTTGCCCTCGCCGTCGACGATCTCGAATTCCTGGTGCAGAGCCGGTGGACCGACCGTGCCCATGCGACGCCGGTAGTGGCGGTTGCCGCAGATCCAACCGGCCTCCGACATGCCGTAGAGCTGTAGCAGCGTGACGCCGTACATCTCCTCGAAGTTCTTCCACTGCTCGGCCGTCAACGGCGCTGTCGAGCACGTCATCAGCCTGAGGCTCGGCAGGTCCTTGGCGGTGTAGCCGAGCGGCTTGTTGAGCAGCATGTTCACCACCGTCGGCACGCCGGCCGCGAAGGTGATGTCGTGCTTCTGTATCCACTCGAAAAAGCGCGAATGCGAGAAGCGCCGCGCGATGTGCATCGTCAGGCCCTTCTGCAGGAAGGGCAGGAGCGAGAGGATCTGGGCGGAATTCCAGCCGAACGAGCGGTACTCGAGCGTCTTGTCGTTGGCCTCGAGGCCGAGGATATCGAGCGTATCGAGCCCGGACAGCCAGTAGGCGCAATGGTCGTAAACGACGATCTTGGGCTTGGATGTGGTGCCGCTCGTGCAGAACATGCACGAGGTATCCTCGGCGTTGTTTCGCTCGGGCAGGTCCGCCGGCTTGCCGCCGTGAGCGAGCGAGGTGAAATACTGGTCCTGCGGGTCGTTGCCGTTAGCGGGCTTCCACTGGCCGAACCGGATCAGCGGGGCATCCACGCCTTGCGTCAGGCCCTGCCCGTCGAGCTCCTTGTGGTAGAACATGATCTTCGGCCGGATCATGCCGGCGAGTTCGGCCAGATTGGCCTGGTTGAGCTCGATGTTGAGTGGGCAGATGACCGCGCCGATCCGCCAGGCGGCAAGCCAGATGAGCAGCTTCTCGATGGTCTCGTCCGAGAGCAGTAGAACGCGGTCGCCCTTGGCGACCCCACGGCGCTTCAGGTCGATGGCGATGTCGGTGACCACCTGCTCCAACTCGCCGAAAGTGATCGAGGCCTCGCCCTGGTCGAGATCGACGATCGCCGTCTTCGCGGGATCTCGCCTGGCATATTCGGCGAGCAGATCGGCCAACGGCCGATAGGGCAGAGCGGGTTTCTGATTGCCGAAGACGCTCAAGGTAGCAGCTCCCATCGTATAGCATTGGCAACGGTCATGAGGCATATCCGGGTCGTCCCGGAGCCTTCGAGACATTCGCCTTTTTTTGATGTCACGACGAACGGTCGGTGGCAACCCGTTCTTGCACGGGTACGCTGCCGCAGCAGCGCGGTCCACGACGACAACGAAACAGCGTTTCACCGGCAACGTCGAGAAGCCGGATTTACCTGGTGCCCAGGTCTTTCATGCCGCAGCCAGCCGCTCGATCACCTCGAGCGTGGGCGCCTCCACCGCGATGCCGGCCCTGTCCGCTTCGGCACGGCGTGCGAGCCGCCGCGTTCCAGGCAGGCGGGCGCCCATGTCGGCCTCGATCTCGCCCGCCAGGGCCTCGATGCGCTCGGACACGCGCTGCTGCCCGGCAAAAGCCTCCGGCGAAATCGCGATGAAGAGTTGCCCCACCCCCGGTGGCTCGCCCGCCCCTTCGAAAAAGGAGCTCGCCTCGCTGGCGAAGCTCGCGCCTGTGACCGCCGCCGCAAGAACCTCGACCATCAGTGCCAGCGCCGCCCCTTTGGCACCACCAGCAGGCGCCAACGTGCCGGACATGGCCGCCTTGGCGTCGGTGGTCGGCCGGCCGGCGCTATCGAACGCCCAGTCCGGCGGTATCGGCTCACTCTTCTGCGCCGCGGCCTGGATCTTGCCGCGCGCGACGTGGCTCAGCGCGAGATCTATGACGATTGGCGCCCCGGAACGGCGAGGCGCGGCGAATGCAATCGGGTTGGTACCGAACAAGGGCTTCGATCCGCCCCAAGACGTCATCGCCTGGGGCGTATTCGCGAATGCCATCGCGACGAGCCCCTGCTCGGCCAATCGCTCGACATGCCAGCCCAGCACGCCCGCATGATGCGAGCGGACGAAGCCTGCCGCAACGATGCCTGCTGCGTCGGCCAGCCTGGGCAGCTCTGAAATAGCGAGGTCGAACGCGGGATAGGCGAAACCGTGCCGCACGTCGACCATCGCCGCGCCAGCCCTCGTCTGCCGCCATTCAGGCGTTGCGCGCCCGTCGACCTTGCCCGAGCGTGATTGGGCGGCGTAGCTCGGTACGCGCGAAAGGCCGTGGCCAGACTGGCCGTCGATCTCCGCCTGGACCAGGGCGCGCGCCACGCTTGCCGCGTTGGAAGGCAGCGTGTGCGCGGCCACGAGGGCCGACACGACGAGCTTTTCCAGATCGCTGCGAACGAAGGTAGCGCTGCTCATAGTCGGCTCCTGGCGTGACCTCGAAACGACGAAGGGCGGCATCGTATGCCGCCCTCGCCTCATTGCAAGTTGCGGAAAATAAATCCCGCACCCGAAGAAAAGCTCACGCGCTGCGATAGAGCTTCGTCAGCGAGAACTCGCGATGGCCGAGCGCTTCGGCTGCCGTCAACCGGCCGTTCGCGGTCCGGATGATCATGTCGATCAGCGCATCGCCGGCCGTGTCGAGCGTCTGCTCGCGCCGCAGCACGCCGGTCACGTCCACGTCGATGTGCTCGCCCATTGTACGCAGCGTCTTTGGATTGCCCGAGATCTTGATCACCGGCACGATCGGATTGCCGATCACGTTGCCCTGGCCCGTCGGGAAGGTGTGCACCACCCAGCCGCCGGCTGCCATCAGCGTCACGCATTCGGCCGCGGCGGAGGACGAATCCATGAAGTAGAGGCCCGCCCCCTTGGTCGGCTCCTCAGCCGGCCCGAGCGCATCGAGATAGCGGCACTCGCGACCGATCTTCTCGAGATTGCCGAGCGCCTTTTCCTCGATCGTCGTCAGGCCACCTGCAATATTTCCCTTGGTCGGCTGGCTGTCGGAAAGGTCGTTGGTTTTGTGGGTCTCGATGACCTCCTCCTGGTAGGCCTTCCACATCTTGTACCACTTCTCGCCGATGGCCTTGTCGATCGCGCGCTCCTTGGCGATGTGCTCGGCGCCGGTGATCTCGGATGTCTCGCCGAACACGCCGGTGATGCCCTTCGGGATCAGCTTATCGTACATGTTGCCGACGGTCGGGCACGAAGACAGGCCCGTCGTGGTGTCGCTCTCGCCGCATTTGGTGGAGACCCACAGGTCAGCGATCCCGCACTCCTCGCGCTGCAGCTCTGAGGCCCACTGCACCAATTTCTTGGCCTCGTAGGAGGCTTTCGCGATGGTGGCGATGTCGCCGTGGCCCTCGATGCCGAAGCCGACGACGGGCTTGCCGGTCTTGGCGATGCCATCGGTGACGATCTTGGTCCACTGGTCCTCGATGCCGACCACGACGACGGCCGCGACGTTCGGATTGGAGCCGGTGCCGATCAACGTGCGGAAAAAGAGGTCGAGGTCGGCACCGAACTGCAAGCGCCCGTAGGCGTGCGGTATCGCCAGCGTTCCCTTGATGTTGTTGGCGACGGCCTCGCACACCGCGTTCGATAGATCGTCGAGCGGCAGGATCAGCACGTGATTGCGAACGCCGACACGGCCGTTCTCGCGGCGCCAACCCCAGAACGAGAGGTTGGTCTTGGATTTCGCAGGCTTCTTGGGGGGCATGATGGGATCCGCTGTGTCAGACCCTCCGGGGCTAGAACCGGAGCGGTACAGAGGTTTTCGGGAAAGTCTGCGGCTCGACGCGTATCCCTTCGTTCGGAGGGCACAGTATCGCCACCGCTTGTTCTGTCGTCGGCCCCGAAGGGTCCGACAACACCTCACCAGCGCTTGGTCTTCATGTTCTGCGTGTGGACGTGATCGCCTTTCTTGGCGTCCGCGACCATGCGGCCGACGTCCTCGCCGTACTTGATGACCGTGTCGCCGGACTTGAGATCCTTCAGCGCGACCTTGTGGCCGATCGGAATATCGTGATTGGCCTTGGCCTTGGTGGTCGTGTCGGTCTCAGTAATCACGCCCAGCATGTCGGTGCCGGACTTGAGGTCCTCGACGACCACGACGCCGACGTTGTCCTTCGGGCTGTGGACCAGGAATTGCGGTGCTGCCACGCGCGTTCTCCTCTTTGTTCTTTGCTTATCGATTTCAACTGGGTGTGCAAAAGCGGGCGCGAAAGGCAGGTCGGCGGCGTCCGGCGCAATTGCCTGCTCGCGCAGGATCTCGCGCAGGATCGCGCGTGGACGCTGGCGCCGGCCCGCCTACTCTTATATAAGACTATAAGAGTGAGGTGACCTTGGCAATACGATCCGAGACAGCACGCAAGACGACCCGGGAGATGGCGGACGATGGCCGGCCGCTCTACAGCCGCGCGAAGGCCGCGATGTTCGATCGTATCCGGTCGGGCCGGTGGCAGCCCGGGCAGCTCATCCCGAGCGAGGCGGAGATCGGTCGCGAACTCGGCGTCAGCCAGGGCACTGTGCGCAAGGCACTCGACAGCCTGGCCCGCGAGCGACTGGTGGTGCGACGACAGGGCAAGGGCACGTTCGTCGTCGAGCACACGCCCGAGGACGTTCTGTTCCGCTTCTTCCAGATCTACGAGGATGACGGCTCGCGCATCATCCCAGGCAGCGTCGGCGTCACCGCCCGCACCATGCTCGCCGATAATCGGCAGCGGCAGCGTCTCGACCTGCCGAACGGCGCGCACGTGATCCGCATCGACCGGCTGCGGACGCGAAAGAACCGGCCGTTCATGGCCGAGACGATCGTGCTGCCTCGCGCGCGTTTTCAGGGGCTCGCCGAGCGCCGGGACATTCCCAACACGCTCTATGACCTGTTCCAGCAACGCTTCGGCATTCTCGTCGCGCGCGCAGACGAACGGTTGACGGCGGTAGCTGCAAACAAGGAAACGGCGCGAGACCTGGGTCTCGCGCCGGGATCGCCGCTATTGCGGATCGATCGTGTCGCCTACGCGCTGGACGAGCGGCCGATCGAATGGCGCGTGAGCCTCGTCCACCTCGACGGCGCGCATTACACGGCGCGGCTCAGATAGCGAGCCGCGCCAGGCCTAATCATCAGAAGCCGGTCTTCGCCAGCGTATTCAGCCAGCCCGACATACGGCCCTTGACGTTGGCGATCTGGTCCTTGGTCAGGAAGTCCTCGAGCTTCACGCGGTCAACGGGGTACTGTGGCCGCAGGAAGTCCTCCTCGTAGCCGTATGGCGTCGTGGCATCGATGCCCATGCCGCCCTCGTAGGTGGTGTTGGTGGCCGTCCATTCCTTGCCGGCTGCCGTCATCCGCTCGGCCGGCATGAACGTCTGCCCGCGACCGCCCGGTGTCGGATTGAGGATGTCCTTCTGCGGATTGACGCGCGTGGTGATCGCCCACATCACATCGTCCAACGAGTAGATGTCGACGTCCTCGGACACGGCGATGGCGACGCGCATGCCCTGGCTGGTGGCGAGCAGCGCGGTAAGGAAGTTCCGCTGCCAACCTTCCTCGATGCGGTTGCGCTTCTTGACCTGGATGATGACCCCGCCCCAATCCGTCATGCAGTAGGGAACGTTGACGTCCTGGACGATGCCGGGCTGCAGGCGGTTGCACAGCTCGTACATGCACGCCTCGCGGATCGAGGTGTCGATGTTGTGCTCATCCAGCGTGTGGGCACCGAGCGCGAAGATGATCGGCTTGGTCTCCTTCTTGCGCATCGTCACGGCGGTGACGTGGAACGTCGGCGCGCGATAGGACTTGCCCATGTAGCCCGCCCACTCCGGATGGAAGTGATGGCGGCCCTGCGTGCCGTCGGCCTCGGCCTCGGCCGTCTCGAAGCGCTTGTCGCGCGGATCGAGGTAGCCTTCGAGCACGATCTCGGCGTCGGCGAGAGCGAGGGCATCCTGCGTGTGCGCCTTCACCACGCGGACAGGATAGCCCTGGATCGCGCCCGCCATGCCGACCTCGTCACAACCGTGCGGCATGATCGCGTAGCCGAACGCACCGCCCGCGACGAGGGTGCAGGCCGGCGGCACGCCGAAGCAGAACGTAAAGGGCACAGTCTCCTTCTTGCGGTAGGCATCGCTCACCACCTGCCACATGTGCGAGCCGGGCGAGATCTGGAACGTGGCGACGTTGCCCCAGCGGAAGTTCATGCGGTTGTAGCCGAGGTCCGAGCCGCCGCCGAAGGCGCGGCCGGTGACGCAGCGGATGCCCGAGCCGATAGTGAGCTCCTGCTCGAGCGCGGTATGGCGTATCGGCACGAGATACTGGATCACATCAGTCGGATTCTTGATCACGACCTCCTGGCAAGGTGCGTCCTTCTGGTCGATCTCCTCCGGCTTGATTGGATTGTTGATCGCCTTGGCCAGCTTGATCGTGCGATCCTTGTCGCTCTCCCAGCCGAACATGCGGTTGATCGCCTGCATGTCACCGAACAGGTTGGTAACGATGCGGTGGTCGGGCTTGCCCTTCACGTTGTTGAAGAGCACGGGGCAGCCGCCGTCCATCAGCTTCTGCAGGCCGGTGATCTCGAGATCGGGATCGACCTGCTTGTCGGTCTCGATGAGATCGCCGCGGGCCTTCAGCCAATCGAGCGCGGAGCGCAGATCGCGGGTGTGCAGGTTGTCCGCCGCGCCAGCGGCCTTCTTAGACTTCGGCTTGCTGCCATCCATGGCCAGGATCCTTTTTTGGGGCGTTGGTGTACAAGCCGGCAAATTAGTGAAATTCGGCCCAGGGGCAAGGGTAAGCTCAGCAATAAGGTCACCTTGTCCTTGCAAGAGCCCACGTGCCGCACGTAGCATTCTTGCCGCACCCGGCCGAAGCTGGTGCATCGGCAGTCAGAAAAAATCGCCAGCCGCCGGGGAGGATCAGCACGCATGACCATTACGCCAGTCGACCCGAGCCGCCTTGAAATACCATTTCAAACGCTCGGTGCCGCATTTGCCCGCTACGCGGCCAGCCACCCCGACAAGCTCGCCATCCACTCGATCGATCAAGGCAAGTCGATCTCGTTCAGCGAGCTGGAGGAATTGGTCGACAGCACGGCTACTGCGATGTTGTCGCACGGCGTCGGCCGGGGAAAGCGCGTCGCGATCCTGGCCGGGGAGTGTATCGAGAAGCTCGTCCTGATGTTCGCGGCCTGGCGCTGTGGGGCAAGCGCCTGTCCGTTCCACGCCGAGATCCAGCCCGACCATCTCGCCGTCATCCTGACGGTCATCGAGCCTGCGCTGGTCGTATGGCGCGAGAGTGACGTCGATGGCGCCCGTCTGGCTTCTGGACTTTCCTGCCCTTCGGTCCGCTTCGCCTCCCTCGACCGGTACAACGCGATTTTCCAGCGCGCGCCCGACGTCGCCTTGCCACCTGCGGGCACGGAGTACGGGCCCGACGACGAAGGCTGCATATTCGCGACATCGGGCACGACGGACATGCCCAAATGCGTCGTGTGGGACCACCTCGGGCTATGGCTGTGCGGCCTGTCCACGATCGATTTCACCGGCCTCGGCGCCGACGATCGCCTGCTGGAGTACCGCACGTTCAGCTGGCTCTCGCCGCAGATCGTCACGTTCATGCCATTCGTCGAACTGGGCCTCAGCGTCTACATGGCGGCCGGTTTCTCCCGCTCGCGGTTCTTCGATTGGGTCCGCGACCACCGCATCACCGTCGCCGCCGGCGTGCCGACCGTCATCAACATGCTGCTGGACGAACCGGTGGACGTGAGGCGCGAGGACATTGCCTCGCTTCGCCTGATGACAGCGAGCTCCGCTCCGCTCGCGCCCGAGCGCTGGCGTCAGTTCGAGGCGCGTTACGGCGTGGACGTGCTGCAGTTCTATGGCGCTTCCGAAGGCGGTTGGCTTTGCGGCAATCGGCACAACGCCAAGAAGCACGGCACGGCCGGGCCGCCCGCGCGACACATGGATCTCGCGATCGTCGATGCCGCCGGCAATGTCTGCCCGAAGTGCGTTGAAGGCGAGATCACGATCCGTGGCGCCATGTCGGCCACCGCCACCATCTCGGCTGACGGCGTCTGGGAGGACCGTCAGCATTTCCGGCTGACCGAACGCGTGCGCGTCGGCGATCTCGGCGTGATGGACGTGGACGGCTTTGTCACCGTGACAGGGCGCGTGAAAGACATCATCCTGCGCGGCGGCGCCTCGATCGCCCCGCTGGAGATCGATGCCGCAGTCATGTCCCACTCGCACGTCCACGAGGCAGCCGCCATCGGCGTGCCGGACAAGATCTGGGGCGAGGAGATCGTCTGCTACGTCGTGCCCGCGGAAGGCGCTCCAGCCGACGAGAACTCGATCCTCGCGCACACAGCGCGGCAGTTGCCCGACTTCAAGCGGCCTCGCCGGATCGTATTCGTCGAGGCACTGCCCAAGAACGAGCGCGGCAAGGTCAGGCGCGAGGATCTGCGCGCGTTGTGGGCGCGCTCGGGGCTCGTCGTGGAGCAGGTCCGCTGATCCGCCGCCGCCTCACAGCTCCAGCGTCACCGGCTTGTCGAAGCCGTCGAGCTTGGCGTACCGCCAGGTTCCGTCGCGTGTGTCGACACGCCGCATACGCCCCGTCTGCACGAGATAGTTGAGATGGGCGATCGCCTCGCCCATGGCGAAGCCGATCTGGTGCCCGTCGAGCTTGCCCCTGAACAGGACATCAAGCAGATCACCGGCAGTGACCTCGCCCTTGCTGGCCTCGAGGATGACGTTGAGGCGCGCGGCGTGATGGTGGCCCAGCTCACGCAGACGAAACAGCACGTTGCGGAACGGCTTGCGATGGGACGGCAGAACGAGCGTCTCGGGATCGAGCTGGCCGAGAAACTTCTGGCAGGTCTCCAGGAAGCTCGCCAGCGTGTCGGCCTCGGGCTCCATCGGCCATGTCGAAACGTTGGTGGTGATCTGCGGCAGGATCTGATCGCCGGCGATCAGGATCTTGCGCGCCTCGCAGTACAGGGAAACGTGCTCGGGCGCGTGTCCTTGACCGACGATGACGCGCCAGCGGTCTTTGCCGATCGTGACGATGTCGTTCTCGCGCAGGCGCTTGAACTGTCCCGGCAGTGAGACGCCGACGTCGTAGGGCACAACCTCCTGCTCGAACAGCCGTTGCCGCTGCTCGTCGAGACCGTGCTTCTTGTGCCAGAGCCCGCGCTGCTTGATGTTGTCGGCATAGCCGAAGTTCATAGAGACGTTAGCCGCGAACCATTCGCCCAACGTCATGTTCGGCAGCAGTTGCCCCCAGCGCTCGACGATCCAGGCCATGTTGCCCGCATGATCGGGATGGTAATGGGTGACGATGAGGCGCGTGATCGGCCGACCGCCGAGCGCTTCCTTCCACACCGTCTCGAGCAGACCGCGCGTTTCGTCCCAGCCGTAGCCGCAATCGATCATCGTCCAGCCGGCCACGTCGCGGATCAGCCAGAGATTGACCTGCCGCAGCCCGACGAAGGGCACCGGCGTCGAGATCCATAGAATGCCGTCGGCAACCTCGCGGACCGTGCCGGGAGCGGGATAGTCGTCCCAGGGATACGTCACACCTTCAATGCCGGACAGGTCAGTGCTCATTCAAGCTCCTCAGCGAGAGCGCAGCGAGCCGAAGCCGGGTTGAGGCGGGCTCGGCTCGCGCCGCTCTGCAGAACCGGTCATCCGCGCCCCGATCAGTCCGCTCCGGTGCACTCGCACATTCGTTGCAGGCCAACCAGCCGTTGCAGGCCAACCAGCCACCAGTCATCCGGCGCCAGCCTAGCGTCTACATATACTGGTTCAAACACCAGCCTGATCAGCGCACCTCACCGAATCAACCTGTTCAAGTCGATTTGTCGCACGACACGGTCGACGATGCACTGGTCGGACGATGCATTGGACATTGAATCTGGAGACCCGGCCGGGTGCCGTTCTTCACGAACAGCACCGGCTCGGGTCTGCCTTGCAGTCAAAACTCAGATGGCCGGGCCGACGTACTTCAGCTCCTCGAAAATCTTGAGCTCGACGAGCACGTTGTCGTCCGTCGACTCCGGCGCCAGCATCGAGCGGTGCGAGATGCCGCGAGGGATCATCATCATGTCGCCGGCCTTGAGCACCGTGGTGCCCATCTCCGTCTCCCACTTCAGCGCGCCCTTCACGCAGAAGATGATCTCGTGAGCGTCGATGTTGCGGTGCCAGAAGCTCATGTCGTGCTTGCGGCGCTTGGAGACCTCGACGCGAAGGTGCTTGGACTCGAACAGCCGCAGCGGCGTGCCGTCGCCCTTGTCGATGTTGGAGGGCGAGAACTTCTCGGAGAAGATGTTGATGATCTTGAAGATCTCGGCGTACTCGAGAACTCCCAGATTGGTCTGCGTGGGATTGGTGTCGCGGTTCAGGATGACGTTCTTGCCGTCGATCGTGATCCGCTCCTCGAACTTCACCTTCGTGTCTGCCATGCCTTCTCTCCCAAGGGTAAACGACCGCGTCTGCCGCGGTCCGGCGCCAATCGGTGCGGGCCTCAGCCCGTGGAAGCGCAAATGAAGCTTTTATGCCCTTCAGGTCAAGACACTGCCGCCCGCCAGCGACGTGAAACCGCGTTTCAAAATGGGAGGCGACAGGAGGACGCATCACCCACCGGGGCCGGATAGGCGAAACGCAGGCCCTGGCTGCCCCTAGTGAGGCGTCGCGCCTTAGTTGACCGACTGTGCGGAGAGGTAGGTGTCAACTCAGGCGCGATGAACGCCTCACTGAGCCAGTGCTAAATCCAGTGGCCCTCATGTCGCGCCTAAATCGGACAGTGGTTGCAGCTAGGATAAGATTCAGGCGCGACGGGCCACTAGCTTCGACTACAGGAAGTTGTTGGGCCAGATCATCGTTCGCCACATATGGGCGACCGGGCTGCCGTCGAAACCGAGCCCTTCGGCGGGCTGCTTGAAGTTGCGGCCTATGATGTCCTCGAACTCCTCGATCGCGACCACCTTGCCGGGATCGAAAGCGTACAGGTCGTTCAGGCAGACCTGCATGGCAGAGCCGTACCACTTATGGTTACGGCAGTAGTCCCAATCGCGCTTGATGTAGTCGGGCGGCTCGTAGCCATCGACGAAATTCTCGAGGTACTGCTTGGGATACTCGTATCCGAGCTCCGGATCAGGGCGAAACCGCAGCGCCTGATGATACTTGATCGCCCAGTGCACCTCCGGGTCGACATAGGGCTCGATCAGCTGGGCGCCCCAGTAGCCGTGATCCGTCCGGATGAACCCCACAACGGAAATATCGTGCAGCAGGCAGGCCAGCACGATCTTTTCCGGCAGCCCCTTGTCCTTGGCGAGCTTGGCGCTCTGCAGCAGGTGGTTACCGCCGCGCGGGTCCTGAAGCAGGCGGTTCTTATAGAAGTCGACGAGCGTCGGCTTGGCCGGCATTTTCGGCAGCCGAGGATCGTCCCCCATCAGCCACTTGCCATCGGCCTTGCCGGTGCCGCCGGAGGCCCAGGTGGTAACGCGGCCGAGCGGAGGGCGCATGATCTGGATATCGAGCAGCTCCGCCATCGTCATCTCGAGCAGATCGATGCGCTCGTCCATATCCATGTCCGGACGTGCGCGCTCGCCAGCGATGCGCTTTGCTTCCTTCAGAAGCGAGGCCTGATCCATGACGTTCCTCCTTCGTCGCCTTTTGCTATTTCTTCTTCGCGGCTTCCCCGTTCGTGGGCGTTGGCGAGCGCGACGGTTCCTGCTGGAGCCAAGTGTTACGCGGCGGGCAATCCGCCTCCTTGGTCTGCGGATCGACGAAGCCTTTGGGATCGTCGCACGCACTGATGGTCGCGGGCATGAACACCGGCCTTCCGCTGGCCTGATCGCGCATTACGCCGCGAACGCTCTTGAACAGCTCGCAACGGTGGGCGATCGAAGTATAGCTGAAGCCCTTGCATTTGTCGCCGAGCTCTATGCAGGTCGACTGGCATTGGCCCGCATCGAGCGACCAGCTCACCCGTCCGGTCCTGGAATCGTTGGAGAAAGCGACGTCGCCGCGGCCCAACATGTCGACAAGGTCGACCGGCTCGCCCGCCAGCGTCCGATACCAGTTCATCCTGTAGGGCGTTTTTCTCGGCTCGGGAGTTTTGGTGAAGTACGACGGCATGATCTCGGAGTCGGTGGGCTCTGACTTCGTCTCGCTCGGGTTCCAATAGAAATCAGCCGCATACTTCGGGAAGCAGCGCCGCGGCGCGATCTCGATCTCGCGTCCTGCTCCAGTCGCGCTCGCCGTGGCTTCCGGCGTCCTGGATAGCGGTGCTGGCGGCGGCGTCCGATCATAGGTGAAGGCGATGCAAGGCTTGTCGAACCTCGCGAACACGCAGCGCAGGCGGCAAGCGAGATAGGAGCCTTCGAACCCCGCCTCGCCATCCTCCGGATTGACGATGTCGCCCATCGCGATGTTGGTGTCGGGCAATGGCTTGGTCATCGCCCACAGGCTGAACAGCCACAAACCGATCACCGCCACCGTGCCGAGCGCAAACCATCGTGCGACCCTTCGGAACTGGCTGCGCGCCTTGAGATCGTCGATTCGGGACAAGGCGGCCGCGCGATAACGGCTGTTGGGAAACTGCGTCACGAAGCTATGGATGAAGCCGACGTCCTTGCTGTTCTGGACGACCTGCCAGTAGCTCGCCTCCCGCGCCTCCGCCTCCTGAGCAAGAACCCGCTCGCGCTGCTCGTCGGAGAGGCCCTCGAGCCGGGTCACATCGCCGGCGACGAACCGGAACGGCTCGAAAAGTGCCGAGTGGTCCCAAGGCACCTGCTGCCCGTGCGTTTTCTCGTACACGACGCGCCGGACATCCATCAGCACGTCGGCGACATGCTTACCGGGCGAGGCCATGTACTCGAGCATGCCCTCAGCGAAGGGGCTATTGTCGCCAGTTCCGTCCACGGCGACGAAGTGCGGCTGGGTGGCGAAGGCGACGTAGACGCCCGGCGGGGCATGGACGTTGGCAAGACCATGCGTTGCCGCTGCCGACCGAGTTCCGCCCCCGAACGTGCGCGGAAGTGGATTGTCGCGGCAGCAGTCGAGCAGCACGATGCAGGTCTTGCACACAGAACTCAGCGCCTGCATCGCGATCTGCAAACCGACCGCGCGGTGCAGCAGATCGAGCTTGTTTCGGATTACCGCATCGACCGGGAGCAGATAGTTCTCGCCGTCGACCTGCACGCCGTGCCCGGCGTAATAGAGCACGCCCGCCGTGGCCCTGCCGCCCTGCCCCGCCTCCACCAGCGCCTGCGTGAAATCGCTCAGCGCGCGCAACATGCTCTCTGACGTGGCGTCGAGCTCGGTGCGCACCTCGAAGCCCATCTCTAAGAGCTTCTTGCCGATCGCATTGGCATCGTTGGCCGGGTTCTTGAGCGGCGACGCGGCGGTATACGCCCCGTTGCCGATGACGAGCGCAAGCCGCCTCACCTCGGTGCCCGGCCCCATAGGTTACCCTCCTCGAACGAACAGCTGCTGCTCAACCCGGCAACCCGCACACTAGAGTTTTTCCAGCTCTAGTGGAATCGCAGGCTCGGCGCTCGGCTCCGAGTTTCCAGCAATTCACACCTTCGGTGGAGCCGCCTCGGACGAACGCAGTCTAGCCGCTTTCTCGCTCGTCGGCATGACCAACCTGCAACACGGATGCGCCTATCGGCTCAGCGCATCCCCTCCAAAGCCTCAATCGCGGCCAGCATGTCGCGCCAGGCCTGCTTCTTGTGGGCGGGAGATCGAAGCAGAAATGCGGGATGCAGCGTCGGCAAAGTCTTGATGGTCCTGCCGCCGACCTCGATGGCCCGCCAGTTTCCGCGAAGGCGCATGATGCCGCCGGGGACGCCGAGCACGGTATTGGCGGCGGCTCCACCCATCAGCACGATGACCTGCGGCTCGACGAGCTCGATCTGGCGGTCGAGAAACGGCCGGCAAGCCTGCGTTTCCTGAGGGCTGGGCGTCCGGTTACCGGGCGGTCGCCAATAAACCGTGTTGGTGATGTGGACATCGGCTTCGCCGAGGCCGATCGCCGCCAGCATCTTGTCGAGCAGTTGCCCGGCAGGGCCGACGAAGGGCACGCCGGAGAGGTCCTCGTCGCGCCCCGGTGCCTCGCCGATGATCATCAGCCGGGCCCGTTCCGCACCACGGAAAAAGCACAAGTTCTTTGCTGTCGCCTTCAGCGCGCAGCCGTTGAAACCCTCGAGCCGCAACTTCAGGTCGGCAAGGCTCGGCGCCTCGCCTGCCGCAGCGCGAGCGGCCATGACCGCTTCGTCCGGTGAGGCGGTGGGAAACTGGCGAACGACGGCGTTTGGAGAAGCCGGGCCGGGCAGCGGTGGGGTCCCCTCGACGCGAGGGCGCAGACGCGGAGCCGATGGCGACGTGTTGGGAAGGGACCGGGCAACGTCTGGCGCCGTCGTCCCGGCAGCCCCCGGTCGGGCTGGTGGGCTGGCAGGCGAACCGGCGGCTGCGGCTTGGTCTGTGCTTGCCAGTCTGAATCCGTTGCCTGGTCCGGCATCTGCACGCGCCAGCCAGTCGACCGCCTCCTCGCCGAGCGCATCGAGGACACCTGCTGCCCGGTACCAGGCGAGCAGCTCGCGCGCCAGCGTCACCGGCTCGAGAATTTCTGAATCTCCATCCATCATCCAAGTCTAGCCGACTGCCGCATTGCGGTCACGCCGGCTTCTCACACACTGGCTTCTCGCGCCCTACCCGAAACGTAACGCAGCCGAGGCTTCCCCTCCCACTTCTACTTGCGGAAGAACGCGTCGACGCGCATTCCCGTCAGCAGCGGCACCTTCCCATCGAGGTTGATCGACACCTCGATCACCTCCACATCGGTCGGCCGGCGCGGACCACGCTGTCCGATCCGTGGCGGCGCCAGCGTCGGCGCGATGCGGGCCACCGTGCCCTCGAATTCGCGCCCGGGGTAGCTCTGCGAGCGGACGAAGGCCTTCTGCCCGATCCTGATCTTGGCGACGTCGGCCTCGTCGACCTCGGCCTTCACGCGCATACTGGCAACATCGCCGATGATGACCAGCGGCGCCTCGGGCGAGGGACCGACGATCTCGCCGAGCTTGGCGTTCTGCTGGAGAACCGTGCCGGCGGCTGGCGCCCTGATCCGTGTCTTGTCGAGTATGGCTTCGGCGATAGCCACCTCGGCCCGACCGGCGCTGACCATGGATTCGGCCCGGCTCGGCGACGGCAACCCCGGCTTTGCCTGCCCGGCTGCGAAAGCTAGCCTCTCGCGCTGCAGCCGATCATATGCGGCGTCGAGGCGGCGGCGCGCCTGAGCCACGTTCTGCTCGTTACCCGTTCCCTTGCGGCGCGCGGACTGAGCAAAGTCGAGCTCGAAGCGGGCACCCGTCACGCCACGCTCCGCGGCATAGACGGCATCTTCAGCCCGGCGAACGTCCTCGCGGCCCGCCGTCCCCGGCAGCCGGTCGCGCTCCTGGCGGCGGGCGCCGGCCTCGTACTCTGCCGCCGCCATGCGGGCGCGCGCCTCATCGTCGTCGAGTTGCACCAGTAGCTCGCCGTCCTCGACGGTGGCCCCGACCGAAACCAAGACCTCGCGCACACGGCCCAGAATAGGCGTTCCGATCCGCACCTCGCCGTTTCGAGGCTCGACGCGACCAGGTGCCGCCGCGATCCAGCCGCCGGGGTTCTGGGCGTTGGCCGCGGGCGTGAGCCCGGAGGTCACGGCCGCCGTTCCCGAGGCGACCTGCCGCCCTCCATCGGACTTGCCAGCGCTCATCTTCGAATTGAGGCCGTAGCCGAGACCGGCAGCCGCGAGAAGGGCCACCAGACCGATAATGATTCGAGATTTAGGCATTTTGCTTGACCCTGATCCTGTAGCCGAAGCCGGGCTGTTTGGCAGATCCTTGCTGCTGGGTGACGACGCTGTCTGGGCCATCCGGTTTCTTGGCTTCCTTCGGCCGCTCGTCGCTATGAATGAGGCCGTCCTCGATCTTGATGATTCGGTCTGCGTAGGGAAGCATACGATGATCGTGCGTCACGGCCAGCACCGCGCGCGTCGGATCCTGGCCGACCTTGGACAACAGCGCCATCACCGCCTTGCCGTTCTCCGTGTCGAGCGCTGCAGTCGGCTCGTCGGCGAGCACCACGCTGGGCGACCCGGCGAGCGCACGCGCGATGGCCACACGCTGCTTCTCGCCGCCGCTGAGCTTGGAGGGAAACGCCTTGATGCGGTGCGCCAGACCGACCTCGATCAGCGCCTTGCTGGCCATTTCCACTGGATCGACCGCGCGCGTCCGCCGTACGTCCATGGCAAGCAGGACGTTGTCGAGCACGTTCATCGTGGGAAATAGATTATAGGACTGGAAAACGAAGCCGATGTGCCGGCGCCGGATATCCGCCAGCGCCTCCGGCGAAAGGCCGATACCCTTCTCGCCCGCCACCGTGAGATCACCCTCCGTCGGCGTCATCAGACAACCCATGATCGACAGCAGCGTGGTCTTGCCACTGCCGGATGGGCCCATCAGCAGCGTCAACTCGCCGGGCAGCAGCGAGACGTCGATGCCCTTGAGCACCTTGTTTGCGAGACTGCCGCTGCCGTGGATCTTGACGATCCCCCGAGCCTCGAGCAGCGGCTTTCGTGTTGCAACCTCGGACACCGTCGCTCCTCTCGTTCCTTGCCGGACGAAGCCGTCCGGCGCGCTCGAAAGCTATCAAATCGGCCCCGGCGGCGCTGTCTCCTGGGGAGCAGTGCTACCGGTCCG
>CAMAYR010000033.1 GCA_945862355.1 Devosia equisanguinis | reverse complement strand
CGACACATGATCTCTCAGGACTTCTTCCTCGACGCGCCGGAGCGCGGCACGCACCGCGGAAATCTGCGTGACGATGTCGATGCAGTAGCGATCCTCCTCGACCATCCGGGCAAGACCACGGACCTGGCCCTCGATGCGCTTCAGGCGCTTCAGTGTCGCGGCTTTGTGTGGTGCGCTCATACTTGACCAATACCGGTATGGGGTATAGCTGGTCAAGCGAGACATACCCATAGAGGGTATTGTTCGGTGGCTCCCGTCGAGAGCCCAGCCGAGGAGACCGCCCATGCAGCCCGGCCACCACGACGACGCCCCGCCTCCTGGCGCGCCTTCACCCGGGACGGGTAAGGCCATCGATCCCGTCTGCGGCATGACGGTCGAGATCGCGACCGCCAAGCACATCCACGAGCACGACGGTGCGACGTTCTACTTTTGTAATCCGCGCTGCAAGACGCGCTTTGCAGCCGACCCGCCGCAGTTCCTCGATCCAGAACGCAAAGCCGCCGAAGCGGAAGCTACCCACGCGAAGGCTGTCGCGAGCGGGGCCAAGTACACCTGCCCGATGGACCCCGAGATCATTCAGGACGGACCAGGTACCTGCCCGATCTGCGGCATGGCGCTGGAGCCGATGGTGCCGACGCTCGACAGCGGACCTTCCCCCGAGCTCGTCGATTTCACCCGCCGGTTGTGGGTCGGTGCCGTGCTCACTGTGCCGCTGGCGTTCTTCGCGATGGGCGGGCACTTCGGCCTTCCGATCCACGACTGGATCGCCCCACGTACCAGCCAGTGGATCGAGCTGATCCTGGCTACGCCTGTCGTCCTGTGGTGCGGCTGGCCATTCCTGGAGCGCGGAGTCCAATCCGTCCGGAGCCGCAACCCGAACATGTGGACGCTGATCGGCCTCGGTGTCTCGGCGGCCTTCCTTTTCAGCATCGCGGCCACCTTCGCACCGGACTTGTTCCCCCCGGAGCTGAAGGGGCATGGCGGCGTCGTCGGCGTCTACTATGAAGCGGCCGCCGTCATCATCGTGCTGGTGCTCGCCGGGCAGGTGATGGAGTTGAAGGCGCGCGAACGCACCGGCGACGCGCTTCGCGCGCTGATGAAGCTAGCGCCCAAGACGGCCTGGCGAATCGGCGTCGACGGCCAGGAGGTCGAGACACCACTCGACAAAATCGTTCCCGGCGACCGCCTGCGCATTCGACCCGGCGACAGCGTGCCTGTGGACGGCATCGTCGTCGACGGCCAGTCCGCCGTCGACGAGGCGCTGCTGACGGGGGAACCGCTGCCGGTCGAGAAGACGCGTGATGCGACCGTGACCGGCGGCACGCGCAACACTACGGGCAGCTTCGTGATGGAGGCGCGCCGCGTCGGTGCGGAGACCGTCCTTTCCCAGATCGTTCGCATGGTGAGCGAGGCAAGCCGCAGCCGCGCGCCTGCCCAGAGGCTGGCCGACGCGATCGCTGCGTGGTTCGTGCCGGCCGTCGTCGTCGTCGCTGTGCTGGCGTTCGTCGCGTGGATGGTGTTCGGCCCCGAGCCGCGACTGGCCTATGCGATCGTCGCGTCGGTCTCCGTGCTGATCGTCGCCTGTCCTTGCGCGCTCGGCCTTGCGACACCGATGTCGATCATGGTTGCGACGGGTCGCGGCGCACGAGAGGGTGTGCTCGTCAAGGATGCCGCCGCCCTAGAAGGGCTCGCCGCCATAGACACGCTTATCGTCGACAAAACCGGCACACTCACAGAAGGCAAGCCGAAGCTCGTCGACGTCACGCCAGCGGCCGGCACCGACGCGAAGATGCTGCTCCGCCTCGCCGCCTCCCTCGAGCGCGGCAGCGAGCATCCTATCGCCGCTGCCATCGTGGCCGGCGCACGAGAGCGCAAGGTAGCACTTCTGAAGCCAGAGAGCTTCGAGGCGATCACGGGCGAGGGCGCGCAGGGCGTCGTCAGTGGGCAGGACGTCGCGCTGGGCAACAGTCGCATGATGGCTCGCCTTGGCCTCGATCCGGCCGAGCTTGCCCCCCTTGCCGACGATCACGCGCGCGCGGGCAAGACGGTTCTGTTCGCTGCCATCAACGGCAAGCTTGCCGGCCTCATCGCCGTCGCCGACACCATCAAGCCCAGCGCGCGCCCAGCGCTCGAGGCACTGCGCGCACGCGGCATCGAGGTCATCATGGCCACCGGTGATCGCCGCGAGACCGCCGAGCACGTCGCCGCCGACCTCGGCATCGGGCGCGTGCACGCCGACATGCTACCAGCCGACAAGTCGCGTCTGGTCTCCGAGCTCAAGGCGCACGGCCGCAAGGTCGCGTTCGCCGGCGACGGCGTGAACGATGCGCCTGCGCTTGCGACCGCCGATGTCGGTATCGCGATGGGCACGGGCTCACAGGTCGCCATAGACGGCGCCGGCCTCACCTTGCCGAAGGGCGACCTGGCCGCGCTGGTACGCGCCCGCAAGCTCGCCGAGGCCACGCGCTCCAATATCCTCCAGAACCTCGCGTTCGCCTTCGGTTACAACGCGCTCGGCATCCCGATCGCGGCGGGTGTGCTCTATCCGCTCTTCGGCGTCCTGCTGTCGCCAATGGTGGCCGCGGTCGCCATGAGCCTGTCTTCGGTCTCCGTCATCACCAATGCGTTGCGGCTGGAGCGCGCGGATCTCACGACCCGCAAGGGATCGTGAGACCTTTACGGCCCGAGCAGATCAGAACGCCGGACCGAATTTGTTCGAGCGTGGGAAGCCCTTGGGCGCGAGACGGCCGGCCTGCGCACGGGTCCCGATCCAGTCGCCGAGTTCCTTCCACTCGAGCGTGAAGGTTCGCCCCGCGGTGTCGAGCCAGGTCAGTCCGTCCTTGCGGACAAACGGGCGGGCGTCGAGTAGCACGCCATCCTTGATGCGCTGGAGGATCACGCCCTTG
Organism: Devosia equisanguinis; assembly: GCA_945862355.1. GTDB lineage: Bacteria > Pseudomonadota > Alphaproteobacteria > Rhizobiales > Hyphomicrobiaceae > CAMDPA01. The sequence goes on along the minus strand of CAMAYR010000033.1, from coordinate 29,546 downwards.
CCGCGCGTCATCTCGTTGACCTCCTCGAGCGGGAAGATCAGCATCTTGCGATTGTCGCCGATGGTGGCGAGTTGATCGGCCCCTGGTGGGATGGGCACGCAGAGCTTCGCCTCGTCGGGCGCATCGACGTTGAGCACCTGCTTGCCCTTGCGGGTAGATGCCAGCACCTCCTCCTCCGGCACGATGAATCCGTGTCCGGCGGTGGAGCCGACAAGCAGCTTGCGGCCGGGCTCGTGCACGAACACCTCCACGAAGTCGGTGTTCTCCTCCATGTCGATCATCAGCCGCACCGGCTCGCCATGGCCGCGGCCGCCGGGGAGGTGGCTCACCTCGAGTGTGAAGAACTTGCCGTTGGTGGCGAAAACGACGAGCTTGTCCGTCGTCTGCGCATGAATGACGCTCTTGAGGCCGTCGCCCTGCTTGAAATCGAGCTTGGCCGTATCCTCGATGTGCCCCTTCATGGTGCGGATCCAGCCCTTGTCGGACAAGATCACCGTCACGGGCTCCTTCTCGACGAGGGCTGCCTCCAGATCGATCTCGATATCCGGCGCGTCGGCGAACAGCGTGCGGCGGCGTCCGAGATCGGTCTTCTTGGAGTAAGTGTCGCGCACCTCGCGGATCTCGCTCGAGATCCGCTCCCACTGCAGCTCCTCCGATGCCATCAACGCATTCAATTGGCGCTGCTCGTTCGATAGCCTGTCGTGCTCGGCCTTGATCTCCATCTCTTCGAGCTTGGACAGCGAGCGCAGGCGAAGGTTCAAGATCGCCTCGGCCTGCACCTCGGAGAGCTTGAATACCGAAATCAGCTTCTGCTTGGGCTGTTCCTCGAAGCGGATGATCCGGATCACCTCGTCGATGTTGAGGAAGGCGATCAGATAGCCGTCCAGGACCTCGAGGCGATGCTCGATCTTCCTGAGGCGGAACGCGGTCCGCCGCACCAGCACCTCGACGCGATGCTCGAGCCACTGCCTGAGCACGTCCTTCAATCCCAGTACGTTTGGGATCTGGCCGCCAGTAAGGACGTTCATGTTGAGGCCGAACCGGATCTCCAGCTCGGTCAGCTTGAACAGGCTTTCCATCATCAGGACGGGATCTATCGTGCGGCTCTTGGGCTCGATGACCAGCCTGATCTCCTCGGCCGATTCATCGCGCACGTCACCGACGAGCGGCAGCTTCTTCTCCCCGATCAACTCCGCGATGTGCTGGTAGAGGCGGCCCTTCTGCACCTGGTAGGGGATCTCGGTGACCACCACCTGCCAGCCGCCGCGGCCTGTGTCCTCCTTCTCCCACTTGGCGCGCAGGCGAAAGCCACCGCGCCCCGTGCGATAGGACTCGATGATACTCGCGCGTGGCTCGACAAGCACACCGCCGGTGGGGAAATCAGGCCCCGGCACCATCTCGACGAGCTTCTCGACCGTCGCGCTGGGGTGCTTGATGAGATGGAGCGCTGCCGCGCACAACTCGTCCAGGTTGTGCGGGGGAATGTTGGTCGCCATACCGACCGCGATGCCCGAGGAGCCGTTCGCCAACAGGTTGGGGAACGCAGCCGGCATCACGCTCGGCTCGTGCTCCTCGCCATTGAAAGTGGCGCGGAAGTCGACGGTGTCCTCATCCAGGCCGTCGAGCAGCGCGGCTGCCACATCCGTCAGCCGCGCCTCGGTATAGCGATAGGCGGCTGGGTTATCGCCGTCGATGTTGCCGAAATTGCCCTGCCCGTCGATCAGCGGATAGCGGACGGCGAAATCCTGCGCGAGGCGGCACAGCGCGTCGTAGACTGCCTGATCGCCGTGCGGGTGGTACTTGCCGATCACGTCACCGACGACGCGCGCGCACTTCTTGTAGGCGTCGGTGGGGTTCAGCCCCAGCACGCGCATGGCAAAGAGAATGCGCCGATGCACCGGCTTCAGGCCATCGCGCACGTCGGGCAGCGCGCGGCCCATGATGGTGGACAGCGCATAGGACAGATAGCGCTCCTCGAGCGCATCCTTCAGCGCGATCGGCTCGATGGGACCGCCATTGGGCGGCAGAATCGGTTTTTGAGTCATGCAGCGAGGGGTTACAGCGCCGCGCTGCCCCTCTCAAGTGCTACAGAGCCACGGGGTGGCGTTCACACACAAGTTGACGCACACCCCGCTACGCGCCAACTGGAGCCTCGACTCGACCGCCCTCGCCGACCCCACCAGCTCGCCTGCCTGCAAGCCGCGCACGAGAGATTGCGCCACTGCGGCAGCGCAAGCCTTGAGCCCGCCCCTTGCACGCGCTACTGCTGCGCCTTGAACTATAGCCGCCACCGAAACGGTCCCGACATGGCTCTTGCTGACAAAGACCGCATCTTCACGAACATCTACGGCTTTCATTCGCCGGGGTTGGATGCCGCCAGGAAGCGCGGGGCGTGGGACGGCACCAAGATCCTCGTCGATCGGGGCCCGGATTGGATCGTCAGTGAGGTCGCGGCCTCCGGCCTGCGCGGCCGCGGCGGGGCGGGCTTTCCGACCGGGCTCAAGTGGTCGTTCATGCCGAAGAACGATCCCCGCCCCAGCTATCTCGTCGTCAACGCCGACGAATCGGAGCCCGGCTCGTGCAAGGACCGGGAAATTCTGCGCCACGACCCGCACATCTTCATCGAAGGCTGCCTCGTCGCCTCGTTCGCGATGAAGGCGCACACCTGCTACGTCTACGTCCGCGGCGAGTTCATCCGCGAGCGCGAGGCGCTGCAACGGGCAATCGACGAGGCCTATGCGGCCAAGCTGATCGGCCAGAACAACGTGCATGGCTGGGACTTCGATATCTTCGTGCATCACGGTGCGGGCGCCTACATCTGCGGCGAGGAGACCGCGCTGCTCGAAAGCCTGGAGGGCAAAAAGGGCCAGCCGCGCATGAAGCCGCCGTTTCCGGCGGGCTCGGGCCTCTACGGCTGTCCGACGACGGTGAACAATGTCGAATCGATCGCCGTCACGCCGGCGATTCTACGCCGCGGCCCTGCCTGGTTCGCTGGCATCGGCAAGCCGAACAATACCGGCACCAAGCTATTCCAGATCTCCGGTCACGTCGCCCAACCATGCGTCGTCGAGGAGGAGATGGGAATACCCCTGCGCGAGCTCGTCGAGCGTCATGCCGGCGGCGTGCGCGGCGGCTGGGACAACCTGCTCGCCGTTATCCCAGGCGGCTCATCCATGCCGATGATCCCGGTGGATCAGTGCCAGGATCTGACGATGGACTTCGACAGCCTGTCGAAGCTCAAATCGGGCCTGGGCACCGCTGCCATCGTCGTGATGGACAAGACCACCGACCCGATCAAGGCCATCGCTCGCATCGCTTATTTCTACAAGCACGAGAGCTGCGGCCAGTGCACACCCTGCCGCGAGGGGACTGGCTGGATGTGGCGCGTGCTCGAGCGCATGGTGGAAGGCCGGTCCACGCGGGCCGAGATCGACCGGCTGTTCGACGTCTCCAAGCAGATCGAGGGACACACCATCTGCGCGCTTGGTGATGCCGCAGCTTGGCCTGTGCAGGGCCTCATCCGCAATTTCCGGCCGCTGATCGAGGCGCGCATCGACGCCTACACGGCCAAGGCCGCCAGCGCACGCCACGCCGCGGAGTAGATCGCGGCCCCGGATTGGCGCCCCGACAGCGGGATCAGGCGAAATTGCGCTGCATTTCGCGGATGCGTGGGAGGCCCCACGGCGCTGGAGCCGTCGGTGGCTGTCCCGGCGCCTTGATGTCCACGCCCTGCTGCGGGAGAACTAGGACGGAGCGCCCGCCGCCCGTCACCTCGACCTTGCCCTCGCCTACCAGCACGCCGAACACGCCGCGGCTCGGGCCGGCGAAGAACCGCGTGCCTCGCACTGCCATCAGACCGTACGCGCTGCGAAATGTGATGCCCTGGGTGGCCGGCTTGCCGCGCCGCTCGAACATCATGTGGCCGGCTTGCATGTCGAATTCACCGCCCACCTCGGCCAGATAGCGGTCGATCTTGAGTCGGGACTGGCCGCCGAGCTTGATCGTCGTCGCCGCACCCAGCTTCATCGTGAGCCGCCCGGTGCTGCCGGTCGATAGTATGTCGCCCACGAAGATCGCGGCCTTGGGGCCAATTGCCCGGCGCTGGCCCGCCAGCTCGGCGAATGCCTCCCCCCGCATTTCCTCGATCGTTCCGATCTGCTCGGGCCTCGTCTGGGCCAGAGCCGGGATCACGAGCATCGAGCCGGCGAGCCCGACGCCAGCCTTCAGCATGTCGCGGCGGTCGCGTATGGACTTCCCGGGATCACTCGGCATCGAACTTCACTCCTTCTTGGGCAGGGATTTCATGCTGGCACGGGCTGAATGCTACCAATCGCACGACAACCAAATGGCATCGCCTTGGGGTGCCACGACGAATAGCCTGCCAGGACAAGTCTACCCCTGGCTGTGCCCATCAGCACTAGTGTTGCGTCACTGACGCTTGGTCTCCGATTGTCGCAGGGGGGCTGCCAAGCGTCAGTGACAATTGCAACACTAGAATCATAGAGTTGCTAGTGTTCCGTCTCAGACATTTGCTACCCCCTGCGTCTGGGTTCCGAGCAAATGTCTGAGACATCAGGAACACTAGGCAGGCAAAATACATGAACAACAGTTATAGGTTACAAAGCCCCAAACGGTTCCACACCGAGCAGGCGATCCCGGTTTGACGAGCAGGTTTGATAAGACGGGCAGCGCCCTGCAGGCCACGGCCGCTGCTGGGCTCCTGGGCCTTGCGATGATCGTGGCAACCCACACGCTCGCAGCCTACGACGCGCTGCGGGAGCGGGCCTTCGATGTTCTTCTTTCCCACGTGGCAAACCCGTCGCTGACGGCCCCTGTCCGCGTCGTCGACATCGACCGGCAGAGCCTGGAGCGGTTTGGTCCCTGGCCGTGGAGCCGGGAGCAGATTGCAAGGCTGCTGTCCGACGTTCTGGCAGCGGAGCCGGCCGCCGTAGGCCTCGACATCCTGATCGACGGCGCCGACGAGCGCTCGCCCGCCGCCCTGGCGCGGCGGCTGTCGGAGCTGACCGGCAGCGCGGCGGCGAAGGCGCTGACCGAAGGCCTGCAGGACGGCGACGAGCAGCTCGCCGCCGCGATAACGCGCAAGCCGGTCGTGCTCGGCCTGGCGCTGGACCCCGACCGGCCAGGCGACCCACTTCCGGCGGCGCCGATCCTGGCGCGTGGCAATATCGACCTTTCGGGGATCTGGCAGGCCGCGGGCGCCGCCGGCCCCCCCCCTGTGCTGGCCGAGGCGGCCGGCGGCCTCGGCGTTCTGGCCCTGGCCGGCGATGCCGACGGCCACGTGCGCCGCGTTCCGCTGCTCACGGCTGCAGGAAGCCAGTTGCGCCCTGGCCTCGCCCTCGAGACGGTAAGGGCGGCAAATCAGGCGTCGGCCTACATTCTGGCAAGCGGGAATATGATCCGCGCCGGCAGCCTCGCGGTGCCGATTTCGGCTGACGCCACCCTGCGCCTGCTGCCACCCTCCAGGATCGCGATGGAGCAGCGCACGATCTCGGCCGTCGATGTGACGACGGCGGCTGTCCGCGCAAACCTTGCCGGCAAGGTCGTCATGATAGGCAGCTCCGCACCCGAGCTCGGCGGGTTGCGACTTGTGAGCGGCGGCGCGCTCGTACCCACCGTCCAGAGCCAGGCCAGCGCCGCGGCCCAACTCCTGGAGCGCGTCCATCCCCTGCGATTGATCGGGGGCGACCTCCTGGAGACCAGCGCGCAGGTGCTGGGTGTGCTCGCCGGCCTGATCGCCGCCTTGTGGCTGCCGCCACTGCGCGCCGCCGTGGTGACCATCGGGCTCACGCTCGGCTGGATCGGTCTCAGCATCATGGCGCTCGGCGCCAGGCAATGGCTCGTCGATCCGATCGCGATTCCGCTGGCCCTCGTAGCGAGCTATGGCCTTGCCGCGCTGATCGTCGCCATCCACGCTCGGCGGACGGAGGCGGCGCTGCGCCGGCGCTTCGAGCAGCACCTTGCGCCCGAGCTCGTCACCCGGATCGCCCAGGACCCGAGCCTCCTCAAGCTCGCCGGTGAGACGCGCGTGGCGTCGATCCTGTTCACCGACGTCGAAGGCTTCACTGCCATGACCGAGCGTTCGGACCCGACGCTGCTGATCCGCGTCCTGGATCGCTACCTCGACGAGATGAGCGCGATCATCGTCGCCCACGGCGGCATGGTCGAGAAGATCGTCGGCGACGGTTTCCACGGACTGTTCAACGCGCCCCTCGACCTCCCCCGACATGCCGACAAGGCGGTCGCCTGCGCGCGCGCCATTCGAGAGTTCTCCGAGCGATTCGCCGCCGAGCCCGAGCCCCGCGCACTGGGTTTCGGCCGCACGCGCGTCGGGATCGAAACCGGCCCCGTCATCGTCGGCGACGTGGGCGGGGGCACCCGCCTCGACTACACCGCCTATGGCAACGCGATGAACACCGCCGCCCGGCTCGAGGCAGCCAACAAAGACCTCGGCAGCGCGATTTGCATCGGCCCGGGCACAGCCGCACTCCTCGTCGATGCCTCGATGCTGCGACCGCTCGGCAAGCTGGAGGTCCGCGGGCGCAGCGAGGCGATGGAGGTATATGACATCTGGCCCGACACGATGCCGCCCGCTCATCGTGCCACCTACCTGAAAGCGATAAGCACGGCCGCCACGGCGCCTCACGCCGCCAGGACCTCCCTGGCAGGCCTCGTCGCCGAGCATCCTGGCGACAACGCCCTGGCTGGGCTCGCAGATCGAATTTGCTGACGCAGCCGCAGCCGTGCTCGCCCGGCCGCGACGGGGTAGTGTTGACGCGCAGGTCCCCCACCCCTAGATACGCCAGAGTCACCGAACAAGCGGACGTTTCGCGCACCCTGCGGCAACCAGCCAGCGGAGATCCCATGAGCACGACCATCAAGCCGCGCCCCGCGCCACCGGATTGGAGTGTCGAGCCGACGACCGCGCGGCTCGTTCTCGCCGACGGGACAGTGATCGAAGGCGAAGGGCTCGGCGCCACCGGATCGGCGGTTGGCGAGGTGTGCTTCAACACGGCGATCACCGGCTACCAGGAGATCCTGTCCGACCCCTCCTATGCAGGACAGATCATCACCTTCACGTTCCCTCATGTCGGCAATGTCGGCACGAACACCGAGGACAGCGAAACCTCGAACCTCGCCATGCGTTCGGGCGTGCGCGGCTGCGTGCTGCGCGCAAGCGTCACCGAGCCATCGAACTATCGCTCGGGGGAGCATCTGGATGCCTGGCTGAAGGCGCGCGGCATCATCGCCATCGCCGGCATCGACACGCGCGCGCTAACCGCCCGCATCCGCGAGGGCGGGATGCCGAACGGCGTCATCGCGCACGAGCCGTCGGGCAAGTTCGACATCGCGAAGCTGAAAGCCGACGCCAAGGCCTGGCCCGGTCTCATCGGCATGGACCTCGTGCCGGACGTCACCTGCGGCCAGAGCTATACCTGGGACCAGATGCGCTGGGCCTGGGGCAAGGGCTATGGCCGGCAGGAGGGGCCCGAGCACCATGTCGTCGCGATCGACTATGGCCTCAAGCGCAACATCCTGCGTTGCCTCGCCAGCGCCGGGGCCCGCGTTACCGTGCTGCCGGCAACGGCGACCGCCGAGGACGTACTCGCCCGCAAGCCCGACGGCGTTTTCCTGTCGAACGGCCCCGGCGACCCGGCCGCCACCGGCGTCTACGCGGTGCCGCAGATCCGCAAGCTCGTCGCCAGCGGCCTGCCGGTGTTCGGCATATGCCTCGGTCACCAGATGCTGGCGCTGGCGCTGGGCGCCCGCACCAGCAAGATGCACCAGGGCCATCACGGCGCGAACCATCCCGTCAAGGACAACACCACCGGCAAGGTCGAGATCACCTCGATGAACCACGGCTTCGCAGTCGACCGCGACAGCCTGCCCGCCGGCGTGACCGAGACCCATGTATCGCTGTTCGACGGCTCGAATTGCGGCATCCGTCTCGATGGCAAGCCCGTGTTCTCGGTGCAGTACCACCCCGAGGCCTCGCCCGGCCCGCAGGACAGCCACTACCTGTTCGTGCGCTTCGCCAACCTGATGCGCGAGCGCGCCGGCAAGCCGGCGGTGCCGGAGCGGCAATAGGGCAGCTGTAATAGCAGGGCTGCTGGCGGCGGTGCCTCGCATCCGCGTGGCGCCCTGCAAGCCTGACCGACTGCCGATTGCCGACTGTCGGCTGAGCATGGTGGGAGGTGAGGGGATCGAACCCCCGACATCTTCGGTGTAAACGAAGCGCTCTACCGCTGAGCTAACCTCCCGTACCCACCACGGACATAACCCACCACGGACATAGCGCCCGAAGGGCGTGGCGGCAAGCCCGCCCGGCGCGGGCAGCGCCTCCAAACCTCACCCAACCCACGCCCACGGCAAACACGCCACGCCCGCAGGGCGAGGCGGCAAGCCGCCCGGCGCGAGCGCCGCCCCCGCGGAGCGCGCCGGTCGCGCAAGGGATCGGATCGAGCGCGTGAGCGAGAAAAGCGACGCCTGGTTGCCCAGACGTCGCCAATTGCCAAACGTGCCGGCAGCCGGCTTACTTGTTCACCGCGTCCTTCAGCGTCTTGGACGGCTGGAACTTCGGCACATTGGACGCCGGGATCTTGATGGTAGCGCCCGTCGTGGGGTTGCGGCCGTCCCGCGCCTTGCGCTTGGAGATCTTGAATTTGCCGAGCGGAGGCACCGAGACCTCTTCGCCCTTGGCCAGTGTCACCTCGATATAGCCGATCATGGCATTCACCGCCGAGGCTGCCTTCTCTTTGGTGATGTCGGCCTGCTGGGCCACTGCGTCGATGAGATCCTGCTTGCTCATTGAGCCTCGTCCTTCTGGTTGTTCTGCCGAGCGAGTCCGTCGTTTGTATTCGACGGTTCGTTTCGACGCCTGGGCCGTGCCGGTTCGTGCCGCAACAAGGCGGCATCGAACGGATAGATTGTCTGGCAGCACCCGCTGTGTCTGTCGCAGCTGCAACCGCAACAGAGTGGTCACAAACAATCCTCTCAGGGCCGCCGCGTCAAGCACAAAACTCTGTGAAAAAGCCCGTAAATACGGGAAATTTTCCAGATTGCCACGACCCTGTGGATGGTTGTGAAAAACCCTGGGCCAGAATGGCTGGCCCAGGGTGTACAAATTTGCAGGGCAGGTCACTTGCCAGGCGAGCCATGCGGCTCAGTGGGCAACCACCCGCGAGCCATCGTTGCCGTCCTTGGCAGCCCGCCGCGCGGCCTCGTCGTCTTCCCAGGTCATCGATTCGGGCATCCGGACGAGGGCATGCTGCAGGACCTCGTCGGCCCGGCTTACTGGTATGATCTCGAGGGCGTTCTTCACCTCGTCGCCTATCTCGGCGAGATCCTTGGCGTTCTCATCCGGGATCAGCACCCGCTTGATGCCGGCACGCAGGGCGGCGAGCAGCTTCTCCTTGAGGCCGCCGATCGGCAGCACACGACCGCGCAGCGTGATCTCGCCCGTCATCGCCACATCCTTGCGGACTGGAATGCCGGTCAGAACCGACACGATCGCGGTGACCATCGCCACGCCTGCCGAAGGGCCGTCCTTGGGCGTCGCGCCTTCCGGCACGTGCACATGGATATCCTTCTTCTCGAATTGCGATGACGGTATTCCGAAGTCCACCGAGCGCGAGCGCACATATGCGTTTGCTGCCTGGATGGACTCTTTCATCACATCGCGCAGGTTGCCCGTGACAGACATTTTGCCTCGTCCGGGCATCATCACGCCTTCGATGGTCAGGATCTCTCCGCCGACCTCTGTCCAGGCAAGACCCGTGACCACGCCGACCTGATCCTCCAGCTCGGCCTCGCCATAGCGGTATTTCGGCACACCGAGGTACTTGTCGAGGTTCTCCTTGGTGAACGCGACCGATGTGCCTGGTCCGGCCACTATCTCCTTGACGGCCTTGCGCGCGAGCTTGTTGATTTCGCGCTCGAGGCTGCGTACTCCCGCCTCGCGGGTGTAGCACCGGATGACCTCTTTCAAGGCTCCCTCGTCGATGCTCCACTCCGCATCCGACAGCCCATGGGCCGGCCCCGACCCCGGAATGAGGTGGCGGCGCGCGATCTCGACCTTCTCGGTCTCGGTGTAACCCGCGAGCCTGATGATCTCCATACGGTCCATCAGGGCAGGCGGAATGTTGAGCGTGTTGGCCGTGGTGACGAACATCACGTTCGACAGATCGTAATCGACCTCCAGGTAGTGGTCGTTGAACGAGGAGTTCTGTTCCGGATCGAGCACCTCGAGCAGGGCAGCGGCAGGATCACCCCGGAAATCCGAGCCCATCTTGTCGATCTCGTCGAGCAGGAAGAGCGGATTCGTCCGCTTTGCCTTGCGCATCGACTGAATCACCTTGCCGGGCATCGAGCCGATGTAGGTCCGCCGATGACCGCGGATCTCGGCCTCGTCGCGCACGCCGCCGAGGCTCATGCGCACGAACTCGCGGCCCGTGGCACTGGCGATAGACTTACCCAGCGACGTCTTGCCGACGCCGGGAGGACCGACGAGGCACAGGATCGGCCCCTTCAGCTTGTTCACGCGGTTCTGCACCGCGAGATACTCGACGATGCGCTCCTTCACCTTCTCGAGACCGTAGTGCTCCTTATCGAGGATGTCCTGCGCCTCGACGAGGTCCTTCTTGACCTTGCCGCGCACGCCCCACGGGATCGACAACAGCCAGTCGAGGTAGTTGCGCACGACCGTCGCCTCGGCCGACATCGGGCTCATCTGCCGCAGCTTCTTAAGCTCCGCCAGCGCCTTGTCGCGGGCCTCCTTCGACAGCTTGGTATTTTCGATCTTCTCCTCGAACTCGGCGACATCATCGCGCTCGTCGCCGTCGCCGAGCTCCTTCTGGATCGCCTTCATCTGCTCGTTGAGATAGTACTCACGCTGCGTCTTCTCCATCTGGCGCTTGACGCGGCTGCGGATCTTCTTCTCGACCTGCAGCACCGAAATCTCGCTCTCCATGAGAGCGTAGACCTTCTCCAGTCGATCAGAGATTTTGACGATCTCCAGCAACTCCTGCTTCTCGGCGATCTTGATTGCGAGATGGCTCGCGATGGTGTCACCAAGCTTGGAGTAGTCGTCGATCTGACCGAGCGAGCCGAGCACCTCCGGCGAGATCTTCTTGTTGAGCTTCACGTAGGATTCGAACTGCGTCACGGCCGAGCGGGCCAGCGCCTCGATCTCCTCCTTGGTGCCCACGGACTCGACCACGCGCTCGACCTCGGCCTCGTAGTAGTCCTGATTGGCCGTGTAGCGCTGAATGCGGGCACGCTGAGTGCCCTCGACCAGAACTTTGACGGTGCCGTCGGGTAGCTTGAGAAGCTGCAGCACGGCTGCCAAGGTACCCATCTCGTAGATGGCGTCGGTCGCGGGATCGTCGTCACCGGCGTTCTTTTGCGCGGCGAGCAGGATATGCTGGTCGGTCCGCATCACCTCCTCTAGCGCACTGATGGAGCGCTCGCGGCCTACGAAAAGCGGCACGATCATATGCGGAAAAACAACGATGTCGCGCAGTGGGAGAACCGGGAACAGCTCCTTGCCACTCGCCTTGTCCTTGGTCTGCATGTTGACCTACCGCTCTGTTCTGGTGATCGGCGCGAATTCCGCCACGAGGATCGTGGGGACCGCCCGGATGTCATTTCGATCGCCCGGCTCCCCTCGATGAGGCGGACACCAGTGCAGCGACCAGCGGCTTCCGGCCTGCCACCAGTCAGCCGCCTCTGGGTGGCATGATAGCCCGCCCAAGATCGGTTCAAGCAAGGCACCGGACGTTGTTAGATGGGTATCGCGACGTTTAGTTCCAAGACAGTATCAAGACCGCATCAGTCAGTAGCCAGAGCAAGAGCAGTAAGAGCCGCGCCTCCTAGAGGCATTCCAGCGGAAGTCGAAGCGCCAGGAAGGCTCTAGCCTTTGATTTGTCGTGCTTCATACGGCCTCGGTAGATCCAGCTCGGACGATCGCACAGTAGCCGCGGCCGTCGAGATCGAACGCCTGCAAACGATTGGTGCACAGCGGGTCCGCCCCGTGCCGAGCCCGCCCCGCCCCGCCCCGCCCGGTGGCGGGAATGGCCGGTCTCAGGAAGCAGGCGACGTGCCGGTGCTCTTCTCCTCTGCACGATCCGCATAGATGCGCAGCGGTTTGGCGCCGCCCTCGACGACCTCCGCGCCGATGACGATTTCCTCCACACCCTTGAGGCCCGGAAGCTCGAACATCATATCGAGCAGGATGGTCTCCAGGATGGAGCGCAGCCCACGCGCACCCGTCTTGCGCTCGATCGCCTTTCGAGCGACCGCCTTCAGCGCATCGACGGTCAGCGAGAGCTTCACGTCCTCCATCTCGAAGAGCCGCTGGTACTGCTTGACGAGGGCATTCTTCGGCTCGGTCAGGATCTGAACGAGGGCCGCCTCGTCGAGATCCTCGAGCGTCGCGATCACCGGCAGACGGCCGATGAACTCGGGAATCAGGCCGAACCTCAGCAGATCGTCCGGCTCCACCTCGCGCAGAACCTCGCCCATGCGGCGCTCGTCGGGTCCGATAACGGTAGCGCCGAACCCGACAGACGCGCCCTTGCCACGACGCGAAATAATCTTCTCCAGCCCGGCGAAGGCCCCGCCGCAGATGAACAGGATGTTGGTCGTGTCGACCTGAAGGAACTCCTGCTGCGGATGCTTGCGGCCGCCTTGCGGCGGCACGCTGGCAACCGTGCCTTCCATGATCTTGAGCAGCGCCTGCTGCACGCCCTCACCCGACACGTCGCGCGTGATCGAGGGGTTGTCCGACTTGCGGCTTATCTTGTCGACCTCGTCGATGTAGACGATGCCGCGCTGCGCCCGTTCGACGTTGTAGTCGGCGCTTTGCAGGAGCTTCAGAATGATGTTTTCGACATCCTCGCCGACGTAGCCCGCCTCGGTGAGGGTGGTGGCATCGGCCATCGTAAAGGGTACATCGAGGATGCGCGCCAGGGTCTGAGCCAGCAGCGTCTTGCCGCAGCCTGTCGGCCCGATCAGCATGATGTTCGACTTGGCGAGCTCGACGTCGTTGCTCTTCGTTGCGTGATTGAGGCGCTTGTAGTGATTGTGGACGGCTACAGCCAATACCCGCTTGGCGTGATCCTGTCCGATCACATAGCTGTCGAGCACGGACTTGATCTCGAGTGGAGTAGGTACCCCATCGCGGGACTTCACGAGGGTGTTCTTGTTCTCCTCGCGAATGATGTCCATGCACAGCTCGACGCATTCATCGCAGATGAAAACGGTGGGGCCGGCGATCAGCTTGCGCACCTCGTGCTGGCTCTTTCCGCAGAACGAGCAGTACAGGGTGTTCTTTTCTTGAGGAGGCATCCGCTATCTCACCCTTCTATCATCCCGCTCCGGGGCCCGACGGCACACCAGATACGCCAGCTGATTCGAGTTTGGATGTTGGTACGCATCCCGACCCGGATCAAGCCCGGAGACTCCGGCATTGCATTTGTGCGCCAGAATCCGTCAACCCGATTGAACACGGCCCGGGAGGCCGGATCAAGGCCATCTGGCAACAACTCCTGGGGCAATCTCAATAAAGTGCTGCACCACGAGCACAGCACCGTTGCCGAACTACAACGCAAAAAGCCGGCCGTCATGTTGCAGCTGCTAGCGCGCAATCCCCGATCAATACAACAGTTTTTTGACTAACCGGCACGTTGTCGGTGTCAGCGTTAGCAAAAAGTCGGCTTGTCCTGCCTTGACGAAGTCATGCGAGGCATACCGCCGCAGCAAAACGGTTCGAAATCGACCTGCCCCGCCTTTTGGCGCGAAGGATACCTGCCGGTTCGAACGACGTGCTGGCTACAAAACTTCGTGAGTCCAGAGTGACCAGCCCAAACCGAGACGGGTGGCGCATGGCATCGCCACCGTCGGGCTCCCCTGCTGCGGCGACGTGTAGCTGACGATTGGGCCAGCGCAAATCGAGCAAGTCATATCTAGGCGACGGGCGAGGCAGGCAGCACCGCCTCGATATCTTCCCGCTTCGCCAGAACCCGGTCGATCAAACCCCAATTCTGGCTTTCGTCCGACGACATGAAATGGTCGCGGTCGAGCGTCGTCTCGACCTCCTCGAGGGTCCGGCCGGTGTGCTTGACGTATACCTCGTTGAGACGCTGCTTGATCTTGATGATGTCGAGCGCGTGCCGCTCGATGTCGGAGGCCTGCCCCTGGAAACCACCCGACGGCTGGTGAACCATGATCCTGGCATTGGGCAGCGCGAAGCGCATCCCCGGCTCCCCCGCGCAAAGCAGCAGCGAGCCCATCGAGGCCGCCTGACCGATGCACAGGGTCGCCACCGGACACTTGATGAACTGCATCGTGTCGTAGATCGCCATGCCAGCCGTGACGACGCCGCCCGGCGAGTTGATGTACATGGAGATTTCTTTCTTGGGGTTCTGCGACTCCAAGAACAGCAATTGCATGCAGACCGATGTCGCCATCGTATCCTCGATCGGCCCGACCACGAAGATGATGCGGTCGATCAGCATCCGCGACGCGAGGTCGAAGGTCGCCTCGCGTCCACCGACCTTGTCGATGACCGAGGGCCAGAAGGCTGCCTGTGGCGGCGTCGTGTTCGTCGTCATGTCTGCAGGTGTCCTCTCAGCCACGGTCCTTGCCGGGCTCGACGTCCTCGCGCTTGTCGCGCACGCTGTCGATAATGCCGAAGGCCTGGGCCTGCTCGGCAGTCATGAAGTGATCGCGATCGAGCGTCTTCTCGATCACCTCGTAGGGTTGGCCGGTGTGCTTGACATAGATCTCGTTCAGCCGCCGCTTCATCTTGACGATGTCCTCGGCGTGGCGCTGAATGTCGGAGGCTTGACCTGAAAAGCCGCCGGAGGGCTGGTGAACCATCACGCGGGCATTCGGCAAGGCGAAGCGCATGCCTTTCGCACCCGCGCAAAGGAGCAGCGAGCCCATTGAAGCCGCCTGCCCGACGCACAGCGTCACGATCGGGCTGCGCACGAACTGCATCGTGTCGTAGATCGCCATTCCCGCCGTCACCAACCCGCCGGGCGAGTTGATGTACATGGAGATCTCCTTCTTGGGGTTCTCCGATTCCAGCAGCAGCAACTGGGCGATGACGATAGAGGCCATCCCGTCGTGCACGGGGCCGGTCAGGAATACGATCCGCTCGCGCAGCAGACGCGAGAAAATGTCCATACCCCGCTCGCCACGCGCCGATTGCTCGATCACGTAGGGAACGAGATCCATGTAGGTCTGGGTCGGATCCCGCATCGATGAAAGTCTCCTATAGCGCGACGGTTATGGTCGGCCTGAGGCTGCGCTGCTCCACGCCCGAGCCTTGAGCGACTCAGGTCAGATCACCGCGACTCCTACACTGGCCAATGTGGCAGCGCTACGGCCTCAGGCGGTGCTGCCAGCAGCAGGCACCCCGGCCCCATCATCCGCCTCCGGCTTCAGGAGCTCTTTCTTGTCGACGGCCTGATCGGCCGGCTTTGCAAGCTCCAGGATGAAGTCGACGACCTTGTCCTCGAAGATCGGAGCGCGGATCTCGGCCAGTGCCTGCGGGTTCTTCTGGTAGAACTCGAAGACTTTCTGCTCCTGGCCCTGGAACTGGCGCGCCTGCTGGATGAGCGCATCGCGCAGCTCGTCCTGGGTGACCTCGATCTTGTTCTTGTCGCCGATCTCACCGATCAGAAGGCCAAGCCGCACCCGGCGCTCGGCGATCTTGCGATACTCCTCGCGCGCGCTGTCCTCGGTCTTGTTCTCATCGGCAAAGGTCCGTTTGGCGGATTCGAGCTGGCGCGTCACCTGCTCCCACACGGCGTTGAACTCGGCGTCCACCAGACTCGGCGGCAACTCGAAGTCGTGCGCCTTGTCGAGCGCGTCGAGCAACTGCCGCTTAAGCTTGGTGCGGGAGACCTGATCGTACTCGCGCTTGATCTGGGCCGCGACCATCTCGCGCAACTTGGCCAGATCATCGGCGCCGAGCGACTTGGCGAACTCGTCGTCGACTGTCGGCTTGGTCGGCTTGGCGACCTCCTTGACCTTGACGTCGAAGCGGGCCTGCTTGCCCTTCATCGTGTCGACGGGGTACTCCTCGGGGAACTTCAGTTCCAGCGATTTCTCCTCGCCCGGCTTCAGACCCTTAAGTCCGTCCTCGAACCCTGGAATGAGCTGCGACTGGCCGAGCACGACGGCCATGTCCTCGCCGGAGGCGTTGTCGACCTTCTCGCCGTCCACGAAACCCGTGAAGTCGATCGTGACGCGATCGGCGTCGGTCGCCGCGCGGCCGTCCTCGGCCTCGTAGCGCGTATTGCGCTCAGCGATGGTATCGAGCGCGGCACCGATGGCGGCATCGTCCACCTCGGCGATGAGACGCGTCAGGCCGAGCCCGGCGAAGTCCGTCATGGCGATCGTCGGCAGAACCTCGAGCGACATGTCGTAGGCGAGATCCGCCTTGCCCTCCAGCACCTTCTCGATCTCGCCATCCTCTGTGGGAAGATCGATCTTGGGCTGCATCGCCGGCCGCAGATTGCGCTCGCTCAGCGCGTTGCGCGTGGCGTCGTCGACCATCTGCTGCAGCGTCTCGGCCATCATCGATCGGCCAAACAGCTTCTTCAGGTGCGCGTCGGGCACCATGCCCTTGCGGAAGCCCTTGAGCTGTACGTTGCCCTTGATCTCGCTCAGCCGCTCCTTGAAGCGCGCGCCGATCTCGTCGGCTCCGATCACGATGCGAAGCTGACGCTTCAAGCCTTCGGAGCTGGTTTCGGTGATTTGCATCTTGCCCTGTGCCTTCGAACCTCGAACCTCAGTCACGTATCAACGTCTCGACTTCCAGCCCCGGTGCCGCGCGCCATCTTGCGGCCGCGACAGAGAACCTCGACCCTCAGCCACCATGCGCCGGTCGCCGCGAATTGCGATTGGTGCGGACGGAGGGACTTGAACCCCCACGGCTTTTGACCGCCAGAACCTAAATCTGGTGTGTCTACCAATTCCACCACGCCCGCTCCCTGCAACCAGCATCGGCCGAAGCCGGCACCGGTAGCGGCAGGACCGCTTGCGGATACAGCAACCAACAGTCGCCGGGAGATGCGGCGACATATATCTGTCCCACGTTGCGGAAATCAATGGAGAACTGCAGTCGAGCCCCAGTCGACCCGGCCTCGAGGTGAATGCCGCCTGTGCGCGCCCGCCCTCGACCATCACATCCACCCTGACGGCACTACATGCAGGACGATGGCCGCAACAACTCTTGTCCGACAGAATCTTTTGTGGTTAGAGTGCGGCGAAAAAGGGTCAGTATTCCTGTCCTTTATTGGAGGGGATAGATTGTTGCGACCTGCGGACCCGTATTCGAGCTGAACACTGAACGATAGCAAACGGACCAGAGCCTAGCTGTGCATCGCCTACGCGACATGTCCGAGAATTCGCCTCGCACAGCCAGCGGGCTCGCTGTGCGCACGGATTTCGCGTCCCGGCAGACTGCATGCTCCGCACCAAGGCGGGTTGGGTCCAGTCAAGCCTCCGGCTGGCTATTCAGCCCGTGGCTGGCTGGGCCGCGGCGGGCTAGGCGAAAACGCCTGCCAGACCGAGCTTGACGCGGAGCCGGGCGAAATCTCGCTTCGGCTCCGTACCGCGACGCCGCCGACACGTGAAGGGACCGCGGTGCGCCGGCCTGACGTCCCAATCAGCCCTGCGCCATCAGCATCGGCGCAACCGGCAAAGCCTCTGAGAGAGCCACATGACGAACCAGTCGTATTCCCGCGGGCTGCCATACGCCAAGGCCGACGAGACCACTGCTGAGGCGAGCGAGGGGCTGTTCGATCCCCGTCACGAGCGGGATGCCTGCGGCGTGGGCTTCGTCGTCGATCTGAAGGGCGCCAAGTCGCACGGCATCGTAGCGGACGCGCTGTCGATACTGGAGAACCTGGAGCATCGCGGCGCAGTCGGTGCCGATCCGCTTTCAGGGGACGGTGCGGGCATCCTCATCCAGATTCCCCACGAATTTCTCGCTCGCGAGTGCAGCAGCCAGCCCAACAGCTTCGCTCTGCCGGCACCGGGCCAGTACGCCGTGGGCCACCTCTTCATGCCGCAGGACGAGCGCCTGATGGCGCACTGCAAGCGTGTCTGGTCTCGGATCATCCGGGAGGAGGGGCTGGAGTTGCTGGGCTGGCGGTCCGTGCCCGTCGACAACTCCTGCATGTCCGGGATGGTGAAGGAAACCGAGCCCGTACATCGGCAGGTCTTCATAAAACGACCAGCCGACATGACGGACGATGCGGAGTTCGAGCGCAAGCTCTACCTCGTGCGCAAGATCGTCTCCAACGCTGTTTACGATGCCTATAAGGGCCGCGACATCGGCCACTACACGGTCAGCCTGTCCTCGCGCACGCTGGTCTACAAGGGGATGTTCCTCTCCTACCAGGTCAAGAAGTACTACAACGACCTGTCCGATCCGCTACTCGCCTCCGCTCTGGCCCTCGTGCATCAGCGGTTCTCGACCAACACATTCCCGTCGTGGAAGCTCGCCCACCCCTACCGGATGGTCGCCCACAACGGCGAGATCAACACGCTCCGCGGCAACGTCAACTGGATGGCGGCGCGGCAAGCCTCGGTGACCTCGCCGCTGTGGGGACGCGACATCGAGAAGCTGTGGCCGATCTCCTACGAAGGCCAATCCGACACCGCCTGCTTCGACAACGCTCTCGAATTCCTGGTGATGGGCGGCTACAGCCTCGCGCACGCCGCGATGATGCTGATACCGGAAGCCTGGGCCGGCCACGAGACGATGGATCGCCGCCGCAAGGCTTTCTACGAGTACAACGCCTGCCTGATGGAGCCGTGGGACGGCCCGGCGGCAATGGCGTTCACCGATGGGTTGCAGATCGGCGCAACGCTCGATCGCAACGGGCTCAGGCCGGCACGCTATCTCGAGACGCACGATGGCCGCGTCGTCATGTCGTCGGAATCGGGCGTGCTCGCCATTCCCGAGCCCAACATCAAGCAGAAGTGGCGGCTCCAACCCGGCAAGATGCTGCTGATCGACCTTGCCAAGGGCCGGATCGTGTCCGACGACGAGTTGAAGGCCGAGATCGCGGGGAAGAACCCCTACGAGACCTGGCTGAAGCGCACCCAGATCCAGGTCTCGGACCTGCCGCTGGCGAGCAAGGCCACCACACGGCGCGCTTCCAACGTCGCGCTGCTCGATCTGCAACAGGCGTTCGGCTACTCGCAGGAGAGCCTTAAACTGTTGATGTCGCCGATGGCGGCCACCGGCCAGGAGGCCGTCGGCTCGATGGGCACGGACACACCCGTCTCCGTGCTGTCCCAGAAGTCGAAGCTGCTGCACACGTATTTCAAGCAGAACTTCGCGCAGGTGACGAACCCGCCGATCGACCCGATCCGCGAGGAGCTCGTCATGAGCCTCGTCTCGTTCATCGGCCCGCGACCCAACCTCCTCGACCTGGAAGGCACCTCCCGGGTGAAGCGCCTCGAGGTCGGCCAGCCGATCCTGACCAACGAGGATCTCGAGCGCGTGCGACAGATCGGCGAGGTGAAGGACAACCACTTCACCTCGATCACGCTCGACATAACCTACCCCGCCGACCGCGGTGCCAAGGGCATGTCCGATGCGCTCGACGTGGTGTGCGCGGAAGCCGAGGAGGCGGTGCGTTCCGCCGACTTCAACATCGTCATCCTGTCGGACCGCGCCACCGGCCCTGACCGCATCCCGATACCGTCCCTGTTGGCAACCTCCGCGGTTCACCATCACCTCATCCGACAGGGGCTGCGCACCTCTGTCGGCCTCGTCGTGGAGACCGGCGAGGCCCACGAGGTGCACCAGTTCGCCACGCTGGCCGGGTATGGCGCAGAGGCGATCAACCCCTACCTCGCGTTCGAGACCCTGACGGACCTCTGCGCCGACCCCGTCAAGTACGGGATCGATGAGAAGCTCACCATCAAGGAGGCCCAGAAGCGCTACATCAAGGCGGTGGACAAGGGCCTGCTGAAGGTGATGTCCAAGATGGGCATATCGACATACCAGTCTTACTGCGGCGCCCAGATCTTCGACGCGATCGGGCTGCGTTCGAGCTTTGTCGCCCGCTATTTCACCGGCACGCACAGCCAGGTCGAGGGCATCGGCCTGCCCCAGATCGCGCGAGAGACCGTCGAGCGGCACCGTCAGGCCTTCGGCAACGTGCCGGCACTATCCACGGCCCTCGAGGTCGGTGGCGACTATGCCTATCGCGTCCGCGGCGAGGCCCACATGTGGCGGCCAGGCGTTGTCGCCGATCTGCAGCACGCCGTGCGGTCCACGGACAACAAGGACGCGGCAGCCGGCAAGGTGCCGCAGAAGTTCCGCGACTATGCTCGCCAGATCGACGAGCAGTCCGAGCAGTCGATGACGCTGCGCGGCCTGTTCCGCATCAAGACGGCCGACGAGATGGACGGCAAGCCCGTGCCGCTCGACGAGGTGGAGCCGGCAGCGGCGATCGTCAGGCGGTTTGCTACGGGTGCGATGAGCTACGGCTCGATCAGCCGCGAGGCACACACCACGCTCGCCATCGCCATGAACCGCATCGGCGGCAAATCGAACACGGGGGAGGGCGGGGAGGAAGCCGACCGTTTCAAGCCTATGCCCAATGGCGATTCCATGCGCTCGGCCATCAAACAGGTCGCCTCGGGCCGGTTCGGCGTCACGGCCGAGTACCTCGTCAACTCGGACATGATGCAGATCAAGATGGCGCAGGGCGCCAAGCCCGGTGAAGGCGGCCAGCTTCCCGGCCACAAGGTCGACCAGGTGATTGCGAGCGTGCGCCACTCCACGCCCGGCGTCGGACTGATCTCGCCGCCACCCCACCACGACATCTATTCCATCGAGGATCTGGCGCAGCTCATCTTCGACCTCAAGAACGTGAACCCGGCCGCAGACGTATCGGTCAAGCTCGTCTCCGAGGTCGGCGTCGGCACAGTCGCGGCCGGTGTCGCCAAGGCCCGCGCGGATCACGTGACCATCGCTGGCTTCGAGGGCGGCACGGGTGCATCGCCGCTGACCTCGATCAAACATGCGGGCTCGCCGTGGGAGATCGGGCTCGCCGAGACGCATCAGACGCTGGTGGCCAACCGCCTGCGCGGGCGGATTGCTGTGCAGGTCGACGGCGGCTTTCGCACCGGCCGCGACGTAGTGATCGGCGCACTGCTCGGTGCCGACGAGTTCGGCTTCGCCACCGCACCATTGATAGCGGCGGGTTGCATCATGATGCGCAAGTGCCATCTCAACACCTGTCCGGTCGGCGTCGCCACCCAAGACCCCGTGCTGCGCGCCCGCTTCCAGGGCAAGCCAGAGCACGTCATCAACTTCTTCTTCTTCGTGGCCGAGCAGGTCCGTGAGCACATGGCCCAGATGGGCTTCCGCAAGTTCGAGGAAATGATCGGCCAGTCCGATTTCCTAGACAAGGATGTCGCCATTCGCCACTGGAAGACGCGCGGTCTCGATTTCCGCCGCTTGTTCTACAAGCCCGAGGTCGACGATGGCGTCGCCATCAGAAACTGCGAGCGCCAGGACCACGGGCTCGACAAGGTCCTCGACAACAAGCTCATCAAAATGGTCGGCAAGGCCATCGAGGGCGGTGCGACCTATCAGACCGATCCCAATAAGCCGATCGTCATCTCAAATCGTGATCGCACGGCCGGCGCCATGCTTTCCGGCCAGATCGCCAAGCGGCACGGCCACACGGGCCTGCCCGAAGATTCCATCTGGCTCACTTTCAATGGGATAGCCGGGCAGAGCTTCGGCGCCTGGACCGCGCGCGGCGTCACGCTCGACCTGATCGGCGAAGGCAACGACTACGTCGGCAAGGGCCTCTCCGGCGGCAAGATCATCGTGCGGCCTGATCCCACGTCGGGCATCGAGCCGGAGAAGAGCATCATCGTCGGCAATACCGTGCTCTACGGCGCAATCACCGGAGAATGCTACTTCCGTGGCGTCGCCGGCGAGCGCTTCGCGGTTCGCAACTCCGGCGCGATCGCCGTCGTCGAAGGCACCGGCGACCACGGCTGCGAGTACATGACGGGCGGCGTCGTCGTAGTGCTGGGCGAGACAGGCCGCAATTTCGCGGCCGGCATGTCGGGGGGCATCGCCTACGTGCTCGACGAGGCCGGCGACTTCGACCGGCGCTGCAACCTCGCCATGATCGACCTCGCACCTGTCGCTGCCGAGGAAGAAGTCATGAAGTCGCTGCAGGGCCAGAGTCAGAGCCTGGAAAGCCACGGTCTCGTCGACGTCATGGCCGACATGACGAGCCAGGATGCCGAGCGCCTGCACCGGCTGGTCACGCGACACCTGCACTATACCAACTCGGCCAAGGCCCGGACCATCCTGGCGGACTGGCCGAGCTGGCTGCCGAAATTCAAGAAGGTGATGCCGGTCGAGTACCGCGAGGCGCTCGCCAAGCTCGGCAAGGCGCAAGCCGCCGACAAGACCGGCCTCGAGGTGCTCGAGATCGGCGTCAGAGAATAACGTGGGTCGGGCTGCGCGGTTCAGCGAAGCCCGACGCGATGGAACTAGTGACGAGGCATTTCGGGCATCCTTCGTCAGCCCGACTTGAGGAAGAACGACAATGGGCAAGATCACCGGCTTTCTCGAGCTCGATCGCAACGACCGGACGTACAAGCCTGCAGACGAGCGGGTGCAGAACTACCAGGAGTTCGTCGTGCCGCTCGGCGATGAGCCGACGAAGGCGCAGGCGAGCCGCTGCATGGACTGCGGCATCCCGTATTGTCACAACGGCTGCCCGGTGAACAACCAGATCCCCGACTGGAACGATCTGGTCTACCGCGGCGACTGGCAGACGGCGGCGCAGAACCTGCACTCCACCAACAACTTCCCCGAGGTGACCGGTCGCGTCTGCCCAGCGCCTTGCGAGGCGGCCTGCACACTCAACATCGACGACAAGCCCGTCACCATCAAGACGATCGAGTGCGCCGTGGCCGACAAGGCCTTCGAGAACGGCTGGATCGCGCCGCAACCGCCCGAACGCAAGACGGGCAAGAATATCGCCATTATCGGCTCGGGCCCTGCCGGCCTCGCAGCCGCACAGCAGCTCGCACGGGTAGGACACGACGTCCACGTCTACGAGAAGAGCGCCAAGGCCGGCGGCCTGCTGCGCTACGGCATTCCCGACTTCAAGATGGAAAAAAATATCATCGACCGGCGCATCGAGCAGATGGAGGCGGAAGGTGTGACGTTCCACTGCGGCGTGCATGTCGGGAAAGACGTCAAGATCAAGAAGCTCGAGAAAGACCATGACGCCGTGCTACTCGCCGGCGGATCGGAAAAACCCTTCGACTTTTTCGCGAGCGCCCCCGGCCGCGATCTCGCCGGCCTTCACTTCGCCATGCACTTCCTGCCACAGCAGAACCGCCGCGTTTCCGGCGAGAAGCAACCGGCCAAGACCAGGGAAATCTCTGCCAAGGGCAAGCATGTTATCGTCATCGGCGGCGGAGACACCGGCTCGGACTGCATCGGCACGAGCTTCCGCCAGGGCGCCGCGAGCGTCACCCAACTCGAGATCATGCCGCGCCCGCCTGCGAGCGAGAACAAGGCGCTGAGCTGGCCCCACTGGCCGCTCAAGCTGCGCGTGTCCTCGTCGCAGGCCGAGGGCGCGGAGGTGATCTACTCGATCAACACCACGGGCTTTGCCGGCAAGGACGGGGTCGTGACCGGCCTCAAGTACGTCAAGGTCGACGGCAAGCTGCAGCCGGTCCCCGGCTCCGAGGGCGAGCTGCCGGCCGATCTGGTGCTGTTCGCAATGGGCTTCGAGGGCCCGCTCGACGGCGACGTCATCAAGGAGCTCGCTCTCGACATCGTGCCGCGCGGCCGCTTCAAAGGCGTCGATGCCGACGAACGCGACTATCGTATCCGCGGGGCCGGCACCAAGAAGCTGTTCGCCGCAGGCGACATCCGCCGTGGCCAGTCGCTCGTCGTATGGGCGATCCGAGAAGGCCGTCAGGCCGCCCACGCGATCGATCGGTTCCTGATGGGCAAAACCGACCTGCCGCGCTGAGGCGAGACCGAACGCAGAGCCAGACGAGGTGGGACATGAGCCAGGCGACGTTGCTTCTCATCCCCCTCTTCATCCAGGTCGGGCTCACCTTCGCACTCCTGTTCCGGCTCGGACCTGCCCGGCTCGATGCGTTGCGCCGGGGCGAGGTGAAACTCGGGGACGTGGCGCTCGGCCAGAGCGCTTGGCCCGAGCGGATCACCCAGATCGCCAACGCCCATAACAACCAGTATCAATTGCCGGTGCTGCTATATGCCCTGGTGCTGCTGGCGCTGGTATTGCGCAAGGTCGATTGGCTCATTGTCGCCGGAGCCTGGATTTTCGTTCTGTCCCGGCTCGCGCACGCCTACATCTATACGACGTCGAACCATGTGCCCTCACGCTGCCGGGCCTATGGCGCCGGTCTCGTCGCGCTCGTTGCGATGTGGGTGTGGCTCGGCGCACGCATCATGATCGAAGGCGCCTGACAGCGGCGTCCGACACCTGATCGCCGCTCCGTCACTGTCTGGATCGGTGGCCAAGCTGTCCACATACCGAAGGGAATTGCCGTGAAGCCCGGAGCAAGATTGCGCGCCGCCGTCGAGGTGCTCGAGACGATCGAGACGCGCCACCGGCCGGCCGCCGAAGCGCTTGCGGAATGGGGCCGTGGACATCGCTTCGCGGGCTCCGGCGACCGCGCCGCGATCGGCAACCTCGTCTACGACGTGTTGCGCCGCCGTCACTCTCTTGCAGCCCGGATGCAAGCAGAAACGCCGCGCGCCCTCGTCCTGGCGGCAGCCCACGTCGCGTTCGGCATGTCGGCCGACGAGATCGCGGCCGGCGCCGACGGCTCCCCGCACGCACTCGAGCCGCTCACCGCCGACGAGCAGGCCGCGCTCGTCCGCGAGCCGGACGCTACCGCGCCCGCTCACGTGCTCGGCGATTTTCCCGAGTGGCTCGCCCCCTCCCTGGAACGCACTTTCGGCGATCGTGCCGCCACCGAAGGGGCAGCACTTGCCCGCCGCGCGCCCGTCGATCTGCGCGTGAACACGCTCAAATCGGAGCGCGATCGCGTTCTGAAGGCGCTCGAACGGTACGACGCGGAGGCGACGCCGCATTCCCCGTGGGGCGTGCGCATTCCCCCGCCGACCGGCCCTGGCCGGACACCGAACGTCGAGGCTGAGGCTGGGCACGGCAAGGGATGGTTCGAGGTCCAGGACGAGGGCAGCCAGATCGCGGCGCTTTTGACCGGCACCACCCAGCGGATGCAGGTGCTCGACTTGTGTGCGGGAGCGGGCGGCAAGACGCTGGCGCTCGCCGCGATCATGCAGAACACGGGACAGATCTACGCCTACGACGGCAACCGCGCGCGCCTGCGCCCCATCTTCGAGCGACTGAAGCGTGCGGGCGCCCGCAACGTCCAGGTGCTCGACGCGGGCGACGAGGCCGCACTGGGAGCGATCGGTGCTCGTTTCGACGTCGTACTCGTCGACGCGCCGTGCACAGGATCGGGCGTCTGGCGGCGGCGGCCCGATGCCAAGTGGCGCGTGAAGCCCTCCAACCTCGTCGAACGGCAGGCCGAGCAGCGGGCCGTGCTCGAGCTCGCCCGTAAATCCGTGAAGCCCGGTGGCCGGATCGTCTACGTGACGTGCTCCATCCTGCCGGAGGAGAACACCGACACGATCGCTGCCCTGCTCGCCGAAGCCCCCGAGCTCAGCGTGGTGCCCTTTGCCGAGACGTGGCGCACGGTCATCGGCAGCGCGCCACCGGTCTCCGCCGACGGACGCGACGACACGCTGCTACTGACGCCGGCCAGCCACGGGACCGATGGCTTCTTCATTGCAACGCTGCGCCGGGCCGTCTAGCCGTCGTGCTACTCGCTGCGATCGCGCAACAGGCCGGTGAAGCCCGTCACCATCAGCGATGTCAGCACAAGGCCGAGCAGCGCCTCCACGATCGTCAAGACGTAGAGAATACCGCCGATCGTGATCGACAGCGTCGGTCCTTTCCCCAGCGCATTCGGCGTTGACGAGGGCGCTGCAGCCTCGGTCGCTATGGGCCAGGGCAGCGGCAGCTCGGCGATCGGGCCGTAATCGAGGTTGGGCCGCCAGTGGTCCTCATAGCCGAACGCCACGAACGGGACGAACACGTCGAAGGAGTAGGCGAGGGCGTGGAAGGCCGGATACGTCTGGTGGAAGCGCTCGTCGCGGTAGGCGTCCTTGTTGCGGACGACAAGCACGCTTTCGTCGAAGCATCCCGGTTCCGCGCACAGCCGCGCCGCGCCCCCCCAGATCCCGGCGAACACGATGACCACGACGGCCATCCACACAACCGTGCGCCATGGATTGTGCCCATAAAGGGCCAGCCAATCGAGCAAACGGCTCTGCCAGCGCGCGCCGAACGTCGCGGCATCGCTGCGTCGCTCGCGCCGACGCCGCGCGATCTCGATCCGGCGCGCATCGT
Source organism: Devosia equisanguinis (assembly GCA_945862355.1). Lineage (GTDB taxonomy): Bacteria > Pseudomonadota > Alphaproteobacteria > Rhizobiales > Hyphomicrobiaceae > CAMDPA01. Next base: position 3,030 of record CAMAYR010000033.1, on the reverse strand, counting down.
CCGTGTAGCCCTGGCGCGCCAGCCGATCTGCAAGTGCCACCCAGGCCTGAGGCTTGAAATGCCCCCTGACGTCGCGCTCGTCCTGGCCCTTGAGCCACAGCACCCGGCGGCTCGCGACGCGCTCCGACGCCTTCGAGCCCGACTGCCCCTGCGCCAGCACCGTCGCGCCGGAGGGATTTGTCAAATGCTCGTAGACGAACCCGTCGAGCCGCATGTGCTCGATGTCGCGACCGTCCTTGGCGCGGGCCCGCGCCTCAACCGGAGGCGGCCAGGCCTCGGCGTAATCCTCGAAGCTCCCCGCTCGCGCACGTGACAGGTCCACGACACCGCGCGGCCGATCGTCCCGCGATGCGGGCATTACGAGGCGATTGACGACGCTGTCCACGAGGCTGATCGCCGTCTCGTCGGCAAACGCTACCGCATTCGACCAGGCCGGCGGGACAGGCAGGCTTCCGCGCGTGATCGCCGCACTCGAGATCCGACTTCCGGTGAGGTCGAGCGCGCCCAGGACATGGGCCTGATCGAGCACCACCGCGCCGGTAAGCTGGCAACCGTCGGTCAACTCGATGTCGCGGCGAAACGTGGCACCTGAACCCAGCAGCGCAGCGCCAGCCTCGACCTTGATGGAGGCCCCCCTCAGCCGCAGCTGGTTGCCGATGTCGGCGGCGGGAAAGCGCACCAGTCCGTGCACCTTGGCCCGCGACATGAAGCACCCACCCCGAATGCGGGCGCCGTCTGCCCGTAGCGCGATGTCCGTCCCGAATAGACGCGCCTCCGTCAGACGAAGCTGCCCCTCGATACTGGCGCCTGGGAGAGAGACCTGTCCTATCAGCTTTGCCCGAGGTAACGCGCAATTCCCCCCGATCTGCACCACGTCAGCACCGATTGCCGTCTCGCCGCCGTCGATCTCGACGCCTTCTGCGTTAAACATATTGCCGATCTTCGCGCCATCGAGGAGAAGCGAGCCGCGCAAGCGGGCACCATCCAGCACGACCCCGTGACTTGCCTCGAGGCCCCGAGCGTCGATGGCGACGGGCCCGCCCGTCACCTCCATCCGCTCGCCGGCAAAACGGCCCTGCAGGCGCACGTTGACGAGGCCCACGCTGCCTTCGATCCGGCTATCCGTAAGCAGCACATCGCCACCGATCCGGGCGCTTTCGGCCTCGATGGCCCGGCCAGGCGCGACGATACGGATGGCCTCTCCATAGATACCTGCCTCCAGATGCGCCCGCGATACCGCGATACCACCTGAAATTCTGGCGCGCCTGATGATGAGGGGCCCCTCTACGCGCAGGCCCGCGGCTTGCAGCGCCGTCGTCCCGTCGCCGAGTTCCGACCCGTCCAGCGAAAGCGCACCGCCGATGCTCGCCCCGCGCAGTTGCAGCAACCCCTTGAAGGTACCGCCGCCGAGGAACAGGCCATTGTCGAGCTCGGCACGGTCCGCGACGATATTGCCCTCTACGGTGCAAGAGTGAATACCGAGCCTTCGCAGCCGGGCCTCGCGCAGCACCAATGCGCCTTTATCGCCTCCCCCCTCGAACCGCGAATGCCAGATCAGGAAGGGCTTTGTCAGCACCGCGCCTTCGAGGTCGAGACACCCCTGAACGATGGCCTTGCTGAGCCGCAACCCGACCGGTGGCAACACCCAGCCCGGTCGCGCCTCCAGCAACAGATCGCGAAGCACACTTGCGCGGATCGGCCGCCGCTTCAGATCGGCATGCTCACCAGCCGTTGCCGCTTTGACGAGCGCGGCCTCGGTCTCGGTCAATGCCGTCCCATCAGCCTCGTTTTCGTACACCATGCCACCCCTGCACGACCCCGTTCATCTGCCAGCGCCCTTTCGGGCGTGCTGACGCCGCAATCGGGATTTATGAACCACGGCGCGTTCATCGGCGGCAGATGCGGCAGGATCATGTGCACAACGCGGCCTTGCCGCCAATCATGTGCCAAACTACTGATGAACAGACCCGTTCCTCTTCCGTCGGAGGGCGGACGATCTCGCCGGAGCAGGCAACGCGGATGCGTCGCTCAGCCGTCGGCGCGCAGGTGAGAGGGAGCCACCCAAAATGTCGACGCCCGCAAGCCCCCGGATGCCGCTCGACGGCGGCAAGTCTCCACAAGCCTCCAATGAGGCACTCGCCGCTGCCATGGCGTTCGCCAACGAAGACGACGAGCCATCCCTGCACACCACAGCGATAGTGCCGCGGGGCGACGAGCGATTCCTGCCCGTCACGCGCTACGCACTGATCGACCGGTTATCCAGTCCGCAGGTGTGGCCGGCGGGCATGGCAGGGGAGGCGCGACGGTTCTTCCGCTACCTCGACTACTGGCGCAAGCAGCGCTATTCCGCCGCACTGACGCGCCTTCAAGAGGCCTACGAGCCATTCAGCCCCGACAGCGATCTGTTCGTCACCCGTCACTACACGGACGCCGAGCGGCGGGAAATGCTGGCCGAGGTAATGGGCGGGGTGAACAACCTCCTCACCCAGGCCAACTACACCGTCGTCCCCCGCGAAAAAATCGCCGCGACGATCATGTCGAAAGACAGCCACTATGGCCTCGACCTGACCGTCGACTTCGACACGTTCGAAGAGCTGGTGGTGGCGTTCCGCGGCGAATCCGTGGCCAAGGCCCATCGCCGAAAGCTCTCACGGTTCTTCCGTAGGGAGGAGTTCTCTGTTCCGATCTTCCGTCGCATGGTCGTGCTGTTCAAGCTCAAGACGCCGGAAAAGCACATCGAGGATGTCAGGGACCACCTCAAGGTGACGGAGGAGGAGGCGACAAAGAAGGTCCGCCGGATGCGTGCCGACATCTCCTCCGAGATCAAGCCGGGCAACGTCTACATCAAGGTCTTCAAGAACATCCCGAAGTCCGATGTAGAGATGGTGTTTCCCAACACCGAGGTGAAGTTCCGCATGCGGGACAAGGTCTGGCTCGGCATCACGGGTGGTGGCGCCCTGGGCGCGGGCGTGTTCGGGGCTGCGGGCAAGCTGGCGCTTGCCTTTTCAAACCCTATCACGGCTGCCGGAG
>CAMAYR010000032.1 GCA_945862355.1 Devosia equisanguinis | reverse complement strand
TGGTGGGCCTGCTGCTGCACTATCGCGTTGATGAGATCGGTCTCGTTCTCGGTGCGGCCCAACATCCCCCAGCTCTTGATCCAGTCGTAGGTGCGCTTCAACTCTTCGGCAGGGATGGGCGCAGGATCGCACACGACGATGTGGCTCGGGTTGATGTCCGATGGTTTCAGCGCGCCGATTTCGGCATCCTTCTTCTTGTGATAGTCGATGAAGTAGGCAGCGTATTTCTGCTTGTCGGCGCTGATCAGGCGCACCGCCGCACGCACCGCCCTGTTGAAAGCCGCGTAGGTATCGGCGTCGACGCGATCGGATGCGACCTCGGTGCCGTGATAGAAGGCCGAGCAGATCACTCGGCACCCCTTCTTCTCCGCCAACGTCAGATAGGGCTCGGTCAGCGTCACGGCCTCGACGTCACCGCGCATCATCGCGTTTAGGCGCGAACGCGAGCCCGACGGGGCGGGCACCACCTTCACCGCCTCGCGCGGCAGGAACCCGCTCAGCAGATGCAGTGCCAGATAATGCGTGCCGGCATAGAACGGCACGCCGACGGCGCGGTTGGCGAGTTGCTGGCCGGTGTAGACGGGTGATTCCGGCCTGACGACAATGCCGGCGTAGGTAACGATTGCGCGACGGCCGAGCTGCCGGCTGCCGACCTTGGTATCCTCCACCCGGCAGTAGTTGCCCCACTCGCAGGCATTGTACATGTCGGCCTTACCGGCCTCGAGTAACTTGCCGTGGCTGCCGAACGGATCGACGCCGAGTGGATTTTCCGCATCTTTGACGACCGATTTCAGCGCAGTCTCGTCTCGGTCCGCCCATTCGATCTCTATGCCTTCGCGGGCGAACAGCCCCTCCTCGTAGGCAACCAACTCCGGCAGTCCCTGGAACGGCGCCGTCGTTTCGAGCACGATCTTCTTCATCGGTCGGACCTCCTTGGCATCTTGCAGTTGGGCTGTAGGGATAGCGATCCAATTGCTCGCAGTGCAGATCAAGTATGAAACTATCAGCCCGGCGACGGCCAGGGTCAAGCCGGCCCCGCCTGCGAGGTTCCCGCGGCGGAGTGCACTACCCCTCCGGAGCCAGCAGGCTTCGTCAATGATCGAACTCGAAACGCTCGCGGCAGTCGAGCTGGACCAGGCCGCAGAAGAAATCGCGCACCTCCGGCAGCGACATGAACCCGTCGTAATAGTAGTCCGGCCCGTAGCTCACCCAGATCTCCTCGCCCGGCGCGATGTCCTTGGTCGCCATGAACAGCACATAGGGCTGGCGGCAAACACGCTCGATGCGGGTGTTCTGGAGATTTGTCTCGTAGCCGTTGATGACGCGCGGGGCGAAATTCGCGCGGCTGACGTGCCCGCCGTGATCCTTGCTGTCGAGATAGCGATAGGGCGGAATTTGCTCGAAGGCGCAGTCCGGCAGGCCAGCCAGATAGGCGCTCGGGTTGGCGAGGTCGGGCTCCTCGATGAGTTGCCCACCGAGCTCGCCGATAACCTCGCCTGCCTTGATCGGCTGGAGGGCAAAAAGACCCATGCCGGCGTTGGGGATCTGCGAGGGTGCAATCACGGTGCGCAGGTCGAAGGTCGGGTTTGCAAGCAGGATCGGGCCGCGCGGCGGCGGGGGCTCGTCCTGCGCGGGTGCGCCTTCGACAAAAATGAGAAACCCGAGCATCACCGAGACGAGAACGGCCACCACGCGCATGACTGCCCTTACCCGCATATAGTCCCCCATCAAGTGGCTTCGCGCCAATCATCCAACCACATCAAGTTGAAAACAGGGCCTTCAAGTCGGCGGGGATCGGCACGGCGCGAATGCCGTTGGGCGCGGTGTCGTCCTTCACCGCCCAGGCGCGGATCTCGCGCGCCTCGAACACCACGCGCTCGTCCTTGCGCATGACGTGGCGCACGAGAAACGTCTTGTCCCGCCACTCCGTCACTTCGCTCTCGAGCAGCACCTTGTCGCCGAAGCGGACGGGTGAGCGGAACGTCGCCTGCACGTCGAGCATCGGCACGCCTTGCGTATTGTACTTGGCCACCATCTCGTGGAACGGCAAGCCTACGCTGGCGAACATCGCGTGCGTGCCGGTGTTCATCATGCGGAAGAACTGCGGATAGAAGACGATGCCGGCGGGATCGCAGTCGGCCCAATCGATGGTCGTCTCGAGGGTGAACTTCCGCATGGCTGTCGCGTTCACCACCTCAAGCCCGCTTCGCTATCGCGCGGTCCCACCAGGGGCAGGTGCCGGGCATCAGCTCGTAGTTGCCCTCGATCACCTGCACGGGCCGGCGCAAGCCGTTCTCTGCGTTCTTCAGAGTATGCGCCTGTGCCTTCTTACGCTCGGCCTCGGGCAGCCAGGCGCGGTTGTGGCCCCAGATGCTCGGCCCCTCCTTGCGCTCTGTCGGCACCCAGGACGCGGGATCTATCGAGCGGCCACCCCAGCCGCACTCGACCATGAAGCCGGAGGGGTTCCAGGTGTAGTAAGACGTCACGTAGTCGCCGGCGTGGCGGCCGAGCGTCACGGACACGCGGCCTTCCTCCATCTGCGCGAGGTCGTAGCCCTGGCCGACGTCGTCGAAGCTGTAGAACTCCACCATCATGTGGTGGACCTTCTGCTGGCCGGTCTCGATCATCGCGAAGCTGTGGTGGCGCGGATTGACGTGGAAGAAGCACGCCTTGAACGGGTTGTCGTAGTAATCGGAGACGCCGAAGCCGAGGATGTCGCGATAGAAGCGCAAAGCCTCGTCGATGCGGTCGACCATCATCACGACGTGGCCGAGGCCGAGCGGGCCGGTACGAAAGCCGGAGATGTTGCGGCCCGGCACGAACGGCTCGGGCGTGACCGCCGCGCCATGAAAGAACTCGATCTGGTTGCCGACCGGATCCTTCAGCGAGATGAGGTCCGTGACGAGCCGGTCCGACGCCAGCGCCTTGCTGCCGCGAGCGAAGCGGACGCCGTTGGCGTCGAGGTGCGCGGCGAGACGGTCGAGGGCTGCGGCGCTCTCCATCTCCCAGCCGTAGCAGCCGACGCCCTCGCCGCCGTCGGCATCGACGATGAGGCGCTGCTTGTGGTCGTCCATGCGCAGGGCGAGCTGGCGCTTGCCCTTCTCGACGAGCTGCATGCCGAGGAGCCTCGTGCCGTAGCCCGCCCACTCGTCCAGATCCTTTGCGCGCATTCCGATGTAGCCCAGCGACTGTGGGCGGAAATCGGGAATCGGGCTGCGGCTCGCCGGTGTCGATGACATGAGGCCTGCTCCGAGTTGGCGGACATGCCGCGTCCGCGACAATGCAGACGCGCTGGGCTGAACAAGTCGCGCCGCGGCTCGCCGCTGTCAACCGTCGGCAAAGTCCGGCTCAGCGCGACGCCACGCGGATCAGGCGCGGGGCGACCATGACCATCAGCAGCGGCGGCAGGGCGAACAGCACCGCGCCGATGCCCGTCGCCGGCAAGCCGCCAGCGACCATAAGCGGACCCGTGATTAGGGCCGCGACAACATTGACGCCGCCGGCAACAGTCTCGTTCACGCCGATCGCCCGGCCGCGCTCGTGCGTCTCGAAGGCGTCGGCGATCTCCGCAGTCGCAGCGACGTTGCCCGCCGCCCAGCCGATCCCGACCAGGAACGTACCGAGCGTCACGAGCCAGTAGCCGGTCGTAAAGGCGACCAGCACCGCGCCGAAGAGGGCGATCACCACGCCTGGAATCATCAGACGGACGTTGCCGATGCGGTCGGCGAGGCGCCCCAACGGGATGGTGAAGGCGAACATGCCGATGGTGTGAAACATATGCGAGACCGCGATCTCGGTCAGCGAGTAGCCCTGTGCGTTCAAAACCAGCGAGGTCAGCACCATCACGATCGTCATATTACCCTGGCCCGACGCATTCACGATCAGAGCGAAACGGATGCCCGGTCGAGAGAGCATGTCGCCCCAAGTGAAGCTCACTGCCGGACCCGGTTTGCGCGGCGGCGGCACGTAGCCGGGGTAGTAGTGGGCGAGATTCATGCCGATCTCCTTGGGATCGGGGCGCACCATCGTAACCAGCACCATGCCCGGCAGGATGAGGGCTGGCACCATCAACCAGGGAAGGCCCAGCGGGTCCATGCCCCAATCCTTCGCCAGCCGCTCCGACAAACCGACGATCAGCGGCGACAGGATCAACCCGAACAGCGATCCCATTGCAACGTAGCCCAGCGCCTCCGCGCGACGGTGGGGCAGGAACATGTCGGTCGCGGCGACCCGCATCTGCTGGGTCGCATTCATGCCCGCCGAGAACACCAGCAGGCCGAGCACCAGCACCCACGCGCTCTGCAATTGCATGGAATAGCCGGTGATGAACGAGCCAATGGCTGCCAGCACCAGACCCAGCATGATGCCGGGCCGCCGCCCCCAAGTGTCGGTGATCTTGCCGACGGGATAGGCGATCAGAAACCGGCTGAAGCCGATCAGCGCAACTGAAAGTCCGGCCAGCGCCGCCGAGCCCGTGAGCTGCACCACCATCAAAGGCCCGAACCCGTAGGCGAACTGAAACCCGGCGCCGGTGAACGTCTGGCACAGCGAGAAAAGCGTGATATTGCGCCGGATCAGCGGCGGTACCGGCAGCGAGGCGGGCGAAGCATCGAGAGGAGATATGGCGGCACCTATGGGCAGACAGCGCATGTCGACGAGCAGCTCCGACGAACCGCCGCGACGGCAGCCCCGGGAGGGGCGGTCTTCGTCAGGATAGCTCGCACAGACTGCCGAGCGGCGACTGAGCCAACAACTGACCCGCGATGCCCCGCCCTCGTGCAATTCCGAATCGACACAATAACCACGAGCGGTCTCGAAGCAACACGCCACCCGTGAACGACACTCTTGCAACCCCTTTATATTCGCCATTCGTTCGACACGATCCGATGGCACGTACTCGGCCGTCAGGATTAGCCGTCCGTTAACCACTGTCGTTCACGTTTCGCTTACTCTTGCAGCTCACCCGAGGCGCGGTCGCGAGGCTTGTCGCTATAGGGTGTAAGTCGCTCGAGTTCCGTTCCGAGTATCGAGATATCCGTTCATGCCCAAAGCACGTCGTTCCGCGTCCAAGCTTCCCCTCGACACCATTCTCTCCGGCGATTGCCTGCGCGAGCTAGCTCGCCTGCCGGACTCGAGCGTCGATCTCGTGTTCGCCGATCCACCCTACAATCTGCAGCTCGACGGCGAGCTGCTGCGCCCCAACAACACGAAGGTCGACGGCGTTCACCAGAGCTGGGACAAGTTCGCGAGCTTCGCGGACTACGACCAGTTCTCGCGCAGTTGGCTGGCGGAGTGCCGCCGCATCCTGAAGCCCGATGGCGCACTGTGGGTGATCGGCTCGTACCACAACATCTTCCGGATCGGCTCCACACTGCAGGATCTGGGCTTCTGGCTGCAGAACGACGTGATCTGGCTGAAAACCAATCCGATGCCGAACTTCCGCGGCAAGCGCTTCACCAACGCACACGAGACGCTGATCTGGGCGGTTCGCGACCAGAAAAGCCGTGCGACGTTCAACTACGAGGCTATGAAGGCCTTCAACGACGACATCCAGATGCGCTCAGACTGGCTTATCCCGATCTGCTCGGGGCCAGAGCGCCTCAAGGACGACGGTGGGCGCAAGGCACATCCCACGCAGAAGCCGGAAGGCCTCCTCCATCGCGTACTGCTCGCGACGACCAATCGAGGCGACGTCGTGCTCGACCCGTTCTTCGGCACCGGCACCACGGGTGCGGTGGCTAAGCGACTGGGACGCCATTTCATCGGCATCGAACGTGATAGCGACTATGCGAAAGCTGCTGCTGAACGCATCGCGAAGGTGGAGGTGCTGGCCGACCGCGTGCTCGAGACGGTGCGATCCAAACGCACCGAGCCGCGCGTGCCGTTCGGCGCCATCATCGAGCTCGGCATTCTGAGAGCCGGCGCGCCGCTGTTCGACGAGCGTCGGCGCGTCAGGGCAGAAGTTCGGGCGGACGGCTCCCTGGCTGCTGCCGGCCAGCAGGGCTCGATTCACCGGCTCGGCGCCGTCGTCCAGGGCAAGGCTGCCTGCAACGGCTGGACCTACTGGCATTTCGAGCACCAGGGGCGCCTGCAACCGATCGACAGCCTTCGCATGGAGGCGCGCAAGCGGCTCGGCCTGTCGGCTGGCCCCAAGGTGATCGCAGCGGAATAGAGGCCACAGTGCGCGTCGCACAAAGCAGGGTGTGCGCGCCCGTCACGCTTGCGCCACGCTGCATCACGATGCTGTCGGAACCCCTCGGTGTCGTTCGTCCTTGACCGAGCCACCGTTCAGCTGCGCATTGCTGCGCGGACGAATGGCACCGTTCGCTCGCCTTCGCTCACCATAGCCTTACGCCGGAGACCTGCCCGCATGGAGCCCATCATCTCCATCACCGACCTGTCGAAGGTCTACGACAGCGGCTTCCGCGCGCTCGGCGGCGTCAATCTCGACATCCGCCCAGGCGAGATATTCGCACTGCTGGGTCCCAACGGCGCGGGCAAGACGACGCTGATCGGCATCGTGTGCGGGCTGGTGCGACGGACGACGGGGGACGTGCGCGTCGATGGCCGCGACATCGACCGGGATTATCGCGCGGTTCGCGCGATGATCGGCCTCGTGCCGCAGGAGCTGACGACTGACGCCTTCGAGACGGTGTGGGCGACCGTCAATTTCAGCCGAGGGCTGTTCGGCAAGCCCTCCAACCCGGCGCTGATCGAGCGATTACTGCGCGAATTGTCGTTGTGGGAGAAGAAGGACAGCACGATCCGCACGCTGTCGGGCGGCATGAAGCGGCGCGTCATGATCGCCAAGGCGCTGGCCCACGAGCCGCAGATCCTGTTCCTCGACGAGCCGACCGCCGGTGTCGACGTCGAGCTTCGCAAGGACATGTGGGAGATCGTGCGCAAGCTCGCGCAGTCCGGCGTGACGATCATCCTCACCACGCACTACATCGAGGAAGCCGAGGAAATGGCCGATCGCATCGGCATCATCAACAAGGGCGAGATCGTGCTGGTGGAGGAGAAGGCGAAGCTGATCGCGAGGCTTGGCCGAAAGCAGCTCGTGTTGCATCTCCAGAGCCGGTTGGACACCGTGCCGACGTCGCTGGAGCGGCACAAGCTCGCGCTGGCCGGCGACGGCCGCAACCTCGTGTTCACCTATGATACGCGGGCGGAGCGCACCGGCATCACCGCACTACTCACCGATCTGGCCACCGCCGGCATCCGCTTCAGCGATCTGGAGACGCGGGAAAGCTCGCTCGAGGACATCTTCGTCGATCTGGTCAGGAGCGCGTCATGAACTTTCACGCGGTCAAGGCAATCTACATGTTCGAGATGGCGCGCACCTGGCGCACCATCATGCAGAGCATCGTGTCGCCGGTGCTGTCGACATCGCTTTATTTCGTGGTGTTCGGCGCGGCGATCGGTACGCGCATCGCGGAGGTCGACGGCATCGCCTACGGCACGTTCATCGTGCCCGGTCTAATCATGCTGTCCTTGTTGACGCAAAGCATCCTGAATGCCTCGTTCGGCATCTATTTCCCACGTTTCACCGGCACGATCTACGAAGTGCTGTCAGCGCCCGTGTCGCCGCTCGAGATCGTGCTCGGCTATGTCGGCGCAGCGGCGACGAAGTCGATCCTCATCGGGCTCATCATCCTGGCGACGGCGGCGCTATTCGTGCCGTTGCGCATCGAGCATCCGTTCTGGATGGTCGCGATACTCGCGCTGACGGCTGTGACGTTCTGCATGTTCGGCTTCATCATCGGCATCTGGGCCGACGGCTTCGAACGGCTGCAGATGATCCCGTTGCTCATCGTCTCGCCGCTCACGTTCCTGGGCGGCACGTTCTACTCGATCGACATGCTGCCACCGCTGTGGCGGACGGTGTCGCTGTTCAACCCGGTCGTCTACCTCGTCAGCGCGTTCCGCTGGAGCTTCTTTGGCACCTCGGACGTCGGCGTCGGGCTCAGCGTCGCGATGGTGCTCGCGATGCTGGCTGCTTGCCTCGTCGGAGTGTGGTGGATCTTCAGGACGGGCTACCGGCTGAAGACGTGAGCCTGAAAGCTTCTCAGGTCGGGCTGCGCATCTTCGCCTCGAGCCGCGCCTTGCGCCCGGCATCGACGCGGACCTTGTAGTGCGTGGCGCCGGTCTCGTCGGTGTGGCGACTGATCACCTCGGCGTTCTCGTGCAGCCAATGGGCGAGCTTGCCGGAACTCGCCGGCAGGGTCAGCTCGATGATCTCGTCGCGGCCGGAGATGCGCCGCTCGATCTCGGCGAGCAGGTCCTCGACGCCTTCGCCGGAGACGGCGGAGACGAGCACAGGCCGCGGCTCCATCCGCCGGGCGGCGTTCTCGGTCTCGTCGCGGCTCTCAGGACCAAGGCAGTCGATCTTGTTCCACACCTCGAGCACGCGCCGGGCTGCCTCGAGCTCGTCGACGCCGAGATCGGCCAGAACATGGTCGACGTCGGCGCGCTGAGCGGCACTCTCCGCGGAAGCGATGTCGCGCACGTGAAGAACGAGATCGGCGGTGATGACTTCCTCCAGCGTCGCGCGGAAAGCCGCCACCAGCGTGGTCGGCAGATCGGAGATGAAACCCACCGTGTCCGACAGTATGACCCGGCGCCCCGCCGGCAGCCTGATCTCGCGCATCGTCGGATCGAGCGTAGCGAACACCTGATCCTTGGCCAGCACCCCCGCGCCCGTCAGCCGGTTGAACAACGTAGATTTGCCAGCGTTCGTGTAGCCGACGATCGCCACCACCGGGTAGGGCACCCGGGCGCGGCCCTTACGGTGCAGGTCGCGCGTCCGCACGACCTCGACCAGGTCCTTCTGCAGACGCTCGATCTTCTCCTGGATGATGCGCCGGTCGAGCTCTAGCTGGCTCTCGCCGGGGCCGCCGAGGAAACCCGCGCCGCCACGCTGGCGCTCCAAGTGGGTCCAGGAGCGCACCAGCCGGCTCTTCTGGTAGGTGAGGTGGGCAAGCTCCACCTGGAGGCGGCCTTCGCGGGTCTGTGCGCGGCGCCCGAAGATCTCGAGAATGAGACCCGTCCGGTCGATGACCTTGGCGCCCCAGACCGTCTCCAGATTGCGCTGTTGCACGGGAGAAAGCGCGTGATCGATGACCACCAGGCCGGCGTGCTCGGCAGCGACCAGCTCCCCGATCTCCTCCACCTTGCCCTTGCCGAGAAGGGTCGCCGGCCGCGGATCGTTCAGTCGCGGCGTCAACGTCGCGGCGATCTCCAGCTCGATGGCGTTGGCCAGCCCGACGGCCTCGGCCACCCGATCCGCAGCCGAGCGCAACGGCGTGGAGGCCCCGCGCCGCTCGGCGGGAACGGGTACGACGACGACGCAACGCATACCGTTGCGCTCGACGTGCTCGCCATCATCGTCACGAGCATCGACAGACCTGTCACCCGACGACGTTTCGCCTGACGACGTGTCCGAGGTGTCGTAGACCGCCGCCTCGATGTCGGCCTCGTCCTTGGAGGAACGCTTGCGTCTACTCACTTGGTGCTACTCAGTGGCCAATCCTCCGGGCAATTGAGCCGATCCGCCAGCGCGGACGGCCAGGACCGGCATCAACCCGCCTCGCCGGTGTCCGGCTCCATCAGATTGACCGGCTGGCCGGGCATGATGGTGGATATGGCGTGCTTGTAGACCAGTTGGGAGTGGCCGTCGCGGCGCAGAAGCACGCAAAAATTGTCGAACCAGGTCACGATGCCCTGGAGCTTGACCCCGTTCACAAGAAAAATCGTGAGTGGAATCTTGTTCTTGCGAACGTTGTTGAGGAATGCGTCCTGAAGGCTCGGAGTCCGTTCGGCTGCCATTTTCTTTTTGTCCGTCTTGCTCGTCATTTTTTGTCATTATCGGCAATGCAGGATTTTGCGATGAAGCTATTGCCGGTGCTCATTAATGCCGGGCACGGAGTACCCGACAGAGCATCATAGCCGGATTACCCCGCAAAGCATACCCACAAAGGCCCCATCAAGGGCCACCGATGGGCCACGACCCGCGCACAGCGGGCTCATGACGGCTCAGCCACCCACCTGGGACATGGCTGGGCCCGCCCTTGTGAAGGGTGCCGGATGTCGGGCCTGCCAGCGTGGCTCGATGCTCGTCCTGATCTACGGGGGCACGGGATGCTGAGCGATCGCATTGCGGCGGTGCTAACGGCAAACACCTGCGAGCCGCACGGCTATTGCCATCAGATCGGCTCCGTGAAGGTGGTCGGCGCGGAGCCTGGCGGATGGCGCAGATGGCGGATGCCGCGCGAAAGCACCTTCACGCTGAACCTACTGGCGATCTGGCCTGCTGTCAGTTGGCGCACCTCGTTTAAGATCCTAACTTGATGGTCTCGGTTAGCCCGACGATCCCCCATTCCAAGTAATCGAAATTGTTCGTGGCACGCCCTAGGGCGCGAAGATAGTTGTCGTCTACTGGGATGCGCTCTGCTTGATTCGCCCGAGAGCAATAGTAGGGCAGAGACGGCGGAGTGCTAAGGTCTGCGGCGGATCCTCCACGTCGGCCCGCCAACGTCGCTTTTGCGCAGCACCTCGAAAGCAGACGATCAATCCAGATCGAACTTGTCCTTGTAGTCGATCTTGAGGGCGGGGTCCTGGTCGGGCTTGGAAAGCACGCAGTTGCCGACGACGAGGGTTTCCATCTCGCAGCCCATGAAGCAGCGGAAGGCATCCTCGGGCGTATGAACGATCGGCTCGCCACGCACGTTGAAGGACGTGTTCACGACGACGGGGCAGCCCGTCCGTTTCTTGAACGCGGAGATCAACGCGTGATAGCGCGGGTTCGTCTCGGCATGAACGGTCTGGATACGGGCTGAATAGTCCACGTGGGTGATCGCGGGCAGGTCCGAGCGCGGCACGTTGAGCTTGTCGATGCCGAACAGCGCCTCCTGCTCAGGCGTCATCATGCGGCGCCGGTTGCGCTTCACGTCCGCGACCATCAGCATGTAGGGGCTCTCGACCTCGTGCTCGAAGTACTCGCCGACGTCCTCGGCCAGCACCGAGGGCGCGAACGGGCGGAAGCTCTCGCGGTACTTGATCTTGAGGTTGAGGTTCTTCTGCATTTCGCCATTGCGCGGATCGCCGATGATCGAGCGGGCCCCCAGCGCGCGCGGGCCGAACTCCATGCGGCCCTGGAACCAGCCGATCGCGTGGCCGGCCTCGAGCGCGTCGACCGTGCGCTCCAGCATGTCGGCGTCCGAGAACGTGGTGAAACGCGCGCCGGCCTTTGAGAGGCGGCTCTCGATCTCGGACTGCGCGAACTCGGGGCCGAGATAGGAGCCCTTCATGCCGTCCATGGCACCGTTCATATAGCGTGGCTTCTTGGCGTGCATGGCATGGGCCGCGTAGGCAGCCCCCAGCGCTCCGCCGGCATCGCCGGCCGCAGGCTGCACCCACACGCGCTCGAACGCGCCATCGCGCAGGATCTTGCCGTTGGCGACGCAGTTGAGCGCGACGCCGCCGGCCATGCAGAGGTTCTTGATGCCGAAAGTCTTGGCGAGGTCGCGCGTCATGCGCAGCATCACTTCCTCGGTGACCTTCTGGACGGAAGCAGCGAGGTCCATGTCGCGCTGGGTCAGCGGGCTCTCGGCCTTGCGGGGCGGCGCGCCCAGCAGCCTGTCGAACTTGGCGTTCGTCATCGTCAGGCCGGTGGCATAGTCGAAATAGCTCTGGTCGAGCCAGAAGCTGCCATCAGGCTTTACGTCGATCAGGTTATCGAGGATGAGATCGGCATACTTGGGCTCGCCATAGGGTGCGAGGCCCATGACCTTGTACTCGCCGGAGTTGACACGGAAGCCGGTGTAATAGGTGAATGCGGAATAGAGCAGGCCCAGGCTGTGCGGCCAGTGGATCTCCTTGACCGTCTCCAATGTCGAGCCGCGACCGATGGCGACGGAGGTGGTCGCCCATTCACCGACGCCGTCCATGGTGAGGACGATGGCCTCATCGAACGGCGAGGGATAGAAGGCCGAGGCGGCGTGGCTCTGGTGATGCTCTGCGAAAAGCAGCTTCTCCTCGATGCCCTTGCCGGAAGCGGAGAACTGCTTGAGCTCCTTCACCATGACTGGCTTCTGGAAAAGCTTCTCCTTAAGCCAGACGGGCAGCGCCATACGGAACGACTGGTAGCCGCGCGGTGCGTTGGCGAGATAGGTTTCGAGCAGACGCTCGAACTTCAGCAGTGGCTTCTCGAAGAAGACCACATGGTCGAGCTCGTCGAAGGAAACGCCGCCTTCGGCCAGGCAATAGCGGATCGCCTGCACGGGGAAGCCCGGATCGTGCTTCTTGCGGGTGAAGCGCTCCTCCTGCGCGGCCGCGATCGGGCGGCCGTCGATCAGGAGCGCTGCCGCGCTGTCGTGATAGAAGGCTGATATTCCCAGAATGCGCATGGCTCTCGACCCTCAAGAATCCACCTCGAGAAGCAGGCCCAGCCCGTCTGCAGATCGCCGCACGGTACAGAACGGCAGAGCGGGAAGGCTGCTCCTGAAGTCCTCGATCCAAGGCCGACCTCGGCGGAAGCGGACGCGGACGTAGACGCCCGGGCGTCTCCATCTCCGCCACTCGGCCAGCGGCTCTCAGAAAACAGTGTAGATGAACGGCGCCACCGCAGTCCCTTGAGCGAGTACGAGCAGGCCGCCGACGATCAACAGAATGGTGATGGTCGGTAACAGCCACCACTTCTTCCTCGCGCTCATGTAAGCGGCGAGTTCCTTGATAAGCGAAAGCATGCTCGGCCTCTTTGCGATGGCAGGGCGAACCTGTTCGATCCCAGTCACCCGTTGTAGCTACCGGCTCATCGAGCACAAGCACGCGTGATCGGCAGTCGCGTCGTTATCAGCAAGAAACATACCCGTGGGATACGATCAGAACTGATTGGTCATGCTCGAGCCGGGGCTGGGCTTGTAGTCGATCCAATACGAATTGCCTGGGGCGCGCTTGCGGCGGAGAGGATCGTAGCGCAACTGCATGATCAGCCCGGCTGGAACGATCGCGATCAGAAACAGCACCATCATCACGATCGGGTTCATGACCTTGCTGAGGAGGAGGGCGAACCGCATCCAGAGGATATTAAGGGGGCGAAGCACGATCGGCGCGACCAGGCTGACCAGCCCCAGAACCGCGGCTGCTCCAAGCGCTCCCATCAGCACGGTCTCGTTGGCGCGCCCGAAATACGCGACGACCAGCGCCACAACCGTGAAAACCAGCCCTGTGGAGCGGTCCGGCGGCAGCGGTAACTCCGGCCGGTCGTACTGCTCGTGGAAATTCTTCGCCATCCGATCGTTCCTCGAAATTGGCCAATGATGCCCGCACGCGTTGACCGGCAATTTGCCGAGATATATACACCGATTTGCTTGCCGTCCGAGGTTCTGCCTTGGGCGGCGTACGTGCTTGTGCATAGCCCCCGCAAATCACCGCGGTGGCACCTCGACACGAGAAGAGCGACGCAATGGCGTCTGGCTGCCGCTATCCCATACGGCGACGTGCCAGTCCATAGCGACTCTCCTCTGCAGTTCCGGCTTCACAGATCTGCTGGATAACCGGCAGGACGGTTGGAGCAATCGTCATACCATCCAGCCAGGCTCAACCAGGGAATCCAAGACATGGCAAACACGACCTCCGCTCAAAAAGCGACACGCAAGATCGAGCGACGCACGGCCGTCAACAAGGCCCGGGGCACCCGGATGAAGACCGAGATCCGCAAGGTCGAGGAAGCCATCACCGCCGGCGACAAGCAGAATGCCATCGCCTCATTGAAGGCCGCCGAGCCCGTGATCGCCAAAACGGCACAGAAGGGCGTGGTCCATAAGAAAACGGCCAGCCGCAAGATCTCCCGCCTGACGAAGCGCGTCATGTCGATGGCCTGAGGCTCGACACGTTCGTAGCCTTGGTTTTTCTAGTATGTCACAGATCTGCAACTACACTGCTTCGCAGGGACCGCCTTCCGCAAGGTCGGCCGCCCCTGCCAAGGCCGGCAGGATGCCCGAGCAGCCAGCCTTTGCTCGCGATCAGCGAGCCGGATCGCCAGACATCGGCATCAGACTGCGCGAGTCCGCAGCCAAGCGAAAACGGCGATCAATACAGCGGATTGTGCCTGGGGAAGACCCACGTAAATCGCTCAGAATTCATCCACAGAATCAGCAGGTTTCCCCCAATCTTCCCGCTCAGCGCGTATTTTTTCCACATACACGCGAAGCAGCAAGGCGGTCAGATCCGTGCCGCCGGTCGCCTTGACCGGGTGGGGGCAGTGTGGTTAAGAATTAACTGTTGCCAGCGGCGCTTCCAGTGGGCCCGCAAGCTTACTTAGTATTTGGAAGCATTGGTTACACGGACGAAGCGCGCCGGTAGAGTAAATGCGCAGCACAATCGCTAGAGTAGTCGCTGCTGGGTTCAAGATCTGCTCGAGTGATGCTCTACTCCGCAGATCCGCGTTCGCATGATACATGGACTGGCCTCGGCTCGTCTGCGATGAATGTCGGTTCATCGGTACAGCGCACGCGTAAGGAGGTTGCATGGGTTTGTCTTCAGCGGGTGGTACGGGCGGCGTCGGGATCGACGACGTACCGGTTCGGATGTCATGGGACAGGCTCGTGGCCGATGCCACGGCAGTTCTGGTCGATGTCCGTACCAAAGCAGAATGGAGCTATGTGGGAATCCCCGACCTGAGTTCGGTCGGGAAGAAGCCGATCCTGGTTGAGTGGCAGACTTTTCCCGCCGGACAAGTCGACCCGCAGTTCGCAGCCAAGCTCGACGGTCAGCTAACGGCTGCCGGAGTAGCTAAAGACCACGAGATCTTCTTTCTGTGCAGATCTGGGGGGCGCAGCAAGTCTGCGGCCACCGTTATGGCGGCGATGGGATATTCGCGCTGCCGAAATGTCGCCGACGGCTTCGAGGGGCCCCTCGATCCGTGGAGACATAGAGGGGCAGCTGGCGGCTGGAAGGCTGCCGGTCTGCCCTGGATCCAGACCTAAAACACATACGAGGATAGCAGAAAGTCTGAGGTGCCCAAATGCGGCTGGGCGCTGAACAGGAAAGTTGTGACTGAACCAATGATGCGGGGAACATCATGGCCAATACCAACAACAATGCGATGCGGGCGGTTAAAGAGCAGGGCCACACCGGGATGAGCGAGGCGGGTCACCGCTTCGAGACCGAGAACGGTGGGGGCGGCAGCAATATTCCAGGCACGTCGATGATCGGCGCGGCGGCGGAAACAACGTCCATGGCCGTCGCCGGCAGCGGCACATCCGGAGTCGATGGCCGAGGCCAGAAGACGAATACGCTGTTGCGGCGACAACTGGGCGACGAGGTCTACTCCAGCTGGTTCAACGCAATGGAGTTCGAAGCGTTCGATGGCGACGTGCTGCGCCTCACATTTCCAACGAAATTTCTTCGGAACTGGGTGCAACAGCACTATGTCGACGTGCTGCTGAAGTGTTGCAGTCACGAGTTCACCGGCGTGACCTCGCTCGAGATCGATCTTCGGCAACCCGGAACGATCGCCGCGCGCCCCGCCATGGAGCTCCCGGTTCAGCGCGAGTTGCGACCGGATCGACCGGCAACGACGACCCCGCCGACTGTCTCGACGCGGCCAACCGCGCCTGGCAGGCAGGCCGGCGCCCAGCTCGGACGCACGTTCGTGGGTGGCTTCGAGGGCTCGCCGCTCGATCCGCGCTACACGCTCGAGAGCTTCGTTGTGGGCTCGTCGAACCGCATGGCGCACGCCGCCGCGACGCAGGTGGCTGAGACGGTTCGCGCTGGAACGTCGACCAGCATCAACCCGCTGTTCATCCACGCGCAAGTTGGTCTCGGCAAGACCCATCTTCTGCACGCGATCGCCTGGGAGGTGCAACGCCGCGCGCCTGCGGCCCAGGTGCTCTACCTCACTGCCGAGCGTTTCCGCTACCAGTTCGTCGAGGCTCTTCGCAGCTCCGATCCGCTGGCGTTCAAGGACAAGTTCCGCACGATCGACATCCTGCTGATCGACGACCTGGAGTTCCTTCACGGGACCCAGACCGAGCAGGAGTTCGACCACGTCATCAACTCTCTCCTCGACGGCGGCAGGCAGGTCGTGGTCGCCTCGGCCCGTCCGCCGAGCCAGATGGAGCGGCTCAACGACAGGATGCGCTCGCGACTGCAGCGCGGCCTCGTCGCCGAAATCGGCGCGCTGGACTCCGACCTGCGCCTCAAGGTTCTCGAAAAGCGCATGCAGGAGAAGCGGCAGCTCGACCCGTCGTTCGAAATCGGGCGCGACGTGCTGGCGCAACTCGCCGAGCAGATCACCGAGAGCGGGCGTGAACTCGAGGGTGTGATCACGAGGCTGCATGCGACTTGGCAGTGCCTGCGCCAGCCGATCACGATCGACGTAGCCGAGCAGGCGATCCGCGATCTGATCCACGGCCAGGAGCCGCGAAGGATCAGGATCGACGAGATCCTCAAGGTGATCTCGCGGCATTTCGGCGTATCGAAAAGCGACCTCTTGTCCGAACGCCGTCACCGGTCGGTGGTATGGCCGAGGCAAATCGGGATGTATCTCGCCAAGCAGCTGACCTCACGGTCCCTGCCGGAGATCGGCCGGAGGTTCGGCGGCAGAGACCACACCACGGTGCTGCACGCGATCCGCAAGATCGAGACGCACCTGTCGGGCGACTCCAGGCTGCAAGCCGAGCTCGACGAGATCAAGAAGCTGCTCGGCCAGTAGGCAGCGAACGGGCTATCTTTCAACAGATTGCGGCGGCGGACTGGGAAACCAGCCCGCCGCAGCGCGCATTCGCCAGACTGGCCCCTCGTTCCCTGTTCATTGGCTAGTGGAAGTCCGGGGACCTGAGCCATTGCGGGACTTGAAAATTCCGCAGGTCCGGCTCAAGTTGCATTTACGCGAATCAAGGCTTCTTGCAGCCCTGCTCGAGGCCGCTTTCGGGTTTTGTTCAGGTTCTCGGGGCTGGGCGGTCTCGGGGCTGAACTTACTCGAGGCCGGACTTTCTCAAGATTGCGATGTCGCTTCCTCGTCGCCTGCGTCTGCTTGTCGAGTTAGAACACGGTCTGCAGGACAGGGTCGGCGTAAAGCTGTCCACGCGCGAGCCTCGGAGGGCAGGGTCGCGTTCATGTGCCGTACCGGATGGTCGAGCTGGCGACACTAGTCGGTTGGGCTCGCGGTGCCCTGGGGCGGGAATAGCAAGTCTGGCGGCGAGGTTTCCGCGCGGCATTACTGAGGGATGAAAGGCGGATCATGCGGATTGTGATCGAACGTGGAGACCTGTTGCGGGCGCTCAGCCACGTCACCAGCGTGGTGGAGCGGCGGACCACCATTCCGATCCTGTCGAACGTGCTCATCCGTGCCACGGGAGACATGCTGGAGTTCAAGGCGACGGACCTCGAACGCGAGGTGATCGAGCAGGCCCCCGCGCAGATCTCGACACCTGGCGCGATCACCGTGCCGGCGCACATGCTGCACGACATCGTGCGCAAGTTGCCGGACGGCGCGCAGGTGGAGCTTGCACGTGACGCCGAGCGCGAGCGGGTGACCCTGACCTCCGGGCAGTCGCGCTTCGCCCTGCAGATGCAGCCGGCTGAGGATTTCCCCGACCTCGCGGCAGGCGAGATGACGCATACCTTCGACGTCGGCGCGGCCGATCTCAAGCGACTGATCGACAAGACGCGCTTTGCGATCTCGACGGAAGAGACGCGCTACTATTTGAACGGAATCTACCTGCACGTCGCCACGACCGGAAATCAGCCGACGCTGCGTGCGGTGGCGACGGACGGACATCGCCTCGCACAGGTCGAGCTGCCGCGCCCCAGTGGGGCGGACGGAATGCCAGGCGTCATTATTCCTCGCAAGACCGTCAACGAGTTGCACCGACTTCTCGAGGACGGCGGGTCCACCGTCACCATCGGGGTGTCGCCGGCCAAGATCCGGTTCGAAGCCGGCACAGTGACGCTGACCTCGAAGCTGATCGACGGCACGTTCCCCGATTACGGCCGCGTCATTCCGCAGGGCAACGACAAGGAGCTGAAAGTTTCCAACGCCGAGTTCATGCACGCCGTCGACCGCGTCTCGACGATCGCCAGCGAGCGGGGCCGCGCCGTGAAGCTCAACATCACCAGCGGCAAGCTGGTGCTCTCGGTGTCGAACCCGGAAGGCGGCAGCGCGACCGAAGAGCTGGACGTGGACTACACCGCAGCGCCGCTAGAGATCGGCTTCAACGCGCGCTACCTGCTCGACATCGCCGGACAGCTCGAAGGTGAATCCGCCGTGCTCAAGCTCGCCGATCCCGGCGCACCGACCATGGTGCGCGACGGTGCCGACGAGAGCGCGCTCTATGTTCTGATGCCGATGCGCGTGTGATGAGCGAGACCCCGGGCCGGGTCGAGCCGTTCGGCCCGTCGAGCCATCCCGAGATCGCCCACGACGACAAGCTGAACGCGGGCTCGCATCAGCGGGCATCGCGAAATGCCGGCTCGCATAGTGTCGGCCCGGCCTCTTTTCGCGCATCCACCCAGCTCTGGCTCAGCCGGGTCGCACTGACCAACTACCGGAACTATGCGACCGCAACGATCGAGGTCGGGCCGCGCCCGGTCGTGCTGCTCGGGCCCAACGGCGCAGGCAAGACCAATCTGCTCGAGGCTGTCTCCCTTCTGGTGCCGGGCAGCGGGCTGAAGCGCGCCGGCTATGCCGAGCTCGCCCGCATGGGCGGCACCGGCGATTGGGCAGTTGCCGCCCGCGTCGTCTCTCGCGGCGGCACCATCGAGATCGGGACCGGTCAGCGAACCGCATCGGTCGGCGAGGCTCAGCGTCAGGGACGGATCGTGCGCATCGACGGGGAGAACGTCGGGGCCGGAACACTTGCTGAGCATGTCGACATGGTGTGGCTGACGCCGGCGATGGACGGCTTGTTCACTGGGGCTCGCGCCGATCGCCTGGCGTTTCTCGATCGTCTGGTACTGTGCTTCGACGCCGGGCATGCGCTGAGCTCGGCCCGATTCGAGCGGGCGATGCGGCAGCGCAATCGTCTACTCGAGGATGGCGGTGATCGGGTGCTTCTGGAAGGTCTCGAGATGCAGATGGCGGAGGCCGGTGTCGCCATCGCCGCGGCCCGGCTCGAAGCCGTTGCAGCACTGCAAGCCCATTCGGAGGCCCGCCGCGAACGTGACGCAACCTCCGCGTTTCCCTGGTTCACTCTCACAATCGAGGGCTCGCTGGAGAGCGAACTCGCCAGCGATGCTGCCGTCGACGTTGAGGACCGCTATCGGGCACGCCTGGGTGCATGCCGGGAGCGCGATCGCGGCGCTGGCCGAACACTCGAGGGGCCGCATCGGACCGACCTCATCGCGGGACATGGCCCGAAGGCGATGCCGGCGCGGCTATGCTCGACGGGCGAACAAAAGGCGCTCCTCATGGGCCTCGTCCTCGCGCATGCGAGCCTGATCGCGGAACGACGCGAGGGCGCATCGCCGATACTGCTGCTCGACGAGATCGCCGCACATTTCGACGAGCAACGACGGGCCGCAATGTTCGAGGAAATTCTCGCGCTCGGCACCCAAGCCTGGATGACCGGCACCGATCCCTCAGCCTTCGCCACGCTCGCCGGAAGGGCCCATTTCGCGCGCGTCGAAGGGGCCAGCGTTCGGCTCGAGGCTGCGCGCTGAGCCGAGGTCTGCGGCCACTTTCGCACTCAAACCACAACCCACTGAAATATCGTTTGTATTTTCCTGTAGATTGCACCCTCCAACCGCGCTTCCTGCGGGCTTTTTCTGCGCGATCGTGGTAGATGTCCGGGTTGATAGAACAGGGTTCGAGGATCAAGTCCAGATGAGCGCGACAGCGGCCCCAGCGGCCCCGATTTCCGAGGACTACGGCGCCGACAGCATCAAGATGCTGAAGGGGTTGGACGCGGTGCGCAAACGGCCCGGCATGTACATCGGCGACACCGACGACGGCTCGGGTCTCCACCACATGATCTACGAGGTCGTCGACAATGCCATCGACGAGGTGCTTGCCGGCCATGCGCAGGCCTGCGACGTGACGCTGAACGCCGACGGATCGTGCACCGTGCGCGACGACGGGCGCGGCATCCCGACCGGCATCAAACATGACGACGACCAAGACCCGAAGCGCTCAGCCGCCGAGATCGTGTTCACCGAGTTGCACGCTGGCGGCAAGTTCGACCAGAACTCCTACAAGGTATCCGGCGGCCTGCACGGCGTTGGCGTGTCCGTCGTCAACGCGCTGTCGAGCTGGCTGAAGTGCCGCATCTGGCGCGAGGGCAAGGAGCACGCGATCGAATTCCGCGATGGCGTCGCGGTATCGCCACTGAAGGTCGTGGGCGATGGACAAGGCGGGCGCGGCACCGAGGTGAGCTTCCTGCCGAGCACCGCGACGTTCACCAAGACGGAATTCGATTTCACCACGCTGGAGCACCGGCTGCGCGAGCTGGCGTTCCTGAACTCCGGCGCCAAGATCGTGCTGACCGATGCCCGCCACGCCGACGTGCGCCGCGAGGAGCTGATCTATCAGGGGGGGACGGCGGCGTTTGTGCGCTATCTCGACCGCTCGAAGAAAGGCGTTCTCGACGGACCGTTGATGCTCACCGGCGAGAAGGACGGCATCACCGTCGAGGTCGCGCTATGGTGGAACGACAGCTACCACGAGAGCATGCTGTGCTTCACCAACAACATCCCGCAGCGCGACGGCGGCACGCATCTGGCCGGGTTCCGCGCAGCGCTGACGCGCGTCATCAACAAGTATGCCGAGGAGACCGGTCTCACTAAGAAGGAGAAGGTCGCGATCACCGGCGACGACGCGCGCGAGGGCCTCACTTGCGTGCTGTCGGTCAAGGTGCCAGATCCGAAGTTCTCCAGCCAGACCAAGGACAAGCTCGTCTCGTCCGAGGTCAAGCCTGTCGTCGAGAACATCGTCGGCGAGCAGCTCGGCGGATGGTTCGAGGAGCACCCCAAGGAAGCCAAGCTGATCATCAGCAAGATCATCGAGGCAGCACTCGCCCGGGAGGCCGCGCGCAAGGCACGTGAGCTGACGCGGCGCAAGGGCGCGCTCGACATGGCGAACCTGCCCGGCAAGCTTGCGGAGTGCCAGAGCCGCAACGCCGCCGATACCGAGATGTTCATCGTCGAGGGCGACAGCGCCGGCGGGTCGGCCAAGCAAGGCCGGAACCGCGAATTCCAGGCAGTGCTGCCCTTGCGCGGCAAGATCCTCAACGTCGAGCGCGCGCGGATGGACAAGATGCTGTCCAGCCAGGAGATCGGCACCCTCATCACCGCACTCGGTACCGGCATCGGCCGAGACGACGAGGGCAACAGTCTCGTCAACCTCGCCAAGCTGCGCTACCACAAGATCATCATCATGACGGACGCCGACGTCGACGGCGCCCACATCCGAACGCTGCTGCTGACGTTCTTCTATCGCCAGATGCCAGAACTCGTGGAGCGCGGGCACCTCTACATCGCGCAGCCGCCGCTATACAAAGTCTCCAAAGGCAAGTCCGAGGCCTACCTGAAAGATCAATTCGCCCTCGAGGACTTCCTCGTCGGGAGCGGACTGGAAGGCGCCGTACTCATGCTCGCCAACGGCGAGCAACGGGCCGGCAACGATCTTGCAGACATCGTAGCGCAGGCCCGGCGCATCCAGAGGATCATGGAAAGCCTGCATTCGCGCTACTCCCGCACCGTGGTGGAGCAAGCCGCGATCGGCGGCGCTTTCGACGCGAATATTCTGGAAGACCCCGCGACTGCCGCCCGGATCGCACAGGTGATCGCAGAACGGCTCGACCAGGTTTCCGACGAGACCGAACGCGGCTGGATGGGCAAGGTCCACGAGAACGACGGGCTGATGCTCGTGCGCGAATTGCGCGGCGTCAAGGAAGCCCACGCGATCGATCGCGCCCTGATCGGCAGTCAGGAGGCGCGGCGGCTGCATGAGCGTCACGCGCACCTGACGGAAATCTATGGCGCGCCGGCCAAACTGCGTATCAGGGACAACGAGCACGAGATCAGCGGACCAGCTGCTCTGCTCAAAGCGATATACGACGCCGGCCGAAAGGGCCTATCGTTGCAGCGCTACAAAGGGCTGGGCGAGATGAATGCCGAGCAGCTCTGGGAGACGACGCTCGACAAGGACAGCCGCACCCTGTTGCAGGTGAAGCTCGGCGACCTCACCGAGGCCGACGAGATCTTCGCCAAACTGATGGGCGACGTCGTCGAGCCGCGCCGCGAGTTCATCCAGGAGAACGCGCTGTCGGCGAGCGTGGATGCGTGACGGGAACCGGCCAAGACACCTTGGCCGCCTCCACCAGTTGGGCACGGCTTGCTGCCGAGCCCATCAGCTCCGTACGGGCGAAGTCGGGGAGGCTGGATGCTCGCCCCGTCCATACCGCTTCTCGATGTAGTCCTCGACGATCGCCTTGAAATCCGCCGCGATCCCGGGTCCGCGCAGCGTCATCGCCTTCTTGCCGTCGATGAACACCGGCGCGGCCGGGCTCTCGCCGGTGCCGGGCAGCGAGATGCCGATGTCGGCGTGCTTGCTCTCGCCCGGGCCGTTCACGATGCAGCCCATAACCGCGAGATTGAGCCCCTCGACTCCCGGAAACTGCCGCTTCCACGCCGGCATGCGCTCGCGGATCATCGCCTGCACATCGCGCGCCAACTCCTGAAATACCGTCGACGTCGTCCGCCCGCAGCCCGGACACGCCGCCACGATCGGCATGAACGTGCGCAGGCCCATGGTCTGAAGCAATTCCTGCGCGGCCTGCACTTCCACCGTTCGATCACCGCCCGGCTCCGGCGTCAGCGAGAAGCGGATCGTGTCGCCGATGCCGGCTTGCAGCACGATGCCCATCGCCGCCGACGAGGCGACGATGCCCTTCGAGCCCATGCCCGCTTCCGTCAGACCCAGATGGATTGCGTAGTTGCTGCGCTCGGCCAGCATGAAGTTGACAGCGATGAGGTCCTGCACCGTCGACACCTTGGCCGAGATCACAATGCGGTCGGCGCCGAGCCCGAGTTCGACTGCGCGCTCGGCGGAGAGCAGGCCCGATTGCACCATCGCCTCGTGCATCACGGCACGGGCATCCTTGGGAGCGGCACTTTTCGAGTTCTCGTCCATCAGCCGGGTCAGCAACTCCTGGTCGAGCGAGCCCCAGTTGACGCCGATGCGCACCGGCTTGCCCCACTTGATCGCCTGCTCGACGATCGCGCTGAACTGGCGGTCGCGCTTGTCCTTGAAGCCGACGTTACCGGGATTTATGCGATACTTGTCGAGGGCCTCCGCGCAGGCCGGGTTCTCGGCCAGCAGCGTGTGGCCGTTGTAATGGAAGTCGCCGACGATCGGCACGCGCACGCCCATCTTCAGCAAGCGCTCGCGGATATGGGGCACGGCCTTGGCCGCCTCGTCGCGGTCGACGGTGATGCGCACGATCTCCGAGCCCGCCCGCGCGAGCGCCGCAATCTGGGCAGCCGTGCCTTCCGCGTCGGCGGTGTCGGTGTTGGTCATCGACTGCACGACGATGGGATGACCACCTCCGACCTTCACGCCGCCGACGTCGACGGTGAGTGTCTGATGGCGCGGCTGCAGCGTTCTGCTCATGGGTCTGTCCGGTTCGCGGATTCGCAGTCTCGAAGTCCAGCAGTATCCAACACAGAGATAGTTTCCCTGGCTGCGCCTTGCCAGATCACAGGACGCAAAAGCGCCCACAAACGCGGCGTTCGGCAGATCCAGGCTCGAGAACGTGCACCATTCGAGACGGTGTCAGACCCGGCGGGTCTGACACCGTGGCAGCGTCAGCCGATGTGCTTGGTCACGAACTCGCGCGTCCGCCCGAGGGACAACTCCGAGCTCGCCGGATGAAACGAGGCGCGCTCGTCGCAGGTGAAGCCGTGGCCGGCGTCCTTATAGACGAACAGCGGATGCTCAGGCTGCTTCTGCTTCACGATCTCCACCTTCTCGAGCGGGATGGACATGTCCTTCTCGCCGAAGTGGAACATCACCGGGCACTTCGACTTCTTGTCGGCGTTGTTCGGCACCTCGCCGCCGTAATAGGAAATCGCGGCCGCCAGCCCGTCGATCTCGGTGGCCGCGAGCCATGCGAGCGAGCCGCCCCAGCAGTAGCCGACCACACCGACCTTACCGGCATTCTGCGCTTTCAGGTACTCGAACGTCGCCTTGAGATCCTTCAGCGAATCCTCGTTCGTCACCTTGCCGCGGAGCGCGCGTGCCTTCTCGATGTCACTCGCCTCATAGCCGGACTCGAAGTCGCGCTCGGCCCGATCCTGCATGGCGGGCGCCACTGCCAGGTATCCGCTGGCAGCGGCTCGGTCGGCCACGGCGCGGATATGGTGGTTAACGCCGAAGATCTCCTGCAGCACGATCAAACAGCCCTTCGGAGGGCCGGCGGGTTCGGCGCGATAGGCCTGGAACTCGTGTCCGTCGCTGGCCTTCAACGTGATGTTCTTGCCCATGGTTGTTAACTCCCTTGACTGATGACCTCATGGGTCGGTGCAAATGTCGCAGACAAGGCCACTCTTTAACCGAACGCCTGCGATCACGCTACGGTCTGGCTGTCCTCGCAACCGGTGGCGAAGCGGCGCTCTCCAACCTACATAAGGCATGGTGTCCATGGTGATGCCGTGGGCCTTCCAAAGGAATTTCCAGCAGGTTCCGATATGCTCGATGCGACAACGATCAAGGGCCGGATCGTCTCCGCCGCCCTGAAGCTGGCTGCAGATCGCCCGTGGGCGTCGATCAGCCTGATGGAGATTGCCGATACGGCGGGGCTCACCCTGGCCGAAATCCGCGCTCGTTTCGACGGCAAGCCGGCCATCCTCCGCGGCTTCGTGCGTGCGATCGACGCTGCGCTGCTCGCACAGGCCCGCAAGCCGGCAGCCGATTCCAGCGCGCGCGACGCGCTGTTCGAGGTGGTGATGGCGCGCTTCGACCTGCTGATGCCCTACAAGGCAGCGCTCCGCTCGATCATGAAAGACGCAGAGCCCGACCTCGCGATGCTCGGCGCCGCGTTGTCCTCGCAGCAGTGGATGCTCTCGGCGGCGGGCATCGACTCTTCGGGCCCGCGCGGCTCCGTGCGCACCCTTGGCCTAGCGTCGGTCTACGCCTCTGTCTTCCGCACCTGGCTCGACGATGACGACCCGGGCATGGCGCGGACGATGGCAGCCCTCGACCGCCAGTTGCGCAGCGGCGAGCGGAGCATCCAGGCAGTAGAGGGTGCTTGCGACACCGTTTCGAGCATCGGCAAGCGGCTCGGCGAGCTGTTCGCCGGCTCGCCGCTCGGCCGGAAACCTGAAAAGCGATCGCCCGCTGCGGACTTCAATCCGTCAGCGGGCGACAGCGGCTGATCTCGTGTCGGACCACGAAGGGCCGACATCAGATCACGTCAGAACAGACCCTCGATCTGGCCCATCTCGTTGAGGCGGATGTTGTCGGCGCTCGGCACGCGGGGTAGGCCCGGCATCGTCATGATGTCGCCGGTGATGACGACGATGAACTCCGCACCTGCCGACAGGCGAAGCTCACGCACCGGCACGACGTGGCCCGTCGGCGCGCCGCGCAGGTTCGGGTCGGTCGAGAACGAGTACTGCGTCTTGGCCATGCACACCGGCAGATGACCGTAGTTGACCTGCAGGTCCTTGAACTGATTACGCACGGAGGTGTCGGCCACGATGTCGGAAGCGCCATAGATCGACGTTGCGATCGTCTTGACCTTGTCCCACAGCGGCATCTCGTCGGGATAGAGCGGCGCGAAATTCGCCACGCCGCTGTCCGCGACCTCGACGACGTGCCGCGCGAGCTCTTCGATGCCGGCACCGCCCTTGCCCCAGTGCTCGCACAGGAAGGCCTTCACGCCCAGGCTCTCGGCTGCCTTGATCACCTCCGCGACCTCCGCTTCGGTGTCGGTGATGAACTTGTTGATCGCGACGATCGGCGGCACGCCGAACTTCTTCACGTTCTGGATGTGGCGCTTGAGGTTGTCGCAGCCCTTGGCGACGGCTGCCGTGTTCTCGCCCTTGAGTTCGTCCTTGGCGACGCCGCCGTGCATCTTGAGCGCGCGGATGGTCGCAACGATCACCGCTGCGGCAGGCTTCAGGCCCGCCTTTCGGCACTTGATGTCGAAGAACTTCTCCGCGCCGAGATCGGCACCGAAGCCGGCTTCTGTCACCACATAGTCGACGAGCTTGAGCGCAGTCTTGGTGGCGAGCACGGAGTTACAGCCGTGCGCGATGTTGGCGAACGGACCGCCGTGGATGAACACGGGGTTGTTCTCCAGCGTCTGCACCAGGTTCGGCATGAGCGCGTCCTTCAGGAGCACGGTCATCGCACCGTCGCCCTTCAACTGCTTCGCCGTGATCGGCTTGCGGTCGCGGGTGTAGCCGATCACGATGTTGCCGATGCGCTTCTCGAGATCCTTGAGGTCGTTGGCGAGGCAGAAGATCGCCATGATCTCAGAGGCGACCGTGATGTCGAAGCCGTCCTCGCGGGGGAAGCCGTTGGCCACGCCGCCGAGCGAGCCGACGATCGAGCGAAGCGCCCGGTCGTTCATGTCCATCACGCGGCGCCAGGCGATGCGGCGCTCGTCGATGCCGAGCGACTTGCCCCCGTAGATGTGGTTGTCGATCAGCGCGGAGAGCAGGTTGTGCGCCGACGTGATCGCGTGGAAGTCGCCGGTGAAGTGGAGATTGATGTCCTCCATCGGCACGACCTGGGAGTAGCCGCCGCCGGCAGCACCACCTTTGACGCCGAAGCACGGACCCAGCGACGGCTCGCGCAGGCAACTCATCGCCTTCTTGCCGATGCGATTGAGGCCATCGCCCAAGCCCACCGTCGTCGTCGTCTTGCCTTCGCCGGCCGGCGTCGGGCTGATCGCGGTGACGAGGATCAGCTTACCGTCCTGCTTGGCCTGCTGCGCCTGGATGTACTCGTAGGAGATCTTCGCCTTTGTCGGGCCATACTGCAGCAGCGCGTCGGCTGGAATGCCGATCTTGGCGCCGATCTCCGCGATCGGCTTCATCTTGGCTTCGCGCGCGATTTCGATGTCGGACTTGACGGTCATGGCTGAGTTTTCTCCCAGGGATTGTGATGATTTCGAAGGTCGGGCAGAGCACGGGCGAAGCCCGACGATGTCGTTGCGGTACGTCGGGCATCGCTGAAATGCTCAGCCCGACCTACGGCTCAGAGAATTGGGCACTCAGAGCGCCGGCTTGCCCTCGAGCCAGCCCTTGCCGAGCGCATAGAGCGCGTCGACGTCGGGCCCGACGAGGCCGGCCATGTCTTTCTTCACCTTGTAGCCTATGGTGGTCTGCAGATAGGCGAGATGGCGGTAGCCGACCGGGAATTCGGCAAGCAGCTTGGGGTCGAGTTGCAGGGTCTTGCCGGGATCTACCGGGTCCATCCTGTCCTTCTCGTAGACAAGGCGACGCAGCACGATCCGCCACTCGCCGTCGCGCTTCTCGATGAAGTCGTAGAATCGCCCCGTGCAAACGACGTCGACCTCCACGTCGTGCAATATGGCGCGCTGGCTGATGGTCATCTTCGTTTGCGCGATGGCCCGAGCAAACGGCTTGTTCTCGAGCGCGAGATCGATCGATGAGCCGCCCAGGAAGTGCAGGATGCGCACGCCCTTCGCGAAGCCCTCGCGACTGACCTTGATGAACTCGTCGAATGTGCCCTGGAACCAGGTGGCCCACATCTGCCCTTCGGGATGCCAGACGCCCCGGAACCGATCCCAATCGCCGGCATCGCGCCACACGGCCCAATTCTCGACCATCTCGCGGATGGCTAGCCTTTCGACTTGGCTCTCGGTCAGCGGCATACGCGGCATCCTCCGTGGCTCTCTGGTATGCCATATGCCAAGCCCAAAGCACTGTAAAGCTGGACCATGCGCAGGCAGAGGCTATGGGCGAGGGCACTGCGCCTGAACGCTCAGGCCTGCAGGTCAAGCTTCTCGAAGCCTTCTTGTACGATCCTCATGCGCTCGGCGGGCAGCGGATGCAGCAGGCCGCGGGCAGAAGTCTCGTCGCCGTGGAGCCAGGCCTCGAATTCAGCCTCGCCCGCCAGCACCACCGGCGACCGCTCGTGATTTATGCTCGCCGTGAGCGCGTTCGGCGCCGTCGTCATGAAGCTGTAGACGTCGATCTCGAGGCTCGGGCCATCCTTTTTCACCGCCCCCCGCCAGCGCTGCCAGATCCCGGCGAAGGCAAACAGCGGCCGCGCTTCCTCGCCGGAAAGTGCGAACCAGTGCCACGTCGCCGGCTTGCGGTCGTCATGCGGCTCAGCGAACGAGGTGGCCGGCACCAGGCAGCGCCGCCGGTCGAATGAGGCGCGCCAGAACCGGCTATCGACCTTGTCGTCGCGCGTATTGGTCACCCGCTTCGGTGCCCGCCCCTCCATCGGCAGCACGAAGCCCCAGCTCATGGCCACGATCTCGGACTCACCGTCCGCGGCGAGGCGAAGCACGGGAGCGCTGCGCCCGGGAAAGATCGCCGGCAGCGGATCGAACATCGCGGCTCGGTTGTGGCTCACCTGGAAAAGCCGCAGCATGGCTTCGCGGGTTGCGGTCATAGAGTAGAGATTGCACATCGCTCGACAACACCGGGGCATCGGGATCGCAGGACAATAACGCCCTGAAGCGGACAGGCCATATGGATTTTGCCGCGACTTGCGCCTAGAAACGCCCAGCAACCGAGCCGTCCGCCAACGCCGGAGCGGCAGCAATCGACGACGAGATACTCATGGCCGGACATTCACAGTTCAAGAACATCATGCACCGCAAGGGCCGCCAGGACGCGGCCAAGGCGAAGCTATTCGCCAAGCTCGGGCGCGAGATCACTGTCTCTGCCAGGAACGGCACGCCTGACCCGGGCATGAACCCGCGGCTGCGCCTGGCTGTCCAGGCCGCCCGCGCCGAGAACATGCCCAAGGACAATATCGAGCGCGCCATCAAGAAGGCGTCGGGCGGCGATACCGAGGCTTACGAGAATGTGCGCTATGAGGGCTACGGCCCCGGTGGCGTGGCGGTCATCGTCGAGGCGCTGACCGACAACCGCAACCGCACCGGCGGTGCCGTCCGCGCTGCGTTCACCAAGCAGGGTGGCAACCTCGGCTCGACGGGCTCTGTCTCTCATATGTTCGCGCGTATCGGCGAGATCATCTTCAAGCCGGCCGCCGGCACGGCCGATGCGGTGCTCGATGCCGCGATCGAGGCCGGAGCCGACGACGTCGCCTCCGACGAAAGCGGCCACCTCGTCACCTGCTCTTTCGACAGTCTCGGCTCCGTCGCCCAGGCCTTGGAGGCCAAGCTCGGCCCGCCCGAAAGCGTGAAGGCCGTGTGGAAACCCAGCCTGGGCACGCAGGTCGGCGAGGAGCAGGCCCAGTCGATCATGAAGCTGATCGCGGCGCTGGAGGACGATGACGACGTGCAGGCCGTGTTCTCCAACTTCGAGGTCGACGAGGCCGTGATGGCCAGGCTCACCGCAGCCTGAGCCATCGACGGCGCGGTGAGAAAGGGGCCGGATGTACCGTTTGCTCGACTCGGCCAGGATCGTGGAGACGCTCGAGCGCCTGACGCGGCGCGTCGTCGAGCGCTTTCCCGACGCGAGCCTCGCCAAGGTCAGCGCCGAGCTGACCGAGTTGGCGCGCGAGAACGACCGCCGCGCCCACATGCTGGAGCGACCCAACTACGTGCTCCGGGCCCTGAGCGCCCTAATCCTCGCAGTCGGCATGATGCTCATCGCTTTCGTTGCGATGACCCTCGAGGTGAAGCGGGATACCGAGAGCATCTATTCTACGCTGCAGGGCATAGACTCCGGCCTCAGCATCGTGATCGTCGCGTTCGGCTCGGTCATCTTCCTCGCAACCCTCGAAAGCCGTTGGAAACGGCAGCAGGCGTTGGGTGATCTCGACGAATTGCGCTCCATCATTCATGTCATCGACATGCATCAACTGACGAAAGACCCCGCCAGCCTGCTGGCGGCACCGACGCCAGCCTCACCCGTTCGCCGGCTCGATCAGGCCGAGCTCGTCCGCTATCTCGACTACTGCTCCGAAATGTTGTCACTGTCGGCGAAAGTGGCGGCGGTCTATGCCCAGAGCACGCGCGATCCCGAAGTGGTCGCCGCCTCGAGCGACCTGCAGCAACTTACGGCCAATCTTTCGAGCAAAATCTGGCAGAAGATCCGCATCGCGCAGGCTGGCGCTGCCACATCCGCCGCGCTCACCAACGCATCTCCAGCCGCGGCACCTGCACCATGACGCTTTCGGACTACTTCCTATCGCCGCGCGGTCGCATCGGTCGCCAGGAATACTGGCTTGGAATGCTCGCGATGATGGCGGTGACGATCATCGGCGCCTCGCTGATCGACCCGCAAGGCTTCACCAACGCCGGCGGCAAGGTTCGGCCTCCCTCGTTCGCCGCCACGGTGTGGAGCCTGTTGTTCGCCTGGCCGACGACGGCTGTGTCGATCAAGCGCTTCAACGACCGCGACTGGCCGTGGTGGCTGGGCTTTGCACTCGGCGCTAGCATGACGGCGTTCGTGATCGCTAATTACAACGGCTATTTTCTGGATCCGGACGGCATGCCGGCAATCGAGCGGCTGCTGATGGCCTGTGCGGCCGTGGCCTTCACGTGGTCCCTGTTCGAGAACGGCTTCCAGCGCGGCACATCGGGACCGAACCGCTACGGGCCGGACCCGTTGGACCAGATCCAAGGTACCCCGGACTAGTGCCCCGTCGCACGACAGTCGAAACGAGACTTGCCGCACCATCGGTCAACTATGGCGCGACGTCTCACTCGTGTAGCGCATCTGACGTTTGGTGCCCGCTTGCGGCTAGGCTCTCAACCAAACGTCAGATGACGAAGATACACTAGAATCATAGACTTGATAGTGTTTCTTACGGTTCATACATTTGCACCGAGCCTCGCCGCAACGGGAAGCAAATGTCAGTACCGGAACACTAGCGAGCGATGCCGGGCACCGCCCCGCAAAGCCTCGCGCCAGAGTGCGCGAAGCTAAGTCGCTCACGATAGCAAAACGGAAAACCACAACTTATAGTTGCACACACGCTGCTTTTGCGTTAGATTAAACCCGCTGATGCTTAACCAGCGGCCTCCTTCGTGGATCGGCCCCGATCGAATGGCAGTCCGAAACGGCCTGTAGAGTATGCGTCTTGCCGAAACGGATTGCCGGGCGTGGGTCTTGCGGCCTGCGCCCTTTTCGCGTTGAAAGGGGGACCTTCCCCGACATCAACCGATTGCAAGCCATGACCGCTGCCGACCTCTCGCGTTTGTCGACCGACCCCGTCGCGCTCGCCCAGGCGCTGATCCGCTGCCGCAGCGTGACGCCGGCCGAAGGCGGCGCCCTGACGCTCCTGCAATCGGTCCTGGAACCAGCCGGGTTCAACTGTCACAGGCTGCCGTTCGGCGAGGCCGGCACGCCCGATGTCGACAATCTCTACGCTCGTTTCGGCACCATCGGCACCAACGGCCCGCATCTATGCTTCGCTGGCCACACCGACGTCGTGCCGCCCGGCGACGAGACGGCCTGGACCCACCCGCCATTCGACGCCGTCATAGAGGCCGGTGTGCTCTGGGGCCGCGGTGCCATCGACATGAAGGGCGCCGTAGCATGCTTCGCTGTCGCGGCGCTGGCATTCCTCCGCAAGCGCGGCGACAGCTTCCCCGGCGCCATCTCGTTTCTCATCACGGGCGACGAGGAAGGCCCCTCCATCAACGGCACGGTGAAGGTGCTCGACTGGATGAAGCAGAACGGCGAGCGCATGGACGCCTGCATCGTCGGCGAGCCTTCCAGCCTCGAGGCGATCGGCGACGAGCTCAAGATCGGCCGGCGCGGGAGCCTCAACGGCGAGCTCGTCGTCCACGGCAAGCAAGGCCACGCCGCCTACCCGCGCTCGGCAGACAACCCCGTGCCGAAACTCGCGCGCATGATCGACCGGCTGTCATCGGCTCCGCTCGACCAAGGCACCGCCCACTTCGAGGCCTCGAGCCTCGAGGTCACGGTGATCTCGGTCAACAATACTGCGACCAACGTCATACCGTCCGAGGCGCGCGCGAAGCTCAACATCCGCTACAACGATCTTTGGACGCGGCCGAAGGTGGAGGCGCATGTCCGCGCCATCTGCGAGGCCGTAGCCAGCGACTTTCCCGCCAACGCCAGCTTCCGCTGGAGCGTTACGTTCAGCGGCACCGGCGACGTCTTCCGCACCGAGCCAGGACCGCTCGTCGACACCATGTCCGCCGCCGTTTCGAGGATCACGGGTCTGACGCCCCGCTTGTCCACGGGCGGCGGAACCTCTGATGCGCGCTTCATCCACTTCCACTGCCCGGTGATCGAGTTCGGTCTCATGAACAAGACCATCCACCAGGTCGACGAGCGCTGCACGGTGGACGACCTGCACCGCCTCACGAAAGTCTACGCCGAGTTCCTGGAGCGCTACTTCGGCTGACCGTTGGGCTCATACCCTCGAGCGGACAAGGCGATCAATCGGCAGTGCCGCTCGGCGGAATCATTGCCGGCATAGCGTCGCCTCGATCTGGCAGGCGTATCCGTTCCTGATCTGCGAGCACTTGGTCACGATGCGCGTCACCTGGAAGCCTGGCGCCTCGCCAACCCTCATGTTGCGATCGTCCCAGATGCGCCGCGACCGCGGATCGGCGACTTCCAGGATGGCCTCCCAAGCCTCCTCCAGCGCCGTTTCGCGGCTGGTATCCTCCGCCTTC
>CAMAYR010000031.1 GCA_945862355.1 Devosia equisanguinis | reverse complement strand
TCTACGCCAAGCTCGCACCAAGCTGACATCGCCAGCGTCGCAGTGCCAGCCGCCGGGGCGTGTCGCCCCCGCGAAGTGCGAAGCCTGCGCGCTTTCGCCCTTCTGCCACCGGCCACCCCGATCCAGCCACTTGCAAAGCAGCCAGCCGAACGGTGCGCAAAGTCACCGATTCAGGTCGAAGAGTGCGTGACGTCTGTTACCGGTGATCTTGCCGGAATAGCCGATGCGGACGAAATCGCAATCAGAGAGGCAGTGGCTGCCGCCACTATGATCTTCAGCATTCGGTTTTCCTTACGGTTCCAATGTTGGAGGCCCGAGGCGCGGACGCTGGGTCCGCGCCTCGGGAAGACAGTGACTGCTACTGGACCTTCGGAAGGCTCTTGGCCTGCTCCGCAGTGACGCTCAACACGGCACGATCGCCGACGAACTTGAACTGAGCCGGCATCAGCCTGACGCGCGTCTCGCCCATCCCCAGGAAGCCGCCGATATCGACGTGCATCTCGGTCACCGTGTTGTCGGTCCCGCGAGCGAATGCGGCGATCTCGCCGATCTGCTTTTCGTCGCTGCTGTAGACATTCTTGTCCACCCAAGCCGCTGCCTGATCCGCAGTCAGCTTCAGTGGCGCGATGGTCTGCACTGCCGTAGCGGGCGGAGCCTTGATGGTGGCATCCTGCGCGAGGGCAGGGAGCACAAATGCTGCGGCAAGGACTGCCGCTAGTGAAACGGAACGGATCATGTCGTTACTCCTGTATTCGCCTCTAGTGATCCATTTGCGCACCTTCGACACCGCCGGCAAAGAATCGGAATGTACCTACGGCAGTAGAACGCGAGCGTGCTCACACTCTGACCCGCCCTTCCGCAAGCGCGATGAGCTTCGACATGTCTTTCAGTCGAAGCGTGGTGATCTGCTCGATGTCGATCAGTCCCTGTACTTTCAGCCTGGTCAGAGTCCGGCTGACGGTCTCGATCGTGATGCCGAGGAAGTCGGCAATGTCGACACGCGCCATGGGCAGGGTGACCACGTCGCCCGCCAGCCCCCTCGTCTCGTTGCGGCGAGACAGCATGAGGATGAATGTCGCGACCCGTTCTGTCGCGCCGCGATGGCCGATACACATGAGATGCTCATGGGCGACGACTACCTCTTTAGAAAGAGCCTCGTAGA
The DNA here is from genome assembly GCA_945862355.1 of Devosia equisanguinis. GTDB lineage: Bacteria > Pseudomonadota > Alphaproteobacteria > Rhizobiales > Hyphomicrobiaceae > CAMDPA01. Next base: position 31,852 of record CAMAYR010000031.1, on the reverse strand, counting down.
GTCCCAATGCGATCCGGCTATTGGTCTTCGCCGCCGTCATCAATCTGGCGATCGGCAGGCAACTCACCTTTGTCGCACTCAGCGCTTGAGCGTTTGACGTCTCCAGGCTTCCGGAACCAAGCCCGACTATGTCTCCGTCGAATGCGAAGTCTATGACTTGGCGACGTCCGTCCTCCAGCATCCGAAAGAGGCAGATGGCGCCGGACAGGATCCTGTAGACATGAGTTCTTGGATCCCCCTCGCTGTAGAGCGGGCTCTTTTCCTCGAGATGTCGCCACTTGCTCCTTGGCCACTCGTCCTCCACGAGCAGCGAGCGAGCTGGCACTCTGACAGATATTGTGGCGGCCCGGCCGGGATCACTCGACTGAACACGCCTTCTGTCGTCGACTGCAGTGTGGCTTCTGGCGAGCATGGCTCACGCCTCCTTGTCGGGTTCTACTGTGCTTCGAGCTTCCCAGAGGCTGCTGTCGAGACAGACGCCGCAACACGTCCGTCGACGACCTCGACGATGCGCTGGCACTTGCGTGCGAGGTCCATGTTGTGGGTCACGATCAGGAAGGTCGTACCGTTGGTCTTGTTGACTTGCTGCATCAGGTCGAAAACGGTGTCGGCAGACTTCGTGTCCAGGTTTCCTGTCGGCTCGTCGGCGAGGATGAGTGCGGGGTTCATCGCGAGCCCGCGCGCGATCGCCACCCGCTGCTGCTGGCCTCCCGAGAGATTGTTCGCAAGATTGTCCTCCCATTGGGTCAGCCCCACCTCGGCAAGCAGGCTTCGCGCCCTGGCAGTCATCTCCTCGTTGGGAAACGTGTTCTCGACGAGTAGCGGCATCATCACGTTCTCGAGCGCGGTGAACGCGGAGATGAGGCAATGGTACTGGAACACGAAGCCGATGCTGTGCCCCCTCAGTTTCGTGATGGCGGTATCGTCCAGCTTGCCGGTGTCGAGTCCCTCGATCACGATGCGTCCCTTCGTCGGCCGATCCAGCAGGCCGATCAGGTTTAGCAGCGTGCTTTTTCCTGAACCGGAGAGACCGGTGAGCGCGATGAACTCGCCGCGCCTGAGCACGAGGTCGACCCCGTGGAGCACCTCGACCTCGACCGGCGTACCGACGTTGTATGACTTGCATACGCCCTCCATCCTGAGGACCGCGTGTTTCTCAGCCACGGATAGCCACCACTGGATCGAGCCGGGCCGCGCTCAGAGCGGGAACCGCGGCAGCGGCTACTCCTGTGACCGCCGCCAGAAGAAGAGCAGTGACAAATAGGGAAGGCTCGAGAACCAGCGGAAATATTTCGCTTCCATCCGCTTGCCGCATGTAGGCGTGCCACACGGACAATCCCGCTCCACCGGCGAATGCACCTCCGATTGATCCCGCAAGGCCGAGCAATCCGCCCTGCAGAAGGAAGACACGCAGGATCTTCCCCTGGGATGTTCCCATCGCGCGCAGGATACCGATATCCTTCGAACGCTGGATCACTGAGACGACCAGAACGCTGGCTATGCCGAACGCGACTGACAGCGCGACGAACAGGCGGATAAGCGTATTCGAGGACTGTTGCGCCGCGACAGCCGTGAAAAACTGCGCGTTAGTCTTGATCCAACTGTCCGCTTCGACGCCCGTAGCAGCCTGCACGCGACGGGCAATGGCTTCTGCTGCATAGATGTCCGTGACGGTAAGATCGATCGAGGTGACGCCGCCAACTAGCCTGGCCAAGGTCTGCGCGGTCCTCAGTGCGACGAACGTCGAGCGTTGGTTGGCGCCCTTGTTACCGAGGTCGAAGATGCCGGAGATGGTGAGAACGCGAGAGGCGCCACTTGCCGCCGTTACCGTGAGCTTGTCGCCCAAGGTCACTCCGAGATCCTTGGCAAGCTCCAGCCCCACCAGGATATCATCGGTCGAAACCCGAGCCTGACCGGACCTTATGTAGTCCGGGATGCGCACGATCTTGAAATACACTTCTGGATCGATGCCAGTCAGTGTGATCGATCGGCTGGCGTCCCCCCTGACCGCAAGCGCCGAGGCACTCATGGTTGGGGACACAGTCACGATGTCCGGCCACTCCCTGAGCAGCGTTCTGATCTTTTGCCATTGATCGATGGAGCGAATTCTTTGCGCAGGCCGCTGAACAGTCGCAAGGACAATCCTTCCCGGCTCCTCCCGTCGCAATGGGCGAGCCACCTCGTCAGGTGGGATGAGCTGTATGTGGGGCTGTGTCGTCAAGACGCGTTTCAGGAAGTTCGCTTGCAGGCTCGACAACATCGCGGACATGAAGACGATCACGGCAACGCCGATGGCAACCGCAGTGACGATGAAAATCGTCTGCATCCGACCTTCCTTGAGAAACCGGATTGCGGTGATCCACTCGAAGGGTGTCCAGTGGTTCATGGCGCACGCGCAGGAGCCGACTGGGCCCTGATCCGCGCACCGTCCTTCAATCCGACAGGCGCGGAAACCACCAAATCGCCGGCATCCAGTCCATCGATGATCTCGGCCTTTCCAGCGGTAGTTAGCCCGACCTTTACCGCTTGGCGAACGGCGCGTCCGCCGGAGACCTTGAGAACTGAAGCATTGGCGCCGGCGGGATCGACTATGCTCGCTGCCGAAACGACGAGCGCCCCCGGACGGCGGGCCACCTCTATGTCCACCGACACCGTCATGTCCTGACGCAGATAGGTCGGTGGCGATGGGGCGAGCAATTTCACTTCGACCGACGCCCGCTGCAAGTCTATCCCTGGATTGATGTAGACGATGCGCGCAGGAAATGTCTCCTTTGGGAACGCATCGGAGGATGCAAGCGCCCCCTGGCCTATCGCAAGAAGGCCGAGGTTCTTCTCGTCGATCTGTACGACGAGCAGGGTTGCCCCCGCAGGCGACAGGGTCATCAGTACGTTGGACGGCTGGACGACATTGCCGCGTTCGACGGCTCGCGAGATCAGAATGCCGTCCCGCGGTGCAGTGATGATGGTGTAGCTCAACCGCGACTGGGTGGCGGCGAGGCTTGCGCGAGCTTGATTGAGCTGCGTCTCGACCGTGACGTAGTCGCTCCCGCCGAGCCTGCTCGTAAAGACCTGCAGCTCCGCGCTTCGAACCTGAGCACGAGCGATATCGAGTGACTTCTGCGCTTCGCCGAGAGCCGCCCTGGTTGCGAATCCGTCCACCGCGAGCTTCGCCGCGCGATCAAAGGACTGCTCGGCATTCGTGAGTGTGGCACGGACCTGCTTCAGCGCTTCTTGTGCCGACGGAAGTGTGATTTCGCGAAGCTGGCGAAGTCGTGCCACGGCCTGCGCCACGACGCCTTCGGCTTGCCCGACCGCTGCGCGGGCCTCTCGATCATCAAGTACGACAAGCACGTCCCCGCCTTTGACCCTCTGGCCTTCAGCGACGGGAACGTCCTTCACCACGCCGATGATCTGGCTTCCCACATTGACCCGGAATTCCGCCTCGACATGGCCGCTGGCGACCACCGACTGCACGAGCTCGACACGAACGACGGGTTCGACGGCAACAACCGGGCCAACCACGACGGGCAGACCAAAGTACCAAAGGGCAACTGCAACGCCCAATCCACCCGATATCCTCAGGCGCCAGCGCCATGCCTGCGCCAGCCAACTCGTCAGCACGACCTTTCCAGACCTGTCGTGCGTGATCTCACGCAACCGATTCAAGAACCGCTGTCGCCTCCCTGGCCAACCGTACTGGTGCAAGGTCAACGTCCACTTCCTTTGGCCCACATGATGAAGGTCGCGGAGGTTACAAATTTGCGGCACAGGCCCTCGATCAGGACGGCGGCTCCCTGATGCAGATCGAGATCCTCCAGCATCCGAGCCAGCGACGGCAGGGGATGCCAGAGGCGAGCGGCTACTCGACAAGGCTATGTGCCAAAGGGCTGCGCCGCTGGACCATCAGTTCAGATATGGACATGGCCGGCGGATACCGTCGTATCCGGTATACATGCCGGTACTACGCTCGAATGATCGGAAGGTCTCGGCGCAACGGCTCCAAGCGCTGCCATTCGCCCGGCGATGCTCGGCGCGCGCCACCTCAGAAAGCACGATGCCCCCGATGATCAGTGAACCGATTCCTATGGCCGCATTTCCCCCGAAGCTTCGACCACCGCCGCGATAGCCGCCAAAGCGACGTCCACGCGGCTGTACGCCGGGCGCCCGGCGACGGTACTGGACAGCCTCGACCGGAGCAGTACTGGTCGAGGTGCTGATTGCACCCGAGGGGCGCATCCCCCCGGGATGTGCGCTCGCGGAGGGATTGAGGCTCGACAGCGCAGCACAGACGAATGCTGCACCGGCAATCGCTCTCGTCACAGGCTTCATTAGAGTTGCTCCTCATCGCCGACACACCAAGTGGCTCTTCACGCCAGCAGCAGCCGGACGCGTCGAACTACGTCTGGAGGCTTCTTTGCCAGATCCAGTGTTCCCGGATCAGCTCCCGAAACGCATCGCCACAAGCCAAGATCGCTGGACAGGCGAGCCAGCGAGCCAAGTGCAGATGAGGCCAACCACTTGGTCCCGACGAGCCTCGGAATATACCCACGCGCTTTCCCCTGATGGTCCGGCGCGCGCATGCTATCCTTCGAGACGGAACCGAGACGGAAAGCGTTGCTCATCGACACCGGAGTGCGCCTGAGGGCTCACCAGGTTCCGCTTCCGAGGCGATCCTGGTTCACCCGATCCCTTGCATCCCGTGATCCTTGCGCAACCGTAGCGTCCCTGTAGCCGCCAGAAACCAATCGCATACGCCTGTTCTCGATCGCACCGTTGCGGCAGTCACGACCGCTAAATATGGCTGGATGGTTCTTTATGAGCAGATCGAGGACGCATGATGAAGGCCACTTCATCGATCGGGTCGGCTGGCTTCGCGCCGCGGTCCTCGGCGCTAACGATGGCATTATCTCGACGTCGAGCCTCGTCGTCGGCGTTGCCGCAGCGGCGGCAAAGCCAAGCGATGTCTTGCTCACCGGCGTCGCAGGGTTGGTTGCCGGCGCCATGTCCATGGCTGCCGGAGAGTACGTGTCGGTCAGCTCTCAAGCCGATACAGAGCGAGCCGACCTGGCGCGCGAAGCCGCCGAATTGCGTGACGACTGGTCGTTTGAACGAGAGGAGCTGGCACAAATCTATGTCGATCGTGGTGTGGAGCAAGAGCTCGCGTCCCGCGTCGCAGATCAGCTCATGAGAAAGGACGCCCTCGGCGCTCACGCGCGCGACGAGCTGGGGATATCGGAGATGTCGACGGCACAGCCCGTGCAGGCAGCTCTCACGTCTGCGGCTACCTTCGGTGTCGGCGCCGCGATGCCGCTCATGATGGTGCTGGTTGCTCCGACAGGCCTTCTGATCCCGGTCGTGTCCGTCGCCTCACTGGGGTTCCTGGCCGTGTTGGGCGCCATAGGAGCCAAAGCCGGTGGCGCGGAGCTGATCAAGGCCACAACGCGCGTTACTTTCTGGGGTGCGCTCGCGATGGCAGCGACGGCCGGCATTGGCAAGCTGTTTGGCGCCACAATCTAGAACGTCGCTAACAACCGGTGACGGGCCGCAAGACGATGTCCTTCTGCGATGCAGCCGGAGATGCATCCCGTTTCGGCGGTCGAACTCGAGCCGTCCAGCTTCTGCTCGCGGCTGGTCGCAGAGCGATCGTAGTGGGCCGTGCCGCGGAGGGTAGAGCAATTCACCAGGCGGCACTCAAACAAGTGCCGACCAATACCCATATGTAGTGCAGCTAGTAGTGAGAAGGCTTGGAAATTCTTATGATACCTGCGACATCGACACTGTTCTACGAGCCAATGTTCAATGACTTTCTCTACGCGCCAGTCGATGCGGGAGTAAATGGCAATCCGCTGAGCGTACTGTCGGCGTTCGCCAGGCTTGGCATCGACCCTTGGAAGGAGGCGGCAGAGCTCGCCGGGATGCCGAAAGAAAATGCGCAGCGTCGACTGGCCGGATTGCTCGAGCGATTGCCGAGCAGGCCCTGGGTGCATGCGGATTCCGGAGCAATCGCTCACCGCCTGCTGCAGCTGTTGCCCCACGCAGGGCTAGCCGGCACGGTTGCGACACAAGCGAGGCACAGCAAGCCTCAGGTGATCTTGACGCCGCTGCTGATGTTCGTGATCTCCGCCTCTGTGGTCATCTACCTCATCGCTCTCAGCATGCAGAATTAATCAGTGCTGCCGCTAGTCTCGCGCCAATTGTCGATGCCCGGCTCATCCGACTTCGACGAATGGCGGCTTGCAGTCAGCACTCACGCACCTCGCGGCTCTTGAACTCGAGGCTGCCGTCAGTTCGGTTGATCCGATAGTAGGGGTGCGCGGGGTTGTGGGCGGGGCGGCCAGCAATGCTTCACCCTCCGGAAGTCCCACCATGCTGAGCCACTCACGGCGGCTGCCAGTGCATTGGGCGCACGCCTTCGACTGTACCCGTCGGCCCCTGCTAGATCGGTTGGCTCGAGCTGTTGGCTGGGCAGATCATCGAGCGCTCTGGCGACACTTGCCCATTCGTCGTCTTGGCATTCCTTCCAGACGCCGGCTGAAACTCTGGAGGGAGCCGACGTCTGGATCCTGACCTTGCCCTTGGTGCTTGCATGGCCTCAAGAAAGAGGGGTCAATGCCGGGTCTTCATGAGGCTGCAGTTGGCGCAGATGGCTGTGTGCACCACTTCGGAAAGTGACTTGGAGCAGGTCTTCCGAGCGATCGCTGCGCGGTGGTTCTCGACCGTGCGCTGGCTGATCCGGAGATCGGCGGCGATGTTCTTGCTGGGATGTCCTGTCGTGATGAGTTCGAGAACCTCACGCTGGCGAGCGGTAAGCGTCGCAACACGCTGAATGGCCAGGGAGCGATATGCAGCGGGATCGACCGTTGCATCCGCCTCCTGGATGACGCGCCCGATCGTGTTCACCAGAACCTCGTCAGCGATCGGCCTATCCAGGCAATCGCTCGCGCCGGCCTTCATGGCTTCGACCACGCGGGCGGGGGCGAACCGTGTTGCCATCGCGATCACGGACAGCCCGCAGTTGTTGGCATTCAATTGCCTGATGAAGGCGATGCCGCCAGCGTCAGGCGTCGATACGTCGATCAGCACGCAGCCTCGCCGTCCCGATTGATGGCTGGTGAGGAACGACTGGTGATCGTTGAAGACCTGGACTTCGAAAGCGTGTGCTGCGAGGGCCTGTCCGTGGCGTTCCCTGCTTTCAGCGTTGCCGTCGATGATGAATACGACAGCTGCATTGTCGTCCGGGTTCCGAGCAGACGAGGGGGTCTTCGACCAGGACTGGCCTGCGTAGCTCGGTTCCTCCTGGACGGTAGAGTGAATCGTCTTGATCGTACGCATTACATAGCTCCTTTGTCGGCATGCATGCACAGAGGGGACTGCACGCCCTCCGTGCTCGATCACTGATCGAGGATGGCCGATCGGCTCGGCTTGCAGCATTCCAGAAGCTCGGACGTTTGATTCTCAGTGCAGCCGGCTCATGGCCGCCGGATCGAGTTTCCGCCCGAGATGATGCGGTCGAGAATGGCAGCGACCGCGAGATGCATCGCCTTCTCGTCGGCCGTCGAGCCGGCACCACGATGAGCCGATGCGGCGTCCGATATGACCCCTATAGCATCGCTTTCGCCCAAGAGCTTGAGGTCTCCCATGGCCAGTAGCATCGACTCGCAGATGGAGAGTGCTGCCAAGCCGCACGCGGTGTTATGGATGTCTGTGGGCATCTTGGTGCTCGCTCTTGGGTCGGGAGGCTTCCTGCTCGTTGTCGATGAACATACCTAGCCTATCGACATGGTCGGTTGACTAACTTGGGCTAGCGCCGGCAGGCTTATCTTGCGTGACAAGAACGAACTAGCAGGCGAAGATCGGTGCCGTTGAGCGCGACCGCGATTTCGAGCAGCTCCTTCTAGTGAGGCGTCGCGCCTTAGTTGACCAACGGTGCGGCGAGGGTGGTGTCAACTAAGGCGCGATGAACGCCTCACTAAGCCATTGTTGATTCTAGTGGCCCTTATCTTGCGTCTAAATCGGACGGTGGTTGGGGCTATGATACGATTTAGGCGCGACGGGCCTCTAGGCTCAACTATCCATCAGCCGATTTGCAGCCGTTGCTTTTGAGAGGGGCGCACACATGCCGTTCGTCAACGACCATCTGGCGAGAAAACTTACGACCTTCGTGAAGCTCTCCCCGACAGAGCTGGCAGGATTGGCCGAGCTGCAGTCCACCCCCGTCAATGTTCCGCGCGGCAGTGATCTGATGAACCAGGGGGATGCCGGTCAATTGGCCTACATTCTCCATGCCGGGTGGGGATGCAGTTACAAGGTGCTGCGCGATGGCGCACGGCAGATCATCACGTTTCCCATTCCCGGCGATATGATTGGCTTGCGAAGCATACTGCTCAAGACATCAGATCATGCCTTTTCCGCCATAACCGACGTACAGGTGAGCCGCATCAGTACGACCCGCTTGAACACCTTGGTCGACGAGTTCCCGCGGCTGGCGACAGCCATCATGTGGGGGACATCTCGTGACGAGGCGATAACGGTCGAGCACCTGGCGAGTATCGGCCGGCGAACGTCGCTGGAGAGAACGGCCCACTTCTTTCTCGAGTTGCGCGACCGGCTGCAGCTGGTGGGGTTGACCAGCGACACCGAGTACGAGTGCCCTCTGAGCCAATATGTCATCGCGGACGCTCTCGGAGTGAGCGCCATCCACGTCAACCGAGTGCTGAGACAACTGCGTGAATTGGAGCTGCTGACGTTCCAGGATCATAAAGTGACTATCATCGACTCCGCAGGTCTTACTGAACTGGCTGGATACGACAGCATCGAAGGGTAGTGGTGCCGACACTCTGGAACCTTCCGTCAGGCGCAGAGCTCTCCAGCGGCGCACATTGAGTAGAGTCCGAGCCTGCGCTTCGCTGCCGGCGCGTGATACCCTTCACTGCTCCGTAAAGGAGCGCGGCCCAGCGAGCTTCAACGACAACGCAGACCTCGGTTCGCTTCCTTCGATGCTGGTGGCGCTGACTTGGAAGCCTATGAGCCTCAGTCGGTCGGCGTCGTCCAACGACACGGTGACGAAATGGACAAGGCAAGACTTAGAGGTCAGACGATTCTCATCGTCCAGAACGAGCTCGACAGCGCCATCCCACTTCAAGATCGCATCGTGGACGACGGCGGCCGAGTGCTGACTGCCTACAGCTTGGTACGTGCCCTGCAACTTGCGGAACGCAACGCGTTGTCTGGGGCCGTGATCGATCTCGGGATGAACGGGGCCGACCAGATCGTCGAGCTCCTGAAGATACGAAACGTCCCGTACATTTTGGATTCAGCGCCCTCTGAGCGCAATCCCGAATCCAGTTCCGAATTGCATTCGACTGCATCGCCTGCGCCTTGAACGGCCCAGCTTCAACGATGTGCAATAGCGATTGGGCGATCTGCCAGCGCTGCCGGCGCATGGTCTCTACCCAGCGCGGAATGTTCTGTTGTCGATCCCGAGCGACGTGTTGCTTGCACCCCTCACCGCCCTGCACGGCACCGTGAGTTCTCGCCCGAGCAATACGAATGGAAGAAGTGCGACCTCGGGTCGGGGGGGGGGGCGGACCCGAGGTCGCGGTGCATTGGCTGGCTACGTTAGAGCCGGAGCAGTGCCACTCGGGGGGATGAGAGGCAGGCTCGCCAAAGCGACCAACCGTAAAAAGTAGCGGAAGGCCGAGATCATAAGAGCGCTCATTGACGAACCGGACCAGCCTCGGAATTTACTCATATGAGGTGGTCGGCAACCGATTTCGAGTTGGACGTAGCAGGCCAAGTAAGCGTTGGCCCACGCAAAAATCCCCGACGGTCAGGTATCGCTGACCTTCGGGGAAAATCGCGACAGCGGAGGCTCAACCCCGCAGTTGCTCGCCACCATCGACCAATGCGAGTACCCCACTCGGGTTCACAGCATGCTGATCCAGATTAGGGTCGCTCTCCCTTTCCGCGTCTTCCGCGTCCGTGCCGTCGACGACAGCTCGGGTGCGTCGCTGTGGATGTGTTCCTCCGCCATCGCGGCGGGGCAGCGGCCGCCCTGTGCGCTCTGGGTACTTTCCGACCCTGCCCACCCCGAGCATCAAAGTCTAACGTCCCGGCGTGCAACCGATGCGTTGCTGCCATCCCGTCAGCCGAACGACGGTCAGCAACCCAGGTGAAGCTCGATGACCATCGAAATTGCCCACCCCGAGCCGGTCGAGAGACCCTGGGGCGTTGCCGAGGGCACCGGCGAGTTGAGAAGTTGGTTGACGAGCGGACGCTCTGATGGACCGATCGGCGAGATCTGGTACGAGCGCACGGCCGCTGCTCTGGCTCCACCGGCTCTTCTGCTGAAGCTGCTTTTCACCAGCGAGCCGCTGTCGATCCAGGTCCATCCCGATGATGCGTATGCGCGCTCAAAGGGGTTGGCGAATGGCAAGACGGAAGCCTGGTATGTCTTGAAAGCCGCTACCGGAGCAGCGGTTGCCGTCGGCCTCAAGCGCGAGATCAGCCGATCTCAACTTCTGCAGGCCGCAGGTGACGGATCGATCGCGGAGCTGGTCGCGTGGAAAAACGTGGCGGCGGGCGATGCGATCCTGGTTCCGGCTGGAACTATTCATGCCATCGGTGCGGGCCTCGTGATCGCGGAGATTCAACAGCGCAGCGATGCGACCTATCGACTGTTCGATCACGGCAGCAAGCGCGAGCTTCATATCGACGACGCGCTTGCCGTCTCGCAGGGCGGACCGGCCGCAATGCCGGAGCCGGCGCGCCGGATCGACCGGGAGCGGACGCTACTCGTGTGCAGTCCATATTTCGTCATGGAACGACTGGAGCTGGAGCCAGACGCAATCCGGATTCTGGCTACCGAGCTGGAAACTTGGGTGCTCGTCGTCAGCGGCGACGGAAGAGCTGGACCACACGCTGTTGCAAGAGGCGACGCTCTATTCGTGCAGTCCGATCGTGTCGAAATCCACGCAGGACCCGATGGCTTGGTCGCTTTGGCGGCATACACCGGTGACCGGCTCATATCGCACCTGTTGCAATCAGCCGATCAGGTTACCCCAGCGACGAGCGCTACCCAGAAGCCGTTCGTCGAAGTCGTTGTCGCAGGACCGTCACCGGACGTCCGCTAGCCAGGATCCTGAACATGAAGCCACTTAAGCGCGTTGCATTCATCGGCAATCATCTCCCACGCCGCTGTGGTATTGCCACGTTTACGCACGACCTGCACGCGGCTGTGGCCGCTGCGCGTCCTGCCCCGGAGACGAGCATCGTCGCCATGACCGATCCTGCCGGCACTTATAACTACCCCGACATCGTGAGATGCGAAGTACAGGACGATTTAGTCGCAGACTACGCGCGGGCCGCGCACATCCTGAATGCTGGCCGCTATGACATCGTCAATCTGCAACACGAATACGGAATTTTCGGTGGCGAAGCCGGCGGCCATGTGCTCGAGCTCTTGTCGCGTCTCGAGATGCCGATCGTGACGACGCTTCATACCGTGCTCGCCGACCCGAAGTCATCACAGCGCAGCGTGATGCGCCGCATCATCGACATGTCGAGCAAGATCGTCGTCATGGCACACAAAGGCAAGGAGCTGTTGCAGGCCGTTCACGGCGTGCCCGCAGGCAAGATCGATATCATTCCGCACGGCATACCGGATTACCCATTCCTCGACACCGCCCCAGCAAAAGCCCGGCTCGGATTTTCGGGAAGATCCGTTATTCTGACGTTCGGGCTGCTCTCGCCAAGCAAGGGCATCGAGACCGTGATCGACGCCATGCCCGAGATCGTCGGGTCGTGTCCGGAAGCAGTCTATGTCGTGCTCGGGGCGACGCATCCCAACCTCGTGCGCGAGCAGGGCGAGACCTATCGGGATAGCCTGGTGGCCCGCGCGCGCGAACTCGGTGTGCAGGACCACGTCGTCTTCATCAACCAGTTCGTGGATCAGCCGACGCTGCTGGACTACATTTCCATGTGCGATGTCTACGTGACGCCCTATCTCAACGAGGCGCAGATGACATCCGGCACGCTCGCCTACAGCTTCGGGCTGGGCAAGGCCGTGGTTTCCACGCCATACTGGCACGCGCAAGAGTTGTTGGCAGACGGGCGCGGTGTCATGGTCCCGTTTGGCAACGCGCATGCTGTCGGCGTCGAGATTGCCTCGCTGCTGACCGAAAACGACCGCCGCGATACCCTTCGCCGCCATGCCTATTCCGCCAGCCGATCGATGGTCTGGAGCCAGATAGCCAAGCGCTACATCGCCGTCTTCGAAGCTGCGCATGAGTTTAATGTTCCCATTCGTGCGCCCCGTGTCACGCATGCCAATGTTTCATCCAAGGCGCGCGTCCTGCCTGAGCTACGGACAAGCCATTTCCTTTCGATGTGCGACAGTACCGGTCTTATGCAGCATGCCGTTCACGGTATCCCGGACCGTTCGCACGGCTATTGCGTCGACGATAATGCCAGGGCCTTGATGCTGTCCTGCGCTCTCGCAGGACAGACGAACACGCGGCTTCCGGAGCCTCTGACGACCCGGTTCGCGGCATTCGTGCAGCATGCCTGGAATCCGGATAAGCGCCGCTTCCGCAATTTCATGAGCTACGATCGTCGGTGGCTGGAGGACCAGGGCTCCGAGGACAGTCATAGCCGGACGCTATGGGCGCTGGGGACCTGTGCAGGCACCGACGGCGATGCGTCGCGCCGGCAGTGGGCTTCCGAGCTCTTTCATGCCGCGTTGCCCACTGTCGAAGGCTTCACATCGCCCAGAGCGTGGGCCTTCGCACTGCTCGGACTGGATGCAATCTCCTCGCATGAGATCGTCCACTCTGAAGCTGCACGCTTGCGTGGCCTTCTTGCGGACAAATTGCTCGCAGAACTGTGCGCCGTAGAGACGGTCGATTGGGTCTGGTTCGAGGAGACGCTAGCCTATGACAACGCACGTCTCCCGCAGGCGTTGATCGCAACCGGACTTGCGATCGGAAATCGACCGTTGATAGACGCTGGATTGCGTTCGCTGCGCTGGTTGATGGGGTTGCAAACAGCGCCGAGCGGCGTGTTCAGGCCGGTGGGAACCGACAGCTTCGGCCAACGACGATTACGACCGCGCCCTTTCGATCAGCAGGCTGTCGAGGCCGCCGCATCTATTTCTGCCTGCCACGCCGCTTGGCGTGTAGAAAAGAAGGCTAGGTGGGTTTCGGATGCCAACCGGGTCTTCGATTGGTTTCTTGGAAGCAACGACCTTCGGGCGCCACTTGTGGATATAGATACAGGTAGCTGCCGGGACGGACTGCATGCGGATCGCGCCAACGAGAACCGGGGTGCGGAGTCCGTGTTGTCCTATCTGCTCTCTCTCGTCGAAATCCGAGAATTCGAGCATGCGGCCAAGATCGAGCGCAAGCGGACGCCAATGACCGAGGTCAGAAAAGCCACGGGCCACGCTCTCACCAACTACGTCAGACCAGGGGGTCCCGTTGTCACAGTCCCAATTCTTGAACCGTCAGGCTCTGCATCTCCGCCCCGATCCGGCCAGAGTCGTCGTGAGACCGTTCAAGCCAGCGACCGAACCTCGTGATCTCAATCCAACCGACAAGACAAGGGCCAATCACATCGTCGATCGCGTGATCGGCTTGGAGCCGGGAGCTGCCGGTCGGCAGTTGACCGAGGTGCTGGAGAATTTCGAGGGGCGCCACAGGAACCTGCTGGAGATCTTCGAGACGAGAGCAGCTGAGATGGAGGAGGCGCTGGCACCTCATGCCCAGCTCAACAAGACGCAGCGCTGTCTGATAGGCGCGTATTTCCTGCACGAATACTCGTTCGAGGCTTCCGCACTGTTCAATCCGAGCATCGTGCGCCATCCTGATCAGAGCGGCGCGCCAGCGCGTGGCTGTCGCTTTATATTGAGCCTGCGTGCGGTCGGTGAGGGGCATATTTCCTCTCTGACGTTTCGCTCGGGTACAATCGATGCAGACGGCAGCGTCACCGTCGACCCGACTGCCCGCTTGGCCAGCGTGCCCAGAATTGCAACCCGGACGCGGAGGGCAAATGGCGACGACGTCGAAGTCATCTTCCGCGCCGACGGCGACCTCAGCGAGCGCGTGATCTTTCCGATCACGGACTCCCAAAGCAATGGCATCGAGGATGCCCGGTTCGTCGAGTTCACCCACAACGGCCGCACGACGTACTACGCGACCTACACCGCCTACAGCGGCAGAGCGATCAGATCAGAGCTGCTGGAGACGACGGATTTCATCTCGTTCAGGATGACTCCGCTTTCCGGTGCCGCTGCGCGCAACAAGGGGATGGCATTGTTTCCCCGGAAGATCGGGGGACGCTATGCCATGATCGCGAGGCAGGACAATGAGAACCTGTATCTTATCTACTCCGATGATCTCTACGCATGGGACGGTGGCTCAGCTCTGCTCAAACCGGAGTATCCTTGGGAATTCGTCCAGATCGGCAGTTGCGGCTCCCCCATCGAGCTGGACGAGGGCTGGCTGCTGCTGACCCATGGGGTCGGGCCGGTGCGCAAGTACTCGATCGGCGCCGTGCTGTTGGACAAGGCAGACCCATCGAAGGTCCTGGGCCGATCCCGCGAGCCGCTGGTGCGGCCCGAACCGGCCGAGCGCGAAGGCTATGTGCCAAACGTGGTCTATACGTGCGGCGCCATTCGCCACCGCGACCTCATCGTGCTGCCGTACGCGGTGTCTGATACGTTCTCCAATTTCGCGACGATCAAGATCGCCGATCTGATGCAGGCGATTGCGATCTGAATACGCCGGGTCGATGTTGCAGTCAGCGAAGCACTACAACGCGAACACATGATGAGGGCTCGACATTTCAACGCTCGTGCCAGCAAGCTTTGCTCCGATCTGGCCCATGGTTTCCTCTTCGCCGTGCACAAGGAACGAGCGTTTCGCCCCGGTCTGCTTATGCCAGGCCAACAGCTCGGCCTGGTCCGCATGGGCGGAGAATCCGTTGATGGTGTGGATCCGGGCGCGAACTGGGATTGTCTCGCCAAAGATGTTGACCTCCTTGGCACCATCGATGATGCTGCGGGCAAGCGTTCCATTGGCTGCAAAGCCGACAAACACAACGCTCGAGGCGTCGCGGCCAAGATTATTGCGGAGGTGATGGCGAATGCGCCCACCCCGTGCACATGCCGGAGCCGGCCATGCTGATGGCCCCGCTATTGACTGCGTTTCTGGCAATGGACTCCGCCGTCTCACGCGTGAGATGCAGCGCGGGCAGGTTGAGGGGATCATGCCCCTCCTGAAACAGCTTGGCGGCATCCGGCTCAAAGGAATCCGGATAACGCCGGAAGATTTCCGTCGCCGAGATTGCCATGGGAGAGTCGAGGTACACAGGTGTCGAACCCGGGATCCGCCCCTGAGCAATGCCTTGGCTCAGGAGGTAGAGCAGCTCCTGCACGCGCTCCAGAGCGAACTGTCGCCTTGACCCTGTTCCTGGCAAACCCGGTGCCACGTCGGTTGCACCCGGTCGTACGTCCACACCGAGATCCGGAATGCATACGCGCGCGTTGATCGCTGCAGCAGACTGATCGAGGCGCGGTCGGCACTGATGTCTAGCGATCCAAGGGGCTACAATGGCCGCAAGTCCAGACACTGAACGGCTGACGAAGCCACGGGCAACGGGGTCGCGCAAACGACTCTATTGGGTCCTGGCCGGAATCCTTATCGTCATCGTCGTCGCCGCAATTGGAGCAGGGCCACTCATGAGCCGCGTTGAACAGCCGGAATATGCGGTGACGACGTCCAACGGTGCCATCGAGATCCGTTCCTATGGACCGATGATCGCCGCCGAGGCCGCGGTCGAAGGCGAGCGCAAGACGGCTATCAACGAGGGCTTTCGGCTGATTGCCGCCTACATCTTTGGCGCCAACAAGCCGAACGCGAAGATTGCCATGACGGCACCCGTTCAACAGCAAAGGCAGACCATCGCGATGACCGCGCCGGTGACGCAGCAGCGTACAGGCGATGTCTGGACCGTAAGCTTCATCATGCCGAAAGCCTGGACACTGGAGACCTTGCCGGCGCCGACGGATCCTCGCGTGAGCTTCAAGCCGATTCCTGCTCGCCACGTTGCCGTGATCAAGTTCTCTGGATCTGCATCAAAAGAGGCGATCGATGAGCGCACTGATGAGCTGCGCCGATATGCTTCGGAGCACAAGTTGTCGACGTCGGGCGAGCCTGTGCTGGCATTCTATAATCCTCCTTGGACGCTTCCGTTTTTTCGTCGCAACGAGGTGATGCTGGAGTTGGTCCGGTAGAAGAGCGCATTGTCTTTCCGCAATGACTGCGAAGCGTCGACGGGAGAGATGTGCAGGGATCATTGTCCCGCTCCCTGCCCTAAGTTGGCGTGGCCGGGTGAGCCGCCGCCATTCTCGTGTTCTAGCGGAGATCCTGTCGTATGGCCAACCACGAGGGGTGCGCATGGTTGCCGATCTAAGTTCCCATCTTGGTCGCCGATACGGCCGCATCATCGGTGGGGTGACGGTGGGCACCCCGAGATTGTCGAATGCCAGTGATCCGCTGTTTTCCGTTCGTCGTAATAAAAAATCGACATGGCCCGTCTCCCAAGCCCTCGCAGGATGCCGGTCCGATCATGATATTTGTCTTCTGAACCGAGGCAGCACCGAGCCTCGTGCGCAGAGTGTCGGCGTCCCGCGCCGTCCGTCAAACGAGGCCCGCCAGATATGGACGATACTTCCCCGCCGACCACGGCGCCGCCCGAACTGCCGATATCCGAGCGTATCCGGCAGCGTATCCTGCAGAACGGGCAGCGCTTCCACGCCAACGACAACATCGCGGACTTCATCGAGCCCGGCGAGATCGACACACTGCTCGACGAGGTCGCCGGCAAGATGCAAGGCGTGCTCGAGAGCCTGATCATCGATACCGACAGCGACCACAACACCCAGGGCACGGCGCGCCGGGTCGCTCGGATGTACATCAACGAGGTGTTCCGCGGGCGCTTTCACCGCGCGCCGCCGGTGACGGAGTTCCCCAATGCCGCCAGCCTGAACGAGCTGATGATCGTTGGACCGGTGACCGTGCGCAGCGCCTGCAGCCATCACCTCGTGCCGATCATGGGGCGGTTGTGGATCGGCGTGATGCCCAACCAGCACTCCAACCTCATCGGACTGTCGAAGTATGCCCGGCTTGCCGACTGGATCATGAGCCGGCCGCAGATCCAGGAGGAGGCCATCACGCAAATGGCCGACCTGCTGATGGAGCTGGTGAAGCCGGACGGCCTCGCCGTCGTCATGGAGGCAGATCATTTCTGCATGCACTGGCGGGGCGTGAAGGATACCGGGTCGAAAATGGTAAACAGCATAATGCGCGGCTCGTTCCTGAAGGATGCCGCTCTGCGTCGCGAGTTCCTTGCGATCATCAATCTCAAAGCCTGAGGGCGCCAGCCATGCTCGTTCGTTGCCTCTATGCCAGCCGTGCCGTCGAGCCGATAGCCGTCGGTGCTCTCGACCGCATCCTCGAGAAATCGCGAAAGAACAACTTCCCGCGTGGGGTCACGGGCCTGCTCTGCTACAGCAACGGCACGTTCGTGCAGGCACTCGAGGGCGGGCGGGAAATCGTCAGCGACCTACTCGGCACCATCTACAGCGACAACCGACATAGCGGTCTGCAGGTGCTCATGTTCGAGGAGATCGCCGAGCGCCACTTCGGCAACTGGAGCATGGGCAGGGTCAACCTCGATACCGTCAATTCAGCCTCCCTCCTCAAATACTCGATTCGCGCCGAGCTCAACCCGTTCAACATGCCGGGCAGCGCCACTTTGGCGCTACTCATGGAGCTTGCCGCGGCCGGCTCGATCGCCAGCCGCGGTTGATCTGAGGCCGGCAGGCTCACGAGCGGAACCGTAACCCGATCCAGCAGCCGATTGCGGCGGAAACTGCCGTCAAAACCGTGCCCCAGGCGATGTCGAGCGCTGCCAACCCCGGCGTCCAGCCCTTCAGAACGGCAAGGTTGGTCAGGTCGAAGGTGGCGTAGGCCGTCAGACCGAGAACTGCGCCCTTCACAGCGGCCCCGGCGACGGAACCCTCGAGAATGCTCGGGCGCACCGCGAGATAGACAAGCCCTGCCGTGTAGACCAGATAGAAGGCCACTACTGCTCCGACATCGGGCACGGGACGCAGCATGTCGCCCAGGGCGATCGTGAACTGGTGGATGGCGACCTGCGTGAGCCAAACGGCATCGATGGCGACGAAGGTGGCCAGCGTGGCTGCGTAGACGAGAGTGATCTGCTTCAGCGAGGTCATGTTCTGCGAGGTCATAGCGCACCTTTCCTGGACGGGCTGGTCACATCAGATGAACGCGCAACCAACGGTTGCGGATCAGCTCGGCCCCATAAAGATGCGGATCTCAGTCGATTTGCGCCACAAGCGATGATCCAGCGTCGCCTCCGCCCCGTAGTCGGTTGCGTGCGGATGGAGGGACGGTATGATGGAAGCTACGGTACTGCTTCGGAAGGCCCGAGCGCCGGTCCGTTCACATTCCCGGGGACTGATGACCGACCTTCTTTCCAGAATCGCGACGGATCGCAGTGATCAAGCATTCCGACAGCTGTTCGAGGAGTACGCCCCGAAGATCCGCAGCTACATGATGCGTCAAGGCGCCGATCCCGCGCTGGCCGAGGAGTTGGCTCAGGAAACACTTCTGACGGTCTGGAGGAAAGCTGCCCTCTATTCCGCCGAGAAGGGCAGTGCGACGACGTGGATCTTCACGATCGCTCGCAACCTCCGCATCGACCGGCTGAGACGGCAGAGCGCCTGGCAGGAGCTTACGGACGAGCAGGCTGCCGCCATTCCGTCGGATGACGAGCCACCGGATGTGACCGTGTCGCTGCGACAGCGGCAGGCACGCGTCCAGGCGGTCCTTCGTGAGTTGCCACCCGATCAGCTCGTTGTCGTCACGCTGGGGTTCATCGAGGGCCTTTCGCACAGTGAGATCGCCGAGCGGCTGAATCTGCCGCTCGGAACCGTTAAATCGCGCATTCGACTTGCTTATCAGAAAGTTCGCGCTGCACTCGAGGATCTGAGATGAGCGAAACCATCAGGCGGCATCCCGAAGCCGCTACTCTCATGAGCTATGCTGCCGGGACGCTCTGCGAGCCCCTTGCAGCTGTGGTCACGGCGCATCTCTCGATGTGCGAGGATTGCCGCCACGAGGTGGAGGATCTGGAGCTGATCGGCGCAGGGCTTCTCGGCTCGCTTGCCCCGGCCGTCGGACCAGCGATCCGGATCCCGAAGCGCCCGCTGGAGTGCGAGGCCCTCACAGACGCTCCAGTTGTGGAGCGTCGTAGACCGGACCATCTGCCGGCGCCGATCGCCCAGGTTTATGGGCTGGGCTTCGACACGATACCGTGGAAGCGCCTCGGCCCGGGGGTTTGGCACCACCGGCTGGAGCTGTCGGCCGGCGTGGAAGGCGATCTGCGGCTACTGAAGATCGGGCCGGGGCGAGAGATGCCCGACCACGGACACGGCGGCTCGGAGCTGACGCTCGTACTCGACGGGGCCTACGCCGATGAAACGGGCGAATACCGTCGCGGCGATCTGCAGGACGCCGACGAGGACGTCGAGCATAGGCCGGTCGCTGACAAGATAGTTGGATGCGTGTGTCTGATCGCGAGCGAGCGGCCTGCGAGGTTCAAGAGTATCGTCGGCAAGCTGCTACAGCCGTGGACCGGGATGTAGCGATCATGGTCGCGCATTGGAGGTCGGCTTGGATTACAGGGGCCAGCACCGGCATCGGCCGGGAGCTGGCCCTTCAGCTTGCTGCGCGCGGGGTCAAGGTTGCAGCCTCCGCGCGATCGGTCGACAAGCTCGCCGACCTTGCCCGCGCCGACAGTCGCATCGTTGCCGTACCGTTCGACGTTACCAGCCTCGATGACGTGGCGGCGGGCTACCGGCGTGTCGTCGACGCGATCGGTCCGGTAGATCTCGCCGTGCTCAATGCGGGCGTCTGGCATCCGATGAAGTCGAGCGCCTACGACGCGCGCCTCGCCACCCGGTCCATCGAGGTCAACTATCTCGGCATCGTCAATGCGCTCGAACCATTGATTCCGGCCATGATCTCGGCGGGAAGGGGACAGATCGCCCTCGTCGCCTCGGTCGCGGGCTATCGCGGGCTGCCCCAATCCGCGGCCTATGCGCCGACCAAGGCAGCGGTCATCAATCTGGCGGAGACGTTGCGGCTAGAGTTGTCGCGTCATGGCATCGTCGTCAGCCTCGTCAATCCGGGCTTCGTCGAGACGCCGATGACGGCGGTGAACGATTTTCCTATGCCCTTCATCATCAAGCCAGATGATGCCGCGGCGCGGATGATCCGCGGGCTGGAGAAGGGCAAGTTCGAGATCGCATTTCCCTGGCAGCTCGTGGCGATGCTTAAGCTCCTCCGAATTTTACCCACCGGGTTGTACCTGCGCATAGCCGGCCGGCTCGAGCCTTGAGCGCGGCCGTCGATCAGGGCGGCCAGTGAAACAAGGCGTCATTCTATTTTTCGTCTTGGCCTCCATCATCAGGCGGCGGCTGCCGCCTGGCGGATGTCCTGTCCGACATCTCCGCGATGGAAGAACAGTGAGACCGCGCCCAACCGCACACCCCATTTGCGCATCACTGCGCGATTGACGGCGATGGCGTCGGATACGAGATAGATCCGATCGTCGAAGTCGACGTCGATCGTCCGATTTTCGAGCCTGAGCCGGAAGCGGTACGACATGCGAATAGTATTGGCGTCGCATTCGCCGCGTGCCGTACCAACGCAGTCAGCGCAGGTCGCGGTGAAGCGGCCTTTGGCTTCCGGTACGATGCGCCAAACCCTCTTCTCGGTGGTGCCGTCATCGTAGAGGAAAGTCTCCTCCAGATAGAACACCGCCCCTTCCCAGCGGCCGCTCATCTCGACGCTGAAGCGGCGCCGCACGCGACCGAAACGATCCTCGAATATCCCCCACGCCAGGGTTTGCCCCTCCAGGAACGTAGTGGGATCGAAGACCGGGGAGGCTTGAGCTGACCTCATGTCATTGGGCATGGCGACGTACCTTCCTGGTGTCCCGGTTCCGAAGTTCGCATCCACCCTGCCGCAAGCACTCGTGCTAACTTCGGAAACAAGAGGGACACTGGCATCAGAGAGTTGCTAGTGCGATCCAAATCCAGAAATTCGCTCGAACGATTGCTGGGAGCGGTAGCGAATTTCTCGATCATCACACGAGATGCGTGCACGACTTTCTCGCTGTCCGTATCCTGTCAGAGCTCGGACGATGCAGTTGCGGAAGGCTTCGTGAAGCGATAGAGCCCGACGTCGATGGTGCCGCGCTCGAAGCCGACGCGGCAGTAGCTGAGGTAGTATTCCCACATGCGGCGGAACCGGCCATCGAAGCCCAGCGCCTCGATGCGGGGCCAAGCGGCGGAAAACCGGGACTGCCATTCCGCCAACGTCAATGCATAAGATGAGCCGAAGCGCTCGACCTCCTCGAAGCCGAGACCTGCAGCGCAGCCGTGCCGCTCGAGCATCGCAACCGTAGGCAACATGCCGCCCGGGAAGATGTAGCGCTGGATGAAATCAGGCTTGGCGCGGTAGCCGTCGTAGAGATCGTCACGGATCGTGATCGCCTGGATGACCGCGTGCCCACCGGGGCGCAGCCGATCGTGAATTGTGCGAAAATAGGCCGGCCAGTTGTCCTCGCCAACCGCCTCGATCATCTCGACAGAGACGATCCGGTCAAAGTGACCAACGGTGTCGCGATAGTCCTCGAATGCGACTTGCGCGCGCGCGGCCAGCCCCGCCTCGGCGATGCGCGCCCTGGCTGCCAGCAGTTGCTGCTCGGAGATGGTGATGGCGCGCACGATTGCGCCATGGCCCGCGATCGCCTCGGCGACAGCGCCCCAGCCGCAGCCGATCTCGAGAACCGAACTGCCTTCCTGAAGGTCGAGCGCGTCGAGGATCACCGCAGTCTTGATGGACTGTGCCTCGTCCAGCGAAGCATTCTGCCCACGGTAGATCGCGCTTGAATAAAGCATGCTCGGATCGAGCCACTGCTTGTAGAAGTCATTGCCCAGATCATAGTGCGCGGCGATGTTACGGCGGCTGCCCGTGCGCGTGTTGCGCCGCCTCGTGTGAAACGAGCGATCGCGCGAAGCGCTGCGCAACAGGCCCGGCAGGGCACGCGAGATCATGGCTTCATTGTCGAAAAAGAATCGAAAGAGATCGTCGAGGCTATCGGTCTCGAAGTCGCCGGCGAGATAGGCCTCGGCAAATCCGAGCAGGCCCCGGTGCATCATCTTCCTGATCGCACGATAGGATCGCAGGGACAGGGCCACCTCGCAGCCGGCGCCCTTGCCGAGCAGTGCGGTACGACCCGAGGGGAGCGTGAGGCGAAGGCGGCCGACGAGGCCAGTGCCGAGGCTCGATGCCAGCGCGTCGAGAAGCGTAGCGTCGATCAGCCGACGAAGCCCGCTGCCGCGAGCCTCCAGCAGCATCCCGGCATCATGCACAGCGATCGTGAAGTTGTCCGACATTCGTTCACTCGCTCGAGGGGGCCGCTACCGTCGTAACGGCGTAGCGCGGCGAGGCATGGTAGGTCCGAATCGGCACGCCCTTTAGCCAAAGCCGGGCTGCCTGAAGGTGGATCGCCGCCATGATCTTCAAGGTCATCAGGGGATGACGCAGCAGCAGACCTGCAATCGCGCCATCGCCGAGCGGCCGGCGCGTGCCGCGGAAGTGGGTCTTCAGAACGGGCCGGCCCTCCTCGCGGAAGTCGACGCCCAGAACAACGGTCTCGCCCGGCGGCACGATGTGGAAGCCGTAGCTTCCCGAAGGCCCCGTGAAGGGGGAGACGTAGAGCTGCTTGTCGCAGTGCTGGGCAATGACGCTCGCATCGTCACTGCGATCAGGGGAGACGGGGATGACATAACTGCGGCGCTCGCCGAGCGTGTTCGACACTTCATAAGCGATGGCGCCGAGCCGACCTTGCGTGTCGCGCCCGAAGTAGACGCTGAGTGGATTGAACACATAGCCGAACAGCCGCGGATAGCACACGAGCTCCACGCGTGCGCCGAAGCTGCCGAGGCCGGCCCCGTCGAAAACCTTGCGGATATGGGTGGCGATATCGGTGGCGGAGCCGTCGCCGTGGTCGGCATCGTGGAAGCTCATCAGATTAAAGCGACCGCGCGAGAACAGACGCAGGCGGCGGCTCACCTCCGCGATCTCGTCGACGTCGAGGCACAGCGCGAAGACACGATAGGAGAATGCGTGACGGCGCGGCTCTAGCCGCTTGTGGACTACCGTTCCGACGTAGGCACACGAGCGAAGCGCGTTCATTCGGCTGCCTCCAGAACGGGGACAGCGCCGCCACGACGGGGCAGGCCGACGTGAATGCGGCCGGACGGGTCATCGACCAGCCAAGGCCGCCGCGCGCCACCGATCTCCTCGGCGACGGCAAGGCCTGCCTGCAGACCGTCCTCGTGGAAGCCGTAGCCGAAATAGCTGCCGCAGAACCATGTCCGACGCTCGCCCTGCAGCCGCCACAGGACGCGTTGGACGGCCATCGCGGCGGTGTCGAACATCGGGTGCGCGTAGTCGAACGTGGCGATGGCGGCGTCGATCTCGCGATCGGGATTCAAGGTGACGAACAGCTCCGGCGCGCGCTCGCCGAGCGGCTGAAGATTGTTCATCCAGTAGGTCAGCGAAAGCGAGCGGTTCTCGCCTGCACCGCTACCGAGATAGTTCCAGCTCGACCACAACCGTCTGCGGCGCGGCATGAAGCTCGAGTCTCGATGCAGGATCGCCAGATTGCGCTGGTACCGGAAGGCGCCGAGAAGGTCGCGCTCGTCGGTCGTCGCCTCGCCGAGCAAGGACAACGCCTCGTCGGCATGGGTCGCGATCACGCAAGCATCGAAGCGCTGCTGACCGCCGCGATGATGGACGACCACGCCTCTCGCATCGCGGTCGATACGGCTCACGCCGGCATCCTTCACGACTTGTGCCGGCATCGCGGCGAGGATGCGGCCGACGTACTCACGGCTGCCGCCGACGACGGTGCGCCAGACAGGCTGGTTGCGCGCCTGAAGGAGGCCGTGGTTGTCGAAAAAGCGCACGAAAGATGCCGCCGGAAAGCTCAGCACCTGGGAGGACGGCGTCGACCAGATGGCAGCCGCCATCGGCACGATGTGACGCTCGATGAAGCTGCGCGAGTAGCGGTGCTCCGCCAGATACTGGCCAAGCGAGGGGCCGTCGGCGCCGTCGGTCCGCAACAACTCGCGGGCTTCCCTGAAAAAGCGGAACACGTCTGCGGTCATCGCCCAGTGGCTGGGGCTCAGAAGGTTGGACGGCTGCCCGAACAGTCCCGACAGTCCCGTGCCCGAGTACTCGTAGCGGCCCTTGTCGAGGGAGACCGCGAAGCTCATGCTGGTCGGAGCGGTCGGGACACCGAGATGCTCGAAAAGGGCCACCAGATTGGGGTAGCTCGCCTCGTTGTAGACGATGAAGCCGGTGTCGACGGGCACCGATTGCCCAGCCGCGGGAGCCTCCACGGTGTTGCTGTGACCGCCGATGTAGCTTTCGCGCTCGAACAGCGTCACGTCACAACGGCGCGACAACAGCCAGGCCGCGCCGAGGCCGGATATGCCGCTGCCGATCACGGCAACGCGTTCGAAACGGTCCATGCGAGGGGGCCTCTCTGCGGCGGTTAAGCAGCTATTACGCTGCCGGGAGGGAGTTGGATCAGCCCGAGCTATCGGCGCCGAGCCGGTCCCGGATCCAGCGCGCGAATGCGATCGTGCGATCGTCGCCGCCGGCAGGACCGACGACCTGAATACCGATCGGCATACCGTTGGGGCCTGTCGCCACCGGCAGCGAGAGGGTCGGTGTGTGCATCAACGTCCAGATGCGATTGAAAGCAGAGTTCGACACCGAGACGAGATCGGCCACGGCCTCGCCCGCCGCCGACGGCGTGATGAGCACGTCGCAGCCCTGGAACATTCCCGCCAGCGTCCGGCGGCAGGCCAGCGCGTGTTGTTGAGCCCTGTCGTATGCAGCCTGATCGTTCCCGCGCGCTTGCTCGTGGGCGGCCCTGATGTAGTGGTTCAGCGATGCTGAATGGCGTGCGATCTCCTCACCAAGTGCGCGCGTGCCTTCGACGGTCGAGATCACGCGGAAACTCGCCTCGATGCCGTCGAACACCGCCGGCATCTCTGCATCGACGATCGACGCCCCCGCCTTGGCCAGTGCGGCGGCCGCAAGATCGAACGCGTCCTGCGTCGCCGGCTCGGCCTGAGACCAGTTGATGGAGCGGCAAAGGCCGATGCGCGGAGGAGCCTCGATCCGGCGCGCAGCGTCTGGCGCGGTGTGGCCGACAAGCGCTGAGCGCAGCAGTGCGATGTCGTCTAGCGTGCGTGCGAACAGGCCCATCGTGTCGAGCGTCGGGCGCAGGTGGCGAATGCCGCCCCGGTCGATGCCGGTCAAGCTCGCCTTGTAGCCGACGACGCCACAGAACGAGGCGGGCAGGATTGTCGAGCCGCCGGTCTGGGAGCCGAGCGAAAGCGGCACCTGATAGTCCGCGACGGCAGCAGCCGAGCCGCTCGACGAGACGCCGGGGCTGCGCGCTCGATCGTGCGGGTTGCGGGTCTCGCGCGGCACGGGGCTGGCGAACTCCGTCGTCACACACTTGCCGAGGATGACCGCGCCGGCCATGCGAAGGAGACCCACGGCGGCCGTATCCGCGTGGGGCTGGAAGCCGCGGTAGATGGCGGAGCCATAGGCCGTCGGCATGTCATGGGTGTCGAAAATGTCCTTGATGCCGACTGGAATGCCGTGAAGGGGGCCGCGCCGGGGCTCGGCGTCCCGGGCACGCGCCTGCGCAATCGCTGCCTCGCGATCGAGATGAGCCCAGGCCCGGACATCGGCATCGCGCGCCTCGATGCGCGACAGGCAATCCTCGACGAGGCGCACCGATGTCGACTTACCCGCCTCGAGAAGCGCAGAGGCCTCGCTTGCACTCAGCAGATTGAGCCCGCCGGGGCCTTTCGCGCGCAGATCGACCATCTCATTCCTCCGCTTTCAGTACTCGGCTTGCAGCGCCTTGTCCGTGCTCGCGAGGTCGTGCATGTTGCATCGCGATCAGACGACGATTGTGCCGCAAGGATCATGGAGCCGAAAGCAATGATCTTACGTTTTCTACGTGTGCGTGTGTGTCTCGGTTTGCTAGGTTTGGCCGCCGGGAGCAGCGCAGTGCTAGCCCAGGCCTATCCGACCCGACCGGTGAAGGTGATCGTGCCTTATGCGGCCGGTGGCAACACCGATGCCATTGCGCGCCTCATTTCGGCGCGGCTGTCGGAGAGCCTCAATCAGCAATTCGTGGTCGAGAACCGCTCCGGGGCCAGCGGCGCAATCGCCATGGAGGCGGTCAGGGCAGCGCCGCCGGACGGCTACACGCTGCTGACCTATCCGCTGCCGCAAGCTGCGATCGTGCCGGCGATGATCAAGGTGAAGTACGATCCGATCAACGATTACGCGCCGATCTCGAATATCGGCACCAACAGCTATATCCTCGCCGTCAATCCAAAGGTGCCGGCCAAGACGCCGACGGAACTCGTCGCCTGGATCAAGGCGCAAGACAAGACGACCTACGCCTCAGGCGGCCAGGGCAGTCACATGAACCTCACGATGGTGCTGTTCCTGCAACGCACGGGACTGACGGTTGCGGCGGTACATCTGCGCGGGGGCTCCGAGCCGATGAACAACGTCGTGGCCGGTCACATCCCGATGGCCTTCATGAACGCTTCCGACGTGGTGCAGCAGGCCTCGGCAGGAACGGTCAGGGCAATCGCCGTCACATCGGAAAAGCGTATCCCCCAGATGCCGGCGCTGCCGACCATGATCGAGAGCGGCTTCAAGGATTTCGTGGTCAACACCTGGAACGGGCTCGCCGCGCCGGCCAGCACGCCTAGGGCGATCGTGGACAGGCTGGCGGCCGAGGTCGCCAAGGCGGTCAAGGACCCGAAAATCGCGGAACGCCTCACCGCGCTCGGCGTCACGCCCAGCGGAAATAGGCCCGACGAGTTCGCCCGGGAAATCAAAGCCGATGCCAAGCTGTGGGGCGATGTCGTCCGCAAGGCCGGGTTGGAGCCCAAATAGGGCCCGCAGCATTCGACGATCGAGTTCGGGGCGGTCGAGACAAGCGCCATCGTCAAGTCTGGCCGCACCCTTTCAGTGCACGACACCCCAAGGAGCAAAAGCCCATGACCGAACCCGCCAAGCTGCGCCACATCGCCATTTCCGTGAAGGATCCCGAGAAATCTGCAAAGTTCTTCGAGGAAGCGTTCGGCATGACGCGTGCGGGCAGCGCCCAGCGCGGCGTCTACATGACCGACGGCGTGATGAACGTCGCGCTGCTCAACTTCGGCGACGAGCCGACGCCGGGCTTCGAGGACCAGCCGGACTACGAAGGCCTGATCCACTTCGGCATGTGGGTCGACGACACCAAGGCCACGGACCAGCGCATCAAGGATGCCGGCGGCAGTTGGATGACGGGGCGTTTCGAGCAGAACCCCAACGTGTTCTACGAGGTCAAGTACAAGACCCCGGAAGGCATCGTGTTCGACGTGACCGCGAACGGCTGGCGCGGCGCAGTGAAGGAAGTCGTGCCGGCGAAGTAGCGCTGCCGCGCCGTTCTCGACCTCACGACGTGCCACGGTGTCCGCCCCGAAGGGGCAGGCACCGCCAACCCGAGCAACTCATGTCGACGCTCCTGATTACGCATTCCTGCTTCGTCAATCACGATACGGGGCCCGGTCATCCCGAGCGTCCCGATCGCATGCGCGCGGTCACCAAGGCTCTCGAGCGCAAGGAGTTCACGATGCTCCTGCGCGAAGACGCCCCGCTTCGGGAGGACGTCGAGGCGCAGATCGCCCTGGCGCACCCGACGGAGTTGATCGAGGCATTGAGCAACGCCCGCCCGCGTGGGGGCCAGACCGTCCATATCGACGGCGACACGGTAATGTCGGAGGGATCGTGGGAGGCGGCGTTGCGTGCGGTCGGCGCCGGCCTGCGCGCCGTCGATCTCGTGATGGACAAGGAGAGCGGCGTCCGCAACGTATTCTGCCAGGTACGCCCGCCGGGGCACCATGCCGAGATGCGACGCCCGATGGGTTTTTGTCTCTTCAACAGCATTGCAATCGCCGGTCTCTACGCGCGCGCCCGCCACGGCGCCGAGCGCATCGCGGTGATAGACTTCGACGTCCATCATGGGAACGGCACACAGGACATCTTCTGGTCGGACAAGGACTTGTTCTACGCCTCGACGCATCAGATGCCGCTATATCCGGGCACCGGCGCTCTGTCCGAGCGGGGGGCTGGCAACATCTGGAATGCGCCGCTCAGGCCCGGCGATGCCGGCGAGCAGTTCCAGGAAGCATTCGAATCGCGCATCCTGCCCGCGCTAAACGATTTCGCGCCCGATCTGGTCCTGATCTCGGCCGGTTTCGATGCCCACGCCGACGATCCGCTCGCGAACCTGCGCTTGCAGGAGCCGGATTTCGGGTGGGCGACGGAGGCGCTCATGAAAGTTGCCGACCGACATGCTGGCGGTCGGCTGGTATCCATGCTGGAAGGCGGCTACGACCTCAACGCGCTGGCCCGATCCGTGGCGGTGCATGTGACGAAGCTGATGGGGGCCTGATACGAAAATGGGGACGATACGAAAATGGGGACAGCCACCATTTTCTCGTGCCGGGAGGGGATCGCCTCGGGCAAGCCAGTGTAATAGTGGCTGTCCCCAATTTCGCGGCGGGCCAGAGGATGTGAACGCATGAACACGACGCCGAACCCAGCGCCGCGCGCCGGTGCCCGCAATGCCGATATCAGGGAAATGAGCTTCGAGCGGTCGCTGAAGGAACTCGAAACCATTGTTGCGAGGCTCGAGCGGGGCGACGTGGAACTCGAAGAATCGATCGCCATCTACGAGCGCGGCGCAGCACTCCGCGAGCATTGCGACAGACTGCTCAAGCAGGCCGAGGCGAAGGTCGAAAAGCTGACCTTCGCAGGGGATGGCACGCCCAAGGGTTCCGAGCCGCTCGATCCGGCGGGGCAGTAGCCCCGCCACTCATTCGAACGGCAGCGCGACGGAGCGGATCTCGCCCTTCGCGTTCTCGACGCGCAGTAGAATCTGCTTGCGGCCGCTCTTACGCACCTTGTCGATGCGCTCGACCAGGTCCTGCACCGACGTCACAGCCTCGTCCTGTGCCTCGACGATCACGTCGCCGACTTTCAGCTCGCGCCGGGCAGCCTGGCTGCCCGTATCGACCGCCAGGATAGCGATGCCCTTCACCGTGTCCTTGAGACCGTGCTTCTTGCGCAGCTCATCGTCGAGGGGGGCCAACCGCATCCCCATCAGTGTCCGCTCACCGGACTTGTCCGCGCCGATCGCTGCCGGCGTCGCTGGCTCATCCTCAGCCAGACGCCCGATCACGACTTTCAGCGTGCGGCGCTGGCCTTTACGGAGCAGCTCGACACTGACGGACTTGCCCACCGGCGTCTGCGCCACGATGCGTGGGAGGCTGCGCATGGCGGTGACATCCTGGCCATCGAAGCGGACGATCACGTCGTCGGTCTCGACGCCGGCGGCGGCTGCAGGCCCCCCCTTGGCGACGCTGGAGACATGAGCGCCGGTGCTCTCCTTGAGGCCAAGCTGGGTGGCAAGCTCGTCTGTGACGGTGGCGAGGCGGACACCAAGCCAGCCGCGCCGAACTTCGCCATACTGCTTGAACTGCTCGATGATGCCGACCACGGTGTCGGCGGGCACCGCGAAGCCGATGCCGATCGAGCCCCCGGTTGGCGAGATGATCGCCGTATTCACGCCGACGACGTCGCCGTCCATGTTGAACAGCGGGCCGCCCGAGTTGCCCTTGTTGATGGCGGCATCGGTCTGGAGATAATCGTCGTAGGGACCGGAGTTGATGTCGCGGGCCTTGGCGGAGATGATCCCGACCGTGACGGTGCCACCGAGCCCGAACGGATTGCCGATCGCCATCACCCAGTCGCCGACCTTGACGGTGTCGGACCGACCGAACTTGACCGACGAAAGCGGCTTCTTCGGCGTCACCTTGAGCAGCGCGATGTCGGTCTTGGGATCACGCCCTACGACCTTCTCGACCTTCAGCTTGGTGCCATCGGCAAAATTGGCGACGATCTCGTCGGCGCCCTCGATCACATGCACGTTGGTGACGATCAGGCCTTCCTTCCCGTCGATCACGAAACCGGAGCCCAGCGAGGACACCTTGCGCTCGGGCCCTGCCGCCTTGCCGGGCTTGAAGAAGTCGTCGAAGAACTCCTCGAACGGTGCCCCCTTCGGCACGCGAGGAAGCGCGCCGCCGGAACTGCCCTTGACGGTCTGGCTCGTGGAAATGTTGACCACGGCGGGAGCCAACCGCTCGGCAACCGGCGCCACGGACTGCGGCCCGCGCGACTGGGCGAGGGCGCGTTGCGCCTCGGTGCCAGCCGTACCCGCCAGCGCGACGGCGGTGACGGCAGCAGCCCACGCCAAGCGTCGCCGGACAGACCGGGAGGGCGTTCGCTCCGGCATAAGTTCCGGCATCATGACGTCATCTCCTGTCGTCATCGTGACCGCCTCGAGGCTCGTCGGAGTGCACAAGACGCTAAGTACTGATCCGCAATTCAGTCCGGCGCGCCGCTATTGTCAACGGCGGCGGTCACGTGAACTCGACACGGATTGCACGGTCGTCGCCGGCGAAGGCCTCAACCACGCACGAGCCAGACGATGCCGACACCGATCGCCACGGCGGCCAACCCCGACAGTCTCAACGCGGGTTGTGGCGTCGATGCGGCAGCGATCAGCATCCTGATCCCCGCCGCAGGCGCCAGCGCCCAGATCAAGCCCTCGATGACGAGCACCAGCCCGATACCAACGGCCAAGTCGCTCATTTAGCCGCCGCACCCGGCGCCCCGAGCGGATTGTTGAAATAACGGAAGAACTCGCTGTCCGGCGACAGCAGCATCCGCGTACCCTTGGCCTGCATGGAATTGTCGTAGGCCTGCATCGACCGGTAGAACGCGAAGAAATCCGGGTCACGCCCATAGGCTTCGGCGAAGATCCGGTTGCGCTCGGCATCGCCTTCACCACGCATCTGCTCGGATTTGCGATTGGCCTCGGCCACCAGAACCGTCACCTCTCGATCGGCCGTGGCACGGATTCGGTTGGCAGCGGCGGCGCCTTCGGCGCGAAACTCGGCCGCCTCCCGATCGCGCTCGGCTTTCATGCGGGCGAACACGCTCTGCGAGTTGGGCCGCGGCAAGTCTGCGCGCTTGATACGCACATCGACGACCTCGATCCCGAATTCCTTGCCTTCGTCGTTCACCGACTTGGCGATCCGATTCATCAGGTCCTCGCGCTTGTCGCGCACGACGTCCTGGAACGAAGCCCCGCCGAGGACACGGCGCAAGGAGCTGTCCACGATCGGACCAAGCGTCGAGCGCACGTTCTGGATGCCGCGGACGGTCTGATAGAACTTGAGGGGCTCGGTGACGCGGTAACGCGTGAAAGCATCGACAACGAGGCGCTTCTGATCCGACACCGTGACCTCCTGTGGCGCCGTGTCGAGATCGAGGATGCGTTTGTCGAAGAACTCGACGGTCTCCATGCCCGGGATCTTCCAGTTGAGACCCGGCTCGGTGATGATCTTGCGCGGATCACCGAAGCGCAGAACGATCGCCTGCGTGTTCTGATGAACGATGAAGAGCGACGAATAGGCTGCAGCGGCTGCTGCGCCGAGCAAGAGGAGCAAACCTGTCAAGAAAGTGCGCAT
>CAMAYR010000030.1 GCA_945862355.1 Devosia equisanguinis | reverse complement strand
GGCGGCCTGCACGAGGGCGATCGAGGCCTACGGGCGCCATTCCAGCGGCTACAACTGCCGGGGCGCGGTGCTGCTCGCCTCGGAGCGTGTGCCGGCGGCGATGGCGGACTTCTCCAAGGCCATCGAGATCAACGGGAAGGACCCGCAGCCCTGGTACAACCGTGGCCGGGCCATGGCCCAGACCGGAGACCACGCCGCAGCGGCCGCCTCATTTGGGCGGGCGATCAAGAATTCGCCGAAGTTCGCCAACGCCTTCGCCTTGCGTGGGCAGTCACACGCTGCCGGCGGCAACAATGACCTCGCGATGGCCGACTATCGCCAGGCGCTCGCGCTCGATCCCAAGAACCAGATCGCCAAGACGGCCATTCAGGCGATGCAGGCGACAGCGGCGATGACGCGTTCGGTCCGGCGGGCGGGGTGAACGACCGCGTTGACGGTGTTTACAGGGCTGTGTGTATTGTTTTTCCCAATCCAGCCATAAAGGCTATAGATCAACATCCAGAGGGCGTGCTTAAATTAGGCTCGCCTGTCGGCAGGAAACGACAAGCATTTTCGAGATGCTTGAACGAAATGGGAGGAGTTTGAGGTGAGCGACAATCGCATCCGGATCTCGGCGCTGGCGCTGAGCATGCTCGCGCTCGGTGCCACGGCGGCCAGCGCTCAGGATATCAAGGTCGGCGTGTTGCCACCGTTCACGGGACCGTTTGCCTCGATCGGCAAGGTCATCAAGTCGGCGCTCGACATGCGGGTGGCGGAGATCAACGCTGCCGGTGGCATCCTCGGTCGCAAGGTCGTGCTGGTGTACGAGGACGGCGAAAGCAACCCGGCCGCTGCAACCCAACGTGCGGAGAAGCTGTTCCAGGTCGACAAGATCGACTTCCTCACCGGCACTGTGCATTCCGGTGTCACGCTCGCTGTCGGTCAGGTCGCCGAGCGCAATAACCGCCTGATGGCGACGACCGTGTCGTTCTCTAATGCCATCACCGGCGATCGTTGCTCGCCCAACGTGTTCCGCGTCAACCCGTCGGCGGGTATGCAGGCCTCGGCACTCGCACTGTGGGTCGCAGACTTCAAGAAGGGCGCGAAGGTCTATTATCTCGGTCCCGACTACGAGATGGGACGCTCGACGATCACAGAGTTCAAGAAGGAAGCGGAGAGGCTCGGCGCCACCACGGCGGGCGAGGTTTACGCGCCGCTCGGCGCCAAGGACTTCTCGCAGTTCTTTGGCCAGATTCGAGCTGCCCGTCCCGACGTGCTCTACATCGCTACTGGCGGTACCGACAGCGTCAGGCTGCTGTCGCAGCTCAAAGAGTATGGCCTCACCAACATGAAGCTGGTCGGCAATTCCGCGGCCGTCACCTCCGACAACCTGGATGCGATGGGCACGGCGGCGGAAGGGTTCACGACGCCGGGCAACTATTCGGTGCTGATCGACACGCCGGCGAACAAGGCCTTCGTGCCGAAGTTCCGCGCAGCGGCGAAGATCGACCCGAACCTCTATGCGGCCGACAGCTACACGGTTCTCGACTTCTACAAGGCTGCCGTGGAGAAGGCGGGCTCGCTCGACACCGACAAGGTGCGTGCTGCCATGCGGGGCCTGACGTGGGACGGCGTCGCGGGCAAGAAGACGATGCGCGCGGGCGACCATCAGGCCGTGCAGGACATGTATGCGCTGCAGCTCAAGGGCAAGACCTACCATCCGCTCGCGAAGGTCGACGGTGCCAAGGCGGTCGGTCCGGACAACTGCAAGAAGTGGTAACGGCATGAGGGTGTCGGGTCGTGACGGCTCGACACCCCTGCACATTCTCCTGGGCCGGTTTTCTTCGGGCGCGGCCTGCCTGCCCTGTGTCGGTGTGATTGGACCGGGCGCGGCTTGCCACACTCCCGGGCCTCGGCTCGACGTTCATCTGGCGACCATCGGAAATCATGCTCGACTACGTGCAATTCGTGCTGGCGCCGCAGATGTTGAACGGCTTCGCGTTCGGCATTGCCATCGTGCTCATGGCGCTTGGCCTGACGATCATCTTCGGGCTGCTCGACGTGATCAACATGAGCCACGGCGAGTTCTTCGCGATCGGTGCTTATGGCGGTTTCGTCCTGCTCGGCCTGGGCTTTAATTTCTGGGTCGCAGTGGCGCTGGTTCCGCTGTTCATGCTGCCGATCGGGATCATCACCGAGCGTGTGCTCGTCAGGCAGGTGTTCGACAGTGCCGACCGACATACGTTGACGCTGCTGTTGACGCTCGGGCTGTCGATGATCGCGTATGATTGCATCAAGCTGGTGTTCGGTCCGAACCCGGTGCGGCCCGAAAATCCGATCCCCGGCGGCGTGGAGGTGCTCGGCGTATTCCTGCCGGCCTACCGCATGTTCCTGATATTCCTGGGCGGGGCGATCATCGCGGCGGTGTGGGCGATCATCTACAAGACGAGCCTCGGCGCCATGATCCGGGCGGCCGCGTTCGATCGCAACATGGCCTCCTCGCTCGGCGTGCCGGTCAGCCTCGTCTACTCGGCGACGTTTGCTTTCGGCACGGCGCTGGCGGGGCTCGCGGGCATCCTGCTGGCGCCGATCTTCTCGGTGTTTCCGACGATGGGGCACGATTTCATCGTGCTGGCCTTCACGGTCGTGATCGTCGGGGGGATGGGCTCGATCAAAGGGGCCGTTCTGGCGGGGCTGCTACTCACGCAGGTGCAGGCGATCGCCTCGCTCATCATCTCGCCGGTATGGACCGACCCCATCCTGTTCGGAATCATGGTGCTCGTATTGATGTTCCGCCCGCAGGGGCTTTTCGGCAGGCTCGGTCATGGCTGACGATGCGAGCATGACAAAGGCGCCGCCGCCGGCATCCGATGTCGCCGCTCGGGCCTACGGGCAGGAGCGGCTCGAGTGGCGGGCGCTGCACATGGCTGCGCTTGTATTCTTCGCTGCTGCGATCGTTTTCGGCGTGGTCTACTCGATCAAGGGCGACACATTCTATCTGCGGCTCGCCACGGAGGCGCTGATCTTCGGCGCGGTGGCGCTCAGTGTCGATATTCTGCTGGGATTTGCCGGACTCCTGTCGCTCGGCCAGGCGCTTTATTTCGGGCTCGGAGCCTATGTCGGGGCGATGCTGCTCAAGCATGTGTCGGAGAGCTTCTGGCTGGTACTGGGCGCCAGCATTCTCGTCGGCATGGTCGCGGGCCTGATCGGCGGGGTGATCGCGATCCGGGCGCGCGGTGTTTACTTTGCGCTCATCACCTACGGCCTGGCTCAGATCGTGGCGAAGGTGATCTACAATACCCAGGCGGTCGGCGCGTCGGACGGCATCACGGGTATCCCGATCATCAACGTCAACCTCGGTTTCTGGCAGACCAAGGCCGACAATCCGGCGGGCTTCTTCTTCGTCGTCCTGAGTGTGATCGCCATCATCTATGCCGTGGTACTCTATCTGGTCGGTACGCCGTTCGGGCGCGCGCTCTCCGGCGTCAGGATCAACGAGAACCGTATGCCGTTCCTGGGCTATCGGCCGAACCGGCTCAAGCTCGCCGCCTTCGTGCTGGCGGCCACGATCGCTTCTATCGCGGGTGGGCTCTACCCGATGCTGCGCGGGTTCGTGTCGCCGGAGCTGATGTATTTCGAGGCTTCCACCAACGCCATCGTGGCTACCATGATCGGCGGCACAGGCACGTTGATCGGCCCGCTCTACGGCTCGGTGATCCTGGTCTGGCTCAAGAGCACGATCGGCACGATCACATCCCACCATCTGATCGTCATCGGCTCCCTGTTCATGATCGTCGTCATCTTCTTCCCCAAGGGGCTGCTCGGCTACCTGCGCGATAAACTCGTAGCGGGCGCGCGCAAACGCGAGGGAGGGGCTGAATGAGCGGCTTAGGGGACATCGTGCTCGAGACGCGCGGGCTTTCGGTGAACTTCGGCGGGCTGCGCGCGGTCGACAATGTCGATATAAAGGTCGCGCGCGGCGGCATCACATCGATCATCGGTCCAAACGGCGCGGGCAAGAGCACGTTCTACAACCTCGTCACCGGAGCGATCCGGCCGACGGCAGGGCAGGTGTACCTGGAGGGCCGCGAGATCACCGGCACGCCGACGAACCGGTTGGCAGCGATGGGGCTTTCGCGCTCGTTTCAGATCACCAATCTGTTTCCTGCCTCGACGGTGTTCGAGAACCTGCGGCTCGCAGCCCACGCTCTCGAGCCGATGTCGCTGAGCCTGCTGCCGGTGCGGCGCGCCAAACGGGCGGAGGAGAAGGCTGTGGCGCTGATCGAGCGGTTCGGGCTCGCGGCGCGGGCGACGGAGCTTGCCGGGCATCTGAGCCACGGCGAGCAGCGACGGCTGGAGATCGCAGTTGCGCTCGCGTGCGAGCCGCGCCTGCTGATCCTCGACGAGCCGACGCAAGGCATGTCGCACACCGACACGGAGGAGGCGAGCCAGATGGTGCGCGACTTGTCGAAGGAGATCACCATCGTGCTGATCGAGCACGACCTCGATCTCGTGATGGACCTGTCGCACACCGTCGTGGTGCTGCATCAGGGCCGCAAGCTGGCGGAAGGTCCGCCCGCGGTCGTGCGCGCCAACAAGGACGTGCAGACGGCATACTTCGGGGCTCATTGACGTGCTGGAAATCCGTGATCTCCATAGCCACTACGGCTTCAGCCACATCCTGCAGGGCGTCAATCTCGTGCTGCGGCCGGGCGAGTGCGTCGGGCTGTTCGGCCGCAATGGCGTCGGAAAGACGACGACGATGCGGGCGGTCGCGGGCTGGATCAAGAAGCTCAGTGGCAGCATCGCCTACAACGGCGCTGAGATCTCGGGGCTGGAGCCGAACGTGATCTGCCGGCTCGGCATCGGGTTCGTGCCCGAGGACCGCCGGATCTTTCCCGGGCTCACCGTCGACGAGAACCTGCGCCTCGGGCTCATGCAGACCAAGGGGCGATCGGGCACGCAGAAGAGCGTGGCGCTCGATCGGGCCTACGAGTTGTTTCCACGGCTCAAGCAGCGCCATCGCCAGATGGGCACGACGCTGTCGGGTGGCGAGCAGCAGATGCTGGCCATCGCGCGGGTGCTGGTCGGCGACCAGAAGCTCCTGCTGATCGACGAGCCGACCGAAGGGCTGGCGCCGCAGATCGTCGACGAGATTTTCGCTATCATGCAGCGGCTCAAGGCGGAGGGACATGCGATCCTCCTCGTCGAGCAGAACGTCAAACGGGCGCTCGAGATCACCGATCGAATCTGCGCTATGGAGCGCGGGCGCATTATTCTGGAAGGCGATGGTCGCTCGGCGGCGGATCGCGAAGCGCTGATGAAGGCCATTGCGGTTTGATCGCGGGGGCTACCGGCGGTCGTCCATGCGCTGTCCGCCCCAACCGTAAAGGCTCGCCATGGCCCGTTCCCAGCCGCTGATCGGCATCGCGCTGATGGTGTTTGCCTGCGCGCTCCTCGCCACCAAGGATGGTCTTGCCAAGACTTTCCTGCACGAGGTGGGGCCGTTCCAGTTGATCTGGTTCCAGTATCTGGGGAACCTGGTAGTCATGGCGGCCATCACGGCGCCGCGGCACGGCTGGGCGGTGGTGATGCCGCAGCCGCTCGGCTGGCAGGTGTTCCGCGGTGCGGCGAGTGCTGGCGCGGTGGCGATGCTCTATTGGGCGCTGACCTACATTCCGCTGGCCGATGCTACTGCGATGTTCATGCTGGCGCCGGTACTCGTCACGGCTCTGGCGCCGTTCATCCTGGGCGAGCGGATCGGCGTCAGGCGCATCACCGCGATCGGTGTCGGGTTCCTCGGTGTGCTCGTAATCCTGCGGCCGGGGCTCGGGGGGAGCCCGACGGGCTACTACATCGGGGTGCTCGCAGGCGTGCTGCTGGCGCTCTATTTCATCGCCAACCGGCGCCTTGCGGGTGCTGCCCCGCCGCTGCTCAACGTCACGCACAACGCGTTGACGGGCGCGATCGTCCTCAGCGTATTCCTGCCGCTGTTCTGGCATCCGGTGCCGGCATCGGCAGTGCCGCAGATCGCCGGCGTGATCGGGCTGGCGGTGGTGGGGCAGGCGTGCATGATCTCCGCGTTCAATCACGCGCCCGCGCCGGTCGTGGCGCCCTACACCTACGCCATGCTCGTGTTCGCGGCGGTGATCGGCTACCTGTGGTTCGGGGACCTGCCGGACTTTGCGACTTGGGTCGGCATTGTGCTGATTGTCGGCGCGGGGCTCTACATCGCGAACCGGGAGCGACAGTTGGCGGCGCGTCGCGCATAAGGCTATGTTGCGGGAGAAACAACTCCCGGAGGAATTGCCCATGGCCAGTTTCACGTTCGATCATATGCACATCCGCAGCCCGGACGTGGAGGCGACGGCGGCGTGGTTCGAGCGCGTCCTCGGCGCGGAGGTGATCCGCTCCACCCAGCAAGGCAAGACGCGGGTGGACCTCAAACTCGGCGGCGCCAATATATTCATCGCGCCGGGCGGCGATGGCACCGGCACCAATCCCAATCCAGCCAATCCCTATCTCGGTCTCGATCATTTTGGATTGACTGTGAAGGGGATCGACCAGGTGGTAGCCGAGATCAAGGCGAAGGGCGTTGCGTTCGTGGTCGAGCCCCACAACGTGCGGCCCGATACGCGCATTGCTTTCCTGCAGTCGCCCGAAGGGGTGATGATCGAGTTGCTCGAACGGTCTTGAGGTGAAGGGGGGGCGGACGGTTCCGTTGTGAGGTCTGCGCTTGGCAGCTTTGGTCAAACCCGGTGCTTGTCACCGGGAGACACTACGATCCTCGTTGCTCATTTGCGGCGCCGTGGGGCCCGGCAACCAGTGCTGGGACGACGGGGGGGGAAATCCTTCAACGGTAGTGCGTCATGGGGCAGACCCGTCGGGCTTGATACGCTTGTCGATCAGCGCGCGATCAGAACCGGCTTCTTGGTGTGGGTGAGCACGTTCTGCGCCTGACTGCCGAGCAGGAGCTTGTTGATGCCGCGGCGGCCGTGGGAGCCCATGACGATGAGGTCGCAGCCCAGATCGTCGGCGGTGCCCACTATGCCGTCGGCGGGCAGGCGATCGGAGACATGGAGCGTGTTACAGGGGACACCGGCTGCTTCCGCTGTCTTCTTGGCCTTCGCTAGAACGGCATTGGCGGCGTCCGAGGCTGCCTTCTCATAGGTCTCGATGCGGGCGAGCGCGTCGCGGCCGGCGACGTCCAGGGCGGACCACATCTCGGTTACCTTGATGACCGTCACCTTGGCCCCGAACCGCTTGGCGACCTCGATGCCCTGAATGATCGCCTTCTCGCCCACGTCCGATCCGTCAGTCGCTATGAGTACGTGCTTATACATCCGGGCCTCCAGGGATTGTTCTGATCTGCGCGGGTATAATCGCAGGCGGCCGGATCTTGCCTTTGATGCGGGTCAACGAATGAAACGGCGCGGCTTCCTGCGTGACCAGGGGCCTGCGGGAATCGCGGGAAAGCCTGCCGAGTGCAGCCCTACCTTCCGCCAAGCGTGAGGCCGGCGGCGGCGATCTGGACCTTGCAGCGCATGCTGAGTTCTACGTAGCGGCGCGTCACGCAACTCTTGACGCTGGAGACCGTCGCCGTTTCGGTGATGCAGAGGCGGCGGACATCCCTCTCGCAGGCCGCTCTCAGGGCCGGTGTGACCTCCGGCGGTAGCTGGAGGCTCTGGGCCCTCGAATGGGCCGGATGGACCGAAGCGGCTGCCAGGGCCACGATTGCGATGCGCGTTGGCGACATAAAGCTATCCCCACAAACTGCCGCCGGTTGCTTGCGATCGCCGGCTTTATACCTCTGGTAACCGAACTACCTGTTCGGCCGGGTCCGAACTCGCTCCGCCTGGAAGTCCCACCCGACCGCAATTGACGCATTGCAGCAAGACATTGCCGACGATGTCCACATCGGCAACAAACGCGACCATTTGGTGACGAACGTGGTGCCGGTGGAAAGCGTGGCTTCGCCGTAGAGTTAAAGGTCGCCGCTCGGCGGGGGCATCGAGGCAGCCCGTATCAATGCGCGCGCGCCAGAAAAAAGACGGTTTCGTCGCGGCTTGACCCCGCTTCCTGGCGCGCGCAGTTTACTCGGACTATTTGATCGTGGTTGATCGGCGCGCCGGTTTGTCGAACGTGGTCGCGCCCGCCCCAGGAGATCCCCGTATGTCTATCGCCACTGTGAAGCTCTCGACGATACTGTGGGGACTGTCGCAGCTGATGTCCTACAAGGCAAAGCGGCATCCGGAATACCGCGCGCGGCTGGCCGAGCGGAACATGGTGCTGCAGATCCTGGCGCGGGACGAGGAAGTCGGGCGCTGGTACCGGTTCCACGGCGGCAACATCACCACGGGCTCAGGCAAGCACGCCAATCCGGACGTGACGCTGGCATTCAAGAACGCCGCGATCGGCACCAAGCTGCTGACGCCGCCGATCAACTGGCTCAACCAGATCAACGCGCAGAAGGATTTCAAGATCGGCATCGAGGGGTCGGAAGACCTTTCGAACTGGGTGGCGCAGACGATCATGCTTGCCCAGACCGTCGGGCTCGACATGGCGACCCCGATGCCGGACGGATCGCTTCGGACCTGCAACATGACGAATGGCGGCCCGGTTTTCGTCTACACGAAAGGCGGGAAGATCATTCGGATCACGCCGATCGACTTCGACGACAAGGACCCGCCGCCGTGGACGATCCGTGCGCGCGGGCGCGACTGGACGCCGCCACGTCGGACGACACTCGCCCCGCACGGGCAGAACTATAAGAGCGTGATCTACTCGCCGGATCGACTGCTTCATCCCATGAAGCGCGTGGATTTCGATCCGAACGGCAAGCGCAATCCGCAGAACCGCGGCAAGTCCGGATATGTGCGCATCTCCTGGGACGAGGCGCTCACGATCGTCACCGACGAGATAAAGCGGCAGAAGCGCGAGTACGGTCCGGGCTGCATCGCGGTGAGCCACGGATCGCATCACACGTGGGGCAACATCGGCTACTACCTGTCGGCGCTGTTCCGCTTCGCCAACGCGATCGGCATGACGCGCGTGCACCACAATCCAGACTCGTGGGAAGGTTGGTACTGGGGCGCGGTCCACCATTGGGGCCACACGCTGCGCGTCGGCCAGTCGGAGACTTACGGCACGGTCGAGGACTGCATGCAGAACTGCGACATGGTCGTGTTCTGGTCGGCGGACCCGGAGACGACGTCGGGCTCCTACGGCGCGCAGGAAGGCACCGTGCGGCGCCAGTGGCTGAAGGACGAGAAGCTCGGCATCAAGGTCGTGCACGTCGATCCGTACTACAACTCTTCCGCGCAGTTCTTGCCCGGAAAGTGGTTCGCGCCGAAACCAACCACCTCGGTCGCGATGGCTATGGCGATCGCTTATGTGTGGATCGAGGAGGGGCTCTACGACAAGAGCTACGTCGAGACGCACACGGTCGGCTTCGACGTCTGGAAGGACTATCTCATCGGCCGCGAGGATGGTATCGCGAAGACGCCGGAGTGGCAGGAGAAGGAGACCGGCGTTCCAGCCAAAGATGTCCGCGCGCTCGCGCGAGAGTGGGGCAAGAAGCGGGTCTATCTGGCGCCTGGCGGCTGGGGCAACGGCCACGGCGGCGCGTGCCGCAACCAGACCGGCATCCAGTGGGCGCGCGTGATGGTGTGCCTCGTGGCGATGCAGGGGCTCGGCAAGCCCGGCGTCAACATGGGCAATCTGCAATGGGGCACGCC
This sequence comes from Devosia equisanguinis, assembly GCA_945862355.1. GTDB lineage: Bacteria > Pseudomonadota > Alphaproteobacteria > Rhizobiales > Hyphomicrobiaceae > CAMDPA01. Next base: position 23,485 of record CAMAYR010000030.1, on the reverse strand, counting down.
GGTCGACTTCAATTTCTACTTCCCCGGCTACTCCGAGGGCGGCATGTCCGGCGACATCGAGCAGACCGCGATGCCGGTCGAACTCTATCAGCGGATGCCGCAGCTCCCCTCGATGAACTCCAACGGCCAGCAGATCCCGCGCATCTGGATGCCGGAGGCGATCGCCGACGGCAAGGCGGAGGGCTATCGCTGGGTCGGCAAGTCGATCGAGCACCAGTTCGGCAAGTTCGGCTATCCAGCGCCCGGGCACTCTCCGGTCAAGATGCTCTACAAATACGGTGGCTCGATCCTCGGTACGATGAACAACACGAACCGCCATGTCCGCATGTACCAGTCGGACAACCTCGAGTTCGTCGTCAACCAGTCGATCTGGATGGAAGGTGAGGCGAAGTTCGCCGACGTGATCCTACCCGCCTGCACCAACTTCGAGCGCGTCGACATCTCGGAATGGGCGGGTCTCGGCGGCTACGGCCACCACGGCCAGCAGCAGCTCAATCACCGCGTCATCATCTTCCAGGCGCCTGCGATCAAGCCGATGGGTGAATCGAAGTCCGACTACTGGATCTTCACCGAGGTGTGCAAACGGCTGGGGCTCGCCAACTACTTCAACGAGGGCGTCAACGAGATCGACTGGGTGAAGCGCCACTTCGAGGCATCGGACCTGCCGGATGTGATCTCGTGGAAGGATTTCGTGAAGCGAGGCTATTACGTGGTGCCGGCGGAGAAGGAGAAGCTGCGCGCACCGGTCTCGTTCCGCTGGTTCTGGGAAAACCGCAAGAAGGACGTTCCGGAGGCACATCCCTTGCCGTCCGACTACTCGGATGAGTTCTTGAAGGGTCTGCAGACGCAATCGGGCAAGCTCGAGTTCGAATGCAACTCGCTCAAACGCTTCCACGATCCGGAGCGTCCGCCGATCGTGAAGTACGAGCCGAGCTGGGAAGGCGCGCACTCGGGCGAGATGTTCGAGAAGTTTCCCCTGCAGTTGCTGACGCCGCATTCCAAGTACAGCTTCCACACGCAGGGCGACGGCAAGAAGTCGTTCCTCAACAACATCCCAGAGCACCGGATGCTGGTGGACGGCTACTACTACTGGACGCTGCGGCTCAATCCGAAGGACGCGCTGGCGCGCGGCATCCGGCACGGCGATCTCGTAAAGGTGTTCAACGACCGCGGCGCGGTGATCTGCGCGGCGTGGCCGACGGAGCGGCTGCCGGCGGGCGTCGTCCACGGCTACGAGTCGTCGGCGGTCTACGATCCGACAGGCGAGCCGGGACGCAGCGTCGACCGCGGCGGGTGCTTGAATTTGCTGACACCGGAGCGCACGCAGACCAAGTCGACGCACTCGCTGGCCGGCGCCAACAGCCTCGTCCAGGTCGAGAAGTGGGACGGCAAGATCGAGCACGTCTCGGAGACGTTCGCCAAGATGGATCGCTCCGCCAGACTGAAAGCGGCTAATCTGGTCCCGGCGAAGTGACGGGCGTAGGCTGGGTCAAGCGGAGATGCTGCAGGCATCGTAGCGCGACCCAGCCTACGGCAGGAGGGAGTGAACGAGACCATGTCCAAATACAATCTCATCATCGACGTCGCCGAGTGCACCAATTGCAACCTGTGCACGCTCGCGACCATGGACGAGTACGTCGACAACGCTTGGCCGGGCGTGTCGGCGCCGATGCCGCGCAACGGGCACAACTGGATACGGATACTCACGAAGGAGCGAGGTCAGGTGCCGTTGCTCGACGTCGCGTTCGCGCCGACGATGTGCAACCACTGCGACGACCCGCCGTGCATGAAGAAGGATACGGCCGGCGCGATTTCGAAGCGCGAGGACGGCATCGTCATCATCGATCCTGATCGCGCGAAGGGCCAGAAGCATCTCGTCGATGCCTGCCCCTACGGCCACATCTGGTGGAACGAGGAGCTGGATCTGCCGCAGGCCTGGCCATTCGATGCGCATCTGCTCGACGGCGGCTGGGACAAGACGCGCGGGGTGCAGTCGTGCCCGACGGCGGCGATGCAACTCGTCAAGGTCGACGACGAGGAGATGGCGCGGCGCGTTACGACGGAGAAGCTCGAGGTGTGGCGGCCCGAGCTTGGAACCAAACCACGCGTCTACTACAAGAACCTGTGGCGCTTCAGCGCCTGCTTCATCGGCGGCTCGGTGTCGGAGGAGAAGGGCGGCGTCGTCGATTGCGTCGAGGGCGCGATCGTCCGGCTGATGAAGGACGGCAACGAGATTGCGAAAGTGTCGACTGACATCTTCGGCGACTTCAAGATCGACAAGCTGCCGGAAGGCTCAGGTTCGTACACACTCGACATCGTTCATGACGGTCGCCGGGTCACGCGGGCGGTAACGCTGGGCGAGAGCGTCAATCTCGGCGAGATCAGGATATAGTAGCGGCATGGCGCGAACGGAACGAACGAGGGCTGACGTTATCGCTGGGCGTGGGCCAGAGAAGGCGCGCTACAAGGTCGAGGCAGTCTCACGCGCCATGCTGGTGCTGGAGGCTTTGAGGCTTGGCCCTGCGGAGCTCACGGTGGATGCGTTGGCCAGCCGCACGGGGATCTCAATGGCGGCCGTCGAGGCGACGCTGCTCACGCTGGAAGGCCGTGGGCTCGTGCAGCGCGGGACTGGCGATCCGCCGGCATTCCGGCTCGGGCTCGGTTGGCTTCGGCTGGCCGACGTCAAGCGGCGGCAACTCGATATTCGCGAAGTCGCCCTGCCGGTGATGCGACGAATGCGGGACGCGGTGGACGAGACGGTCTCGCTCAGTGTGCGAATGGGCACGAACCGGGTCAACATCGAGTATGCCGAGTCCGACCACGAGGTTCGCCGCATCGTGCAGCGTGGTTTCCACGTTGCGCTGCACGTCGGTGCGGGCGGGCGCTCGCTGATGTCGGGTTTGGAGGACGAGGAGATCGAGATCTACCTTGCGCCGGTGGCGCTGTCGCAGATCCAGAAGTCCAAGGTTATCGCGGCAGTGCAGGCCACGCGGCGCGATGGACACGCGATCGTAGAGGGCGAGATCGCCAGCGATACGGCCGCGATCTCAGCGCCGGTACGCAATCACGTCGGTGAGGTCGTGGCCGCTGTCACGATTTCGTTGCCGCAGGGGCGATTCACCACTGCGATGCGCGCGCGTTGCATCCGTGAGATCATGGCAGGTGCGGGCGAGATCTCGAAATCCATGGGCTATGATCCCGCGCGTGTGGTCTGACTGCGCCGACGCGAGCCGGGGGGCCGGACTGGTGCCGGCGTCTGCCGGAGGCAAAGCCGAACAGAAGTGGCCGCGCGGTCACGCAGTTTCTCACCTCAGTCCACTTACGTTCGGGCGGGCGCAGGCATGCAGGCTTGCAGGAAGGCGGACGCGGGCAGGCGGACGTGGTCGAGCAAGAGCAACCAGGACCGCGTTTGCGGCCACTAGGTTGAAGCTTGGTAAGGCCGCGATCTTCCGCGCAAGAGAGGGTTCCGTTGCTGGACGGAAGACGAATGCTTTCATCCCGGTCCACCGAAGTATCGACGCGAGCGCAGAGGCGGTGGGCCGGTATCAGCTTTTGCTTACGTGAGCGGCCACACCAACCCTGCGCACGGGATACCTCTCAGCGAAGGCTCGACCAAGGGTCGAACCTTCGGTTGCTCGGTATCATCGCTTCGCCATCCCCTTCTGCACACGCTCCAGGGCTGCGCGAAGTCGGTCGTCCGCGACCTGCCCAAGATCGATGCTCGCGCGCGGCCGGCCGGGTTTGCGGCCTACCACATCGCGCGGCAACGTGAGGCCGTCGGCGGCCAGCGGCATCTGCTCGATGCGCATCTCGGCAATGGCCCTGTAGCCGAAATAGGCGTTGATCCGCTCGATTATCTGGCGACCCTTGTATTGGACGTCGAGCGCGCGCGCGGCCTCGACCTGGAGATGCAGCGTCGCGCCGGGGCGGCCGGTGTGCTCGGCAGGCGTCTCACCGTAGCTTTCCACCGCGCGCGGCCACTTGAGCTTGTGCGGACGGGTGTAGCGGGCGAGATCGGAGCCGACGATCTGTGCCCAATCCGTCAGCAGCGCTGCGGTCGAAAAGCCGTACTTTTCCATCGTCTTTCTGGTCAGGCGCGGCACGAAGCTGCCGACGGCCTTCGCGCTGACGAAACTCCTGCGGACCTGCGGGGGGACGGCGAAAGCCGAGCGGCCAGGTGGGCGAAACGGCGTGCGCGCCTGAGAGCCAGCCTGAGAGCCAGCCTGGGCGCCGGCTGGACTCGACTCAGTCTTCTTGCTTTGGTCGCTCACGAGGATGGTCCTACCGCTGCCGTTTTGCGTACTCCGGTCGGGTTATCATGTACGCGGGGTGATTCGCGTCGGCAGCCAGGGGATCGACATGGCGGGCGTGGCTAAACTGCAACGCAGATCACGCGAGGGTACGCGTGATCCTATCGCCCGCGACATCGCTCCCCCTCTGCTGGCCTGGTACGACAGCGAGCGCCGCGATCTTCCCTGGCGCATGGCGCCGGGCGAGCGTGCCGATCCCTACCGGGTTTGGCTCAGCGAGATCATGCTGCAGCAGACCACGGTCAAGACCGTCATTCCGTACTACGAGAACTTTCTCCGGCTTTGGCCGAGTATTAAAGCGCTGGCCGCAGCCGATCTAGACGAGGTTCTCACCGCCTGGGCGGGCCTGGGCTACTACAGTCGTGCGCGCAATCTGCACGCCTGCGCGCGGTCAATCGTCGCCGAGCATGGCGGGCGCTTTCCATCGACCGAGACCGCGCTGGCGACCCTGCCCGGGATTGGCCCCTATACGGCGGCTGCGATTGCCGCCATCGCCTTCGGTGAGCGCGCAACGCCGGTGGATGGCAACGTCGAGCGGGTCGTCGCGCGGTTGTTCGCCGTGCGCGAGCCGTTACCGCTATCGAAGCCCGCGCTGCGCTCGCTTGCTGCCACGCTGACGCCGCTGACCAGGGCCGGCGACTTCGCGCAGGCGATGATGGACCTCGGCGCGACCATTTGCACGCCCCGCAGCCCGTCGTGCCTGATGTGCCCGCTCAACACGGAGTGCACGGCGCGTGCGCTCGGCATCGAGGCGCGTCTGCCAGCCCGCACCCCCAAGGGGGAACGGCCCAATCGTTTCGGCATCGCCTTCATCGCGTTACGCGAGGACGGCGCCGTACTGCTGCGCAAGCGTCCAGAGACAGGCCTGCTCGGCGGTATGATGGAGGTTCCTTCGACCGACTGGGTCGACATGCTGCCGGCCCAGTCCGATGCACTGCGCATCGTGCCTGTGAGGGCCGACTGGTGGAAGGTGCCCTCGACGGTGCGTCATGTCTTCACGCACTTCGAGCTGGAACTGGTCGTCTACCGCGCGGTCGTGGCCCACGACAGCGAGCTGACGTTCTGGGCGGATGGCCAGCGCTGCAAATGGGTGCCGCGCCGCGAGCTCGACAAGCACGCACTGCCGAGCGTGATGCGCAAGGTCATCGCCCACGGCCTGCGCGAGATGTGAGCGCTACAGCCCTCACCGATCCGCCACGCTCATCATGTGCACGTACCACGCCATCGCCGCGACCATGAGCGGCACGCCGGCAACGTGAAGCACGACGAGGCTGTGTTTGATCCATCGCCCTGCTGCGACGAAGCTGTTCACGCGCATGATGGTTATTATGATCATCAAACTGACGATCATGTAATTGAATACGAATATCCGGTCCGAGATCGTGGCCGAGTCCGAATCGAGCTTGGGTAGTGACAAATAGAGCGCCACTGCGGAGAGCAGAGCCGTCACCTGGATTGTGACGATCGCCTCGAAATGCGAGGCCGGGATGAAGATCGACAGATAGGCGCAGATCATGATGAAGCCGAGCGGTACCACCACGCGCAGGTAATAGTCGGTCGCCTGCCGTTTCATCAGCCACACGAAGCTCGCCTTGTAGAACGGCACGACGCTGGGCGAATGCGTGAACGCATCGACCATCGGCACGAAGTCCTCGTCGTAGCCGACATATTGGGTTTTCGGCAGCCAGCCGTCCGTCGCCACCTGCTGGTCGCGAAGCTGCAACGGCGGGGGCTGAACGATGAACGGCGCATCGCCGCGTTTGGGCTGCAGGTCGATAGAGAAGCGCTGTACGTCGAAGGGATAGTTCGCCAGCTCCGGCTCGAACACGAAGCGTCCGGAGACCTTGTAGATCTTCATGGTGCTTGGATAGGCTTCGCTCTCGCCGCCGCCGTGCAGCATCTCTATCGTCAACTGACGGCCGTTGGTGCGGGGATCGAGATAGGCGTTGGTGAACTCGATCTGGTCGATCGAGGTCTCGTTCTCGTGCCGCATCGACAGGTAGAACTCGGCGAAGAACGTCTTGTCGTTCTCCTCGACCTTCTGTTTGCGGATCAGGTCGATGTCCACGTAGAGCGTGCGGATCGGGCGCAGCGAGCCGTCCTTCACGCGCACGAACTGCGTCGGCGCGAGCTGCGTTCGTCCAAGCCGCTGCGGCAGTATCACCACGAACGGCGTCCGCACGGCCGTCCGCGAGCCGGGCTGGAACGACCAGTTCTCGAAGCTGCCTTTGAACGCCCCGCGACCGGCGGCGTAGGCGGTGGCGAGCTGGCGCGTCACCTGCTGCCTGAGGCCGGCGACTTCGGCGTTGACGCTGGCGCGGCGCGCGGAGGCTGCGATCAGGGCCACCATGTCGGCATACTGCGTGCCGAGCCCGATCGCGCGCAGATTGGCGTTTGTCAGCGGATCGGGCTCGGCCTCCAGTCGCTCCTTGCACTCCCCTTTCGCCCAGCCCGGGGCTGCCGGTATCCTGGTGCCCTCGAAGACCCAGCTCTCCGCGTCGTCCTTGGCCAGCGCCTTGCGCATCCGGTCGTTGTAGGCCTCGGGCAGCCGGTCCCATGCGAGTTGGTAGATCGAGTTCGGATAGGCGTTGGTCAGCTCGGCCGGCAGCGAGGGGATGTTGCCGCTGATGAACAGGGCAGGGGTCACCTGGGCCGCGATCAGCGCCTTCATTATGACGGCAGTGCGAGCCGTCCCGACGCTCAGGGCGATGACGTCGGGCTTCTTTTCCTTCAGCTCGACGGCAGCCGCCGCGACGGCTCCGTTGTCGAGGTCGGCCTTCGACGAGAAACGCTTGTCAGCGACGAGGCCGCCGATGCCTTCGCCGAGCAGCTTCTTGAGACCGTCGCCCAACCCGCTGGAGAACACCGCATCCGAAAGGCCCACGAACGCCGGCCGCTCGTATCGCATCTGCCGGATGAACTCGACCATCACCGGCAGGCGCTCGTCGTCCTGGGAGGCGCGCGTCGTATAGACGTTTTGGAAGCGCTCGAAGATCGAGTTCACGGAAAAATCGGAGATGAAGGGCACGTCGCTGCCCCCCAGCTCCTTCTCCAGCTCCTTGAATGAGGCTTGCGCGCGGGAGGAGTTCGACAGGCCGACGATCGCCAGCGTCTGGGGGTTCGAAAGGGCCAGGCGGATGTTGTCCGTTGTCGCCCATTGCTCTCGCCTGTCGTCGAGGAAATTCAGCTCCAGGCGGCGGCCAGCGACCCCACCCTGGGCGTTGATGCGCTGGGCTTCGTTCTTGGCCAGCTTGGTGATAGCGGCAACATCGCCGGGGTCGTAGCACACGTCGCTGCGCGAGCTCATAAGCATTGCGATGCTGACGGGGGGGCGCGTCGCGGCCTCGGCGGCGGCTTGCGCGTGGACGGCCTGAGGCGGCATCGCGATACTTACGAGCCCGATAATCGTGGCCGCCAATATTCCACGCAGGATGGTTCCAAGCAGGCCGCGCCTGGCTTCGCGCGCGGGCGAGCTTCTGACCACATTGCACAGCTTCATGTCCGCCAGTCCCCATGATTGGCCGCCGCGCCCGCGAACCGGCCCTTCGCACGTCTAATAATTTAGGCCCGATGAAAGCTCGAAACTGCAACTGGAAACGTGCCGAACTATGGCCGAAATCCGGCATCAAGCTCAGCTACCAGCCCGATTGACAGCGGGCCACGGCGTCCCAAGATGCGAGGCCTACCACAGCCCCGTGACAAGTCGAGCAGACATGAGCCAGAGCCGGACAATCCCTGCCGCATCGACCGTTTCCTGCGCGGAGACGCGTCTTACCGAGTTGCGCAAGCGCCTGCTCGAGATTTCCGACCTCGGCTACGCCGCCGCTGTTCTGGGCTGGGATCAGGCGACGTACATGCCAGCCGCCGGCGCCCCTGCGCGGGGCCGCCAGAAGGCCATGCTGAGCCGCCTCGCCCACGAGCGCGCGACCGACCCGGACCTCGGCCGGCTGCTCGACGGTCTGCAGACTCACGTGGAGGCGCTGCACACAGACAGCGACGAGGCCTGCCTCGTCCGCGTGGCCCTCCGCGAGTTCGAGCGAGCCACCCGCGTGCCGGCTGATTTCGTCTCCCGCCGGGCCGAGCACGGCGCGCGCTCCTACGACGCCTGGACCCGCGCGCGCCCCGCCGACGACTTCGCCACCATGCGGCCCTATCTGGAGAAGGGAACAGAGCTGGCGCGCGAGTACGCGGGCTTCTTTGCGCCCTGCGCTGCAATCGCCGATCCACTGATCGACCGCAGCGACGATGGCATGACGACGGCGTCGGTTCGTGCGCTGTTCGACGCGCTGCGTGCCGACTTGGTGCCGATCGCCAACGCCATTTGCGATCAGGCCCCCGCCGACGACAGTTGCCTGCGCGGCCCCTTCGACGAGGGCCCACAACTTGCCTTTGCGACGCTGGCCATCGAGGCCATCGGCTACGACATGCGCCGCGGCCGCATGGACAAGACGCACCATCCCTTCTGCACGAAATTCTCGGGCGACGACGTTCGCATCACCACGCGCGTCCGCCTCGACGACCTGTCGGATGCACTTTTCTCCTGCATGCACGAAGCCGGACACGCCATCTACGAGCAGGGCGTCGCGTCGGCGCTGGTCGGCACGCCGCTGGGCCACGGCGTCTCCGCGGGCGTTCACGAAAGCCAGTCGCGCATGTGGGAAAACATGGTCGGCCGCAGCCGCGGCTTCTGGGAGCATTTCTACCCCGCTCTCCAGCGCACGTTCCCCGCTCAGCTACAGGCCGTGCCGCTCGAGACATTCTATCGAGCGATCAACAAGGTGCAGCGCTCGCTGATCCGTACCGATGCGGATGAGGTGACCTACAACCTGCATGTCATGATGCGCTTCGACCTCGAGATCGACATGCTGGAGGGGCGCCTTGCCGTGAAGGACCTGCCCGAAGCCTGGCGCGCGCGGATGCAGGCGGACTTGGGGCTTGCCCCGGCCGACGACCGCGACGGCTGCCTGCAGGACGTACACTGGTACTCGGGTTGGATCGGCGGCGCCTTCCAGGGCTACACGATCGGCAACATTCTCGCAGCCCAACTTTACGACGCGGCCGTTGCTGCGCACCCCTCCATTCCGACCGAGATCGGGGAGGGAGCGTATGACACGTTGAGCGGCTGGTTGTGCGATCGCGTCTACCGCCACGGCGCCAAGTTCCGACCCGACGAGTTGATCGAGCGGGCGACCGGCGCGCCACTCGCCATCGCGCCATATGTCGCCTATTTGCGGGGCAAGTACGGCGCGCTCTACCAGCTCTCGTGATGTGGTCGTACCGCCGACGTGAGCCTGTGGCCGGACGCCGACGCTCGGGCGGAGGCGTGAAGGGCTATGAGTGACTTCGTGATGGGTTGACCCTGCGGGTCCGACCCCATTCCCCGTTGTCGCTGCGATGCTGGAAGTTTAATGTTCGCTGGCGATCGCGCATGGGGTCAGACCCCATCGAGCGACCCCATCGACCGCCAAAGATCGTCTGCACCGGTGTTGGACGGTTCTATCGGGTGCTGAAGACATGACCGGTTGCTCAGCTTGACAGGCGGGCGACGGCCTTGCCGTCCGCATCGATCAGCAGGAGGCTGCCGCCGTCGACGCGATATTTGCGAGCGCGACCAAGGTTTTCGAGGAACGCGCGCTCCGTCTCCATGCGACCTGCACACATCATGCGCGTAACGTTGATCCCGGCGATATTGATCCCGCCGTCGTGCTCTCGGAATGCGCCGAAGTATGCATTGCACGGCGCCCGGCCGCGGATCGTAGATTGTGTGAAGCGCAAGGTGCCCGACACTTTGGTCCCGTCGATCTCGACGACGCGCCATTCGCTGCCGGCAAGGCTGGTTAGAGCCGTGGGCGGTGCGGAGGGCCAGAGCATGGCGACAATGGCCAGAGCAATAACGGCATAACGCAGAGCAGGCATGACGCGCCTCGTGAGCTCAGCCGATCATGACGCCTAAAATGCCAGGGCCAACCTGTACCTCAGATGAATTGCCGGGGGGCGTACCCGTGCGTGTGGCGAAGTTATTTCTCGCAAGCGTACATCATGTGGCGGTGCCTCGAGACGCGGATTTCCGGTGTTGTACTCAGGTCACGCCGCGCGGCACAAACCGCGTCCAAGCTCTCATTCACGGCGGTTTACTGTTTCCATCGGGCTGCCGTTGCAGCATGAACCGACCATCCATGATGCTGAAAAGGAGCTTTCAAACATGCGGTTATTGAACGTCAAGTCGCTTTGCGTCGGCGCAGCGGTCGTGATGTCGCTCGCCGTCGCCGGCACTGCCGACGCTGCCCGTAAGAAGGCCCGCAGCTGCGCGATGGTAACCGGCGAGGGCACCGCCATAACGGAGGCGATCGCCCGCGCCAATGCCACGATGTCGCTCGATCAGGTCTCCTCGCGCGTCGGTGGCAAGCGGACGGGCAAGGTCAAGATGACCTGCAAGAAGGGCATCGCCGGCATCGTCGACACCTGCCAGGCATCGCAGCGGCTCTGCAAGTAGCCGGCTTTCCAGGGGCATCGGCGCGACAGCCGATGCCCGCCCATACCAGCCCTCTACGTCCCGCAGAACGTCTGCTGCACCACCTCCTCGGGCTTCGGCGGCAGCGCGTAGCGCGCCTTGCCCGGCTGATCCTCGAACGGTCGGGCGAGAACGCCGATCAGCATCTCGAAGGGGCCGAGGTCGCCGCCTTCCGCCGCTGCCAGCGCCTCCTCCACGAGGTGGTTGCGCGGGATGAAAGCCGGGTTCACGCGATGCATGGCGTCGCGCTGTGCCTCAGGGCCGTCCCCCTCGCGCGAAAGCCGCTCGCGCCAGCGCGGCAGCCAGGCATCGAGCCCGGCCGACGTATTGAAAAGACCTCGCAGTTCGTCCTCGCCGGCAGGCATTGCGGCCGCGTCGCCGAGCTTGCGAAAGACCAGCGTGAAGTCCGCCCCGCTCTGCGCCATTGCCTCGAGCAGCGCGTCGGCAAGCTCGCTGTCGCTCTCCGCCTCGCTTGAAAGACCGAGCTTGGCCCTAAGCCCCGCCTGATAGGCGGCATCGAAGTGCGGCTTGAAGCCATCGAGGGCCGCCTGTCCCAGTGCAATGGCCGCCTGCTGGTCTGGGGCGAGCAAGGGAAGCAGCGTCTCCGCCAATCGCGCGAGGTTCCACGCAGCGATGCGGGGCTGATTGCCGTAGGCATAGCGCCCCCGAGCGTCGATCGAGCTGTAGACCTTCATCGGATCGAAATGATCCATGAACGCGCACGGCCCGAAGTCGATCGTCTCGCCCGCGATCGACATGTTGTCCGTGTTCATGACGCCGTGGATGAAACCGACGTGCATCCAGCGCGCGACGAGCCGCGCCTGAGCCGCGATCACCGCCTCGAGCAGCGCCAGCGCGACGTTCGCGGAACCGGCAGCTTGCGGATAGTGGCGTGCAACGACGTAGTCGACGAGCGCACGCAGTCCCTCGGTGTCCTGCCGTGCGGCGAAAAACTGGAACGTACCGACGCGCACGTGGCTGCTGGCGATCCGCGTCAGCACCGCGCCGGGCAGCATCGTCTCGCGCGCCACCGCTTCCCCCGTCGCCACGGCAGCAAGCGACCTCGTCGCGGGAATACCGAGGGCTGCGAACGCCTCGCTGACGATGTACTCGCGCAGCACCGGCCCGAGTGCTGCGCGTCCGTCGCCGCGCCGCGAGAACGGCGTCGGGCCCGAGCCCTTGAGCTGGATGTCGCGGCGCACGCCGTTGCGATCCACCACCTCGCCGAGCAGGATCGCGCGCCCATCGCCGAGCTGCGGCACGAAATTGCCGAACTGATGGCCCGCGTAGGCCTGCGCCAGCGGCTCGGCGCCTTCCGGAGTGCGATTGCCGGCGAGCACCGCGACACCCTCCGGCGTAGTCAGCGACTGAGGCTCGATTCCCAACTCCTGGGCGAGCGCTCTGTTGAGCTGCAGAAGGCGCGGCGCGGCAACCGGCGTAGGTGCGAGCCGCGCATAGAACCTGTCCGGCAGGCGCGCGTAGGAATTATCGAACGCGATTGCCCCGCGCGTCTCTGTCCCGAGCGTCATCGCTGCATTCCTTGTCTGTCGAGCATATTCTCTGCCGAGCACATCGTCTGTCGAGAGTACCCGTCGATTCTGCATCGCCTGAACCCTGCCTATGCCATAAATAGATACCAGCATTGCCAGACCGCAAGGGGCCCCGCCATGAGCACCACCGATACCAATGCCCGCTTCCGCGCCCTGCATGAGCGCTCCGGTGCCTTCGTGATCCCTAATCCGTGGGACATCGGCTCGGCGAGGCTGCTGGCCGACATGGGCTTCGAGGCACTCGCCACGACGAGCGCGGGCATGGCCTGGAGCTTGGGTAAGCCGGACGGCGCAATCGCCCGCGATGAGGTGCTCGATCACTGCGCGCGCATCGTCCAGGCGACCTCCCTGCCCGTCAATGCGGATTTGGAGAATTGCTTCGCGCACGATCCCGCCGGCGTTGCCCACACCATTCGACTTGCCGCCGGGACGGGGCTGGCAGGCGCCTCGATCGAGGATTCGAGTGGTGATCCGGATAAGCCGATCTACGATTTCGACCTGGCGGTGGAGCGTGTCCGGGCAGGCGTCGAGGCCAATCGTGCGCATCCGGTCCCGATGCTGATAACCGCGCGTGCGGAGAACTTCTTCAACGGCCGCAAGGATCTCGCCGATACGATCCGGCGCCTGCAGGCATTCGAGGCGGCGGGCGCGGACGTGCTCTACGCGCCGGGGCTTGCAACGCTGGACGAGATCCGCGCGGTTACGTCCGCCGTGAAGCGGCCCGTCAACGTGCTGATGGGAAGCGCCAACCCGGACCTGACGTTCGATGAGCTGGAGAAAGCGGGCGCCAAGCGCATCAGTGTCGGCGGTGGTCTGGCGCGCGCCGCCTACGGCGAGATGCTGCGGGCGGCGCGCGATATCAGGGAAAAGGGCATCTTCACCTACGTGAAGAATGCCCCGCCCGGCCCCCAACTCAACAAGGGTTTCGAGAAGTGGGAATAGGGTAGCGCGGCTGCGCCTGTCTTACTTCTCGGCGAGGAACGGATTTGAGAGAGTGCCAATGCCGGTGATCTCGATGTCGACCACGTCGCCGGCTTTGAGGTTCGGCGAGGCACCGTCAGTGCCCATCCAGATTACGTCGCCTGGATATAGCGTGATGTAGCGCGTAATGGTGGCGATGTAGCGCTCCACGCCGAACAGCATCGCGTTGGTTGGAAAGCGTATGCTCTCCTTCCCGTTGACACTGACGCGCGTCTCGAGGTCGTCGAGCCGGACGTCGGTTTCGATCCAGGGCCCCATCGGATTGAACGTATCGGTGTTCTTCGCGCGCCACAGCGTGCGGTCCGACTTCTGCCACGAGCGCTCGGACACGTCGTTGCCGATGGTGTAGCCGAGCACGCACGACAGCGCGTCGGCCTCGCTCAAGTGCTTCGCCTTCTTGCCGATGACGACGACGAGCTCGCCCTCGTACTGCACCGAATCGGTGGCGTCCCTGGGGATGATGACCGGCTCGCCTTGCGCGATGAGCCCGTTGTTGGCGCGATAGCCGACATCGGGCTGTGTCGGCAGGTCGGGCGACACGCCTGTGCGCGCGGCGATTTTCTTGATGTGCTCGGTATAGTTGAAGCCGACCGCGTAGAACGTCGGCGGCACGACCGGGAGCTCGATCTTCACATCGGCGAGCCGGTGCGTCTTGCCCGTGCGCTCGGTCTCGCCGAAAGGCGTGCCGCGGACCTCGCGGATCGTGTCGGCCTCGAGGATGCCGTAGGCGGCCGTGGTCTGATCGGCGGCGGTGTAGCGAATCCAGCGCATGGGGTTCCTCGCAACTCATTGTCGGGGTGGCGACATTCCATGACGGAGGCACGTCGGGTCAAGGCCGCAGCACCTTGGCCTTTAACCACCGCATAGCGGCGGTGGGCGCGCGGATCAGCTAGAAACGATTGCCGGAGAGATCAATCAGTCTGCGCGCGCCGTGCAGAATGGCCGGACCGATCGCGCGTGGCACGCCGCCACGACGGAAAATGCAGCCATCGCGCGCTCGAGTGATACTGCGCGGCCCAGTAGATGAGCTTGTCACCGCGCGGGGACAGGTCCATGAGCTTGACGATGCCCTTCATCCACTGTCCCGGCGTGAAGTGGTCGCGCCGCGTGTCCCACAGCAGGAGCTGGTAGTGCGTGCGCGGTCCACGCCGCAGCACCGCGGCGGCAGGCGCGCGAGGCGAACAGCACGTCGGTGCGGGTGGGGAAGGTGGGGCGATGCGCGATCACGACGTTGGCGGCAAAGTGTCGAATTCCACGCGGCGGTAGAGCGCGTCGACCCCGATCGCGAAGTCGATGCTCGGGAGCTGTAGGGTGTCGCCGGAGGCCAGAACCTCGCGTTGCCATTCATTGGCACGGCGGAAAACCTCGACGTGCGGCAACGACTGCTCGATCAGGATGTACTCCTGCAGATTGGCGATCTGCAGATAGGCATTGAGCTTCTCGCCGCGATCCACGCGTTCAGTCGAGGGCGACACCACCTCTGCCACGACGAGAGGTGCGTCGAGCCAGTCCAAAGTCTGATCGGAGGCCACGCAGCTCACCATCACATCGGGATAGTAGAAAAGCTCGGCCCTCTCGATCCGAATGCGAAGTTTCGTGTCCGCCATGTGGGCTGCACACCGGTCAGGTAGATGTGCAGTCAGCGCTGCAATCAAGTTTACCGCGATCAGATTGTGTCGCCGCGATCCACCAGCCATGGCATAGATCGCGCCGTCGACATACTCGTGCCGATGCGCGCTCGCGCGCTCGCGGGCGAGGTAGTCCTCGGCAGAGACGATCTCGATGGTGCGCGCTGTATCCGCCATGATTACAGGACCTTTGCGAGCTTCAGCCTCGTATTTCATAGCACGAATTGTCCAGCACCGCAGCCCCGGCGCGGGTGCCCCGGCTCGAGTTCCACCTCAGCCCTCCATCACCGCCAGCACGCCGGGCACTGTGGACAGCAGCCCGCGGCTGGCCGGCGAGACGTCGTAGCGGCCGGGCAAAGCGAGCTCCACCTCGCGGGCTTCGTCCGGCAAAGCCACGACGAGGCGGATCTCGCCTCGGCCCGGCTTCAGGTGCGAACGGAACTCAGCGAAAGCGGCCCCCAGCCGCTGGACCGAGAGCTGTCCGGGCTCAAAGGTGACGCGAAGCTGGCTGTCGACATTGCCGACCACGGCGTCGAGCGCCTGGACCGATTCCACCCGCAGCTTCAGGGTTTCCGGATCTACCCTGTCTGCCGCCAGCGCCAGCATCACCGGCGTGCCAGCCTCGAGCAGGTCGCGGCTCGCCGCCAGCGTGTCGCCGAAGATGATCGCCTCGAACTGGCCCGAGGCGTCGGAGAACATGCCGAACGCGAATTTGTTGCCCTTCGCCGAGCGCCGCTCGCGTGCTGCGACGACGATGGCGGCAACCCTTGCGCTACCCGAGCCGGTCACCTCTGCGGCGAATTCTGCGCAGCGCTTGACGCCCATCGAGGCGAGCGCACTCTCGTACTCGTCGAGCGGATGGCCGGAGAGAAAATAGCCGATCGCGCTGAACTCCATGTCGAGACGTTCCATCGGCGTCCACATCCGCGCCGGCCTGAGCTTCAAGACGACATTCGATTTCTGGGTGTCCGACGACATCGCGCTCAGCATGTCGAACTGGCCCTTCGCCTCGTCCTCGCCGCGCTTGCCCGCCTCGCTCAGGATGACGTCGGCGTTGGCATGGACGAGTGCGCGATTGGGCTCCAGCTTGTCGAACACGCCCGCCGACGACAGCATCTCGAGCGCGCGCTTGTTGAGCACCTTGGGGTCGACGCGGCCGGCGAAGTCGGCGAGATCCTTGAAAGGGCCCTTGGCCGCGCGCTCGGCGACGATGTTCTCCATCGCCGCTGCGCCGATGTTCTTGAGCGCGGCGAGTGCATAGACGATGGCGCCAGGTTTTTCCGGTGATCCTGGCTCGGCGCCGAACTCCACGAACGACGTGTTGATGCACGGCTGCAGCACGGTTATGCCCGACTTGCGCGCTTCAGCCGAAAAGCCCGCGAGCTTGTCGGTGTTGGCGAGCTCGAGCGTCATCGACGCTGCCAGGAACTCTTCGCGGAAGTTCGCCTTGAGATACGCCGTGTGGTAGCTGACGAGCGCGTAGGCGGCCGCGTGCGATTTGTTGAAGCCGTAGCCGGCGAACTTGTCCACGAGCTCGAAGATGTAGACCGCGTCTTCCTTCTTCACGCCGTTCTTCAGCGCGCCCTCGACGAACAGCGCCTGCTGTTTCGCCATCTCGTTCTTGTCTTTCTTGCCCATCGCGCGGCGCAGAAGGTCGGCTTGACCGAGGCTGTAGCCCGCCATCACCTGCGCGATCTGCATCACCTGCTCCTGGTAGATGATGACGCCGTAGGTTTCCTTGAGAATGCCTTCGAGCAGGGGATGCAGGCAGTCGACGGGCTCCTCGCCGTGCTTGCGGTTGATGTAGGTCGGAATGTTGTCCATCGGGCCGGGGCGATAGAGGGCCACCATCGCGATGATGTCCTCGAAGCGGTCAGGGCGCAGCTTCTTCAAGCTGTCGCGCATGCCCGTCGATTCCAGCTGGAACACACCGACAGTGTCGGCCTTGGCCAGCAACTCGTAGGCCTTGTTGGCCTCGGGGTAGTCGTTGTCGATCGACACGCGGGCGAGATCGACGTCGATGCCGCGGCCATGCTTGATGAGATCGATCGCCTTCTGCAGCACGGTCAGCGTCTTGAGGCCGAGGAAGTCGAACTTTACCAGGCCCGCTGCCTCGACGTATTTCCAGTTGAACTGCGTCACCGGCATATCCGACTTCGGATCGCGGTAGAGCGGCACGAGCTGTGCAAGCGGCCTGTCGCCGATCACCATGCCGGCGGCGTGCGTCGACGCGTGACGGTAGAGCCCCTCGAGCTTCAGCGAGATCTCGAGCAGCCGCGCCACCATCGGGTCGCTGTCGCGCTCTTCCTGCAGCTTCGGCTCGCCCTCGATCGCTTCATCGAGCGTCACAGGGTTTGCTGGATTGTTCGGCACGAGGCCGCAAAGCTTGCTCACCTGGCCGAACGGCATCTGCAGCACGCGGCCGACGTCGCGAAGCACCGCGCGGGCCTGCAGCTTGCCGTGCGTGATGATCTGCGCGACCTTGTCCCGCCCGTACTTCTCCTGCACGTAGCGGATCGTCTCGCCACGCTTGTCCTGGCAGAAGTCGATGTCGAAGTCCGGCATCGAAACGCGTTCCGGATTGAGGAAGCGCTCGAACAGCAGGCCGAACCGCAGCGGATCAAGATCGGTGATCGTCAGCGCCCAGGCGACGAGCGAGCCCGCGCCCGAGCCGCGACCTGGGCCGACGGGCACGCCGTTCGCCTTCGACCATTTGATGAAGTCGGCGACGATCAGGAAGTAGCCGGGAAACTTCATCCGCGCGATGATGTCGATTTCGTAGGCCAGCCGCTTGTCGTAGTCCTCGCGCGTGAAGCCGGCGGCGAGCGGGTTGGCAGCGAGGCGCTCGTCGAGCCCTTCCTCGGCCTGTCGCTTCAGCTCGACGTGCTCGGCGACCTGCCGGTCCTCCTGACTGGTGCCCGGCTCCGTCGCCACGAACGCTGGCAGAATGGGCTTCTTGCCCTTCACGCGATAAGCGCAGCGGCGTGCGATCTCGACGGTGTTGGCGAGAGCCTCTGGAAGATCGGTGAACAGCTCCGCCATCTCCGCTGCCGATTTGAAGTAGTGCTCCCGCGTCAGCCGCCGCCTGTCGTCCTCGACGATGTACTTGCCTTCCGCGATGCAGATGAGCGCGTCGTGCGCCTCGTAGTCGTCGGGCGCGGCGAAGTAGGCCTCGTTGGTTGCGGCGAGCGGCAGGCCGAGCTTGTAGGCGAGATCGACGAGCCTCGGCTCGACGGCAGCCTCTTCCTTCGTGCCATGCCGCTGGACCTCGACATAGAGCCTGTCGCCGAGCAGCCGGGCGAGCGTGGCGAGGCGGGCCTCGGCGACCGTGTCCTGGTTCTCGCGGAGAACGCGGTCGATCGGGCCGTCGGGTCCCCCGGTCAGCGCGATGATCCCCTCGGAATGCGTCTCGAGGTCCGCGAGCCTGACGTGGGGACCTTCGACATCGGGCGCTTCCAGATGCGCCTTCGATACGAGCTCCATCAGGTTGGAGTAGCCCCTGTCGTTCATCGCATAGAGGGCGATCAGGCCGTCCTTGTGCGGCAGCGCGCGCACGGGCAGACCTCCCGCCGTGCGGCGTTCGGGCTTCTTTTCCTGGAAGTCGAAGGCGAGGGAGACAGCGGCGATCGGCTGGATACCCGTATCGGCGAGCTTATTGGATGCCTCCAGCACGCCGAACATGTTGTTGGTGTCGGTCAGCGCGACGGCGGGGAAACCGTGCTTCTCGGTGAGCTTGGCGATCTTGCCGATCGGCAGGGCGCCCTCGAGCAGGGAGTAGGCCGAATGCACCTTCAGATGCACGAATCCAGGCAGCGCGGGCGCGGCGGCTTGGGCTGCGGCGGCCGGTGGGGTGACGGCAGTGGCGGGCGTGAGATTGCGGACGGGGGAGTTCATGGCATGGCCTCGACGGTCGACCACTGGATACGAGAAACGAGGTTGCAGCGGCGAGGAATTTCGAATCAGCAGCATATCCTCGCCGATCTGCGCCGCCTGCGCACGCGCCGGCACTCGAAAAGTCTTGGGGCTTACCCGCTATTCACAGGCGCACTGTCGTGCAATTCCAGCCGCATCTGCAGATCACCCCCGCCGCACCGCGCCTGCCATCGTCATCGCCGCGATCAGCGCCAGTACGGCGACGATCGAAGGGCCTCCCGGTGTATCGGCCAACATCGACAGGCCGAGGCCGCCCGCGACGCCGAGTGCACCGAGCAGCGCCGCAAGGCTCGCCATGGCCTCCGGGGTCTTCGACAGCGGACGGGCGGCGGCGGCTGGTATGATGAGGAAGGCGACCGTCAGCAGTACGCCGACGATTTTCATCGCCATCGCGATCACGACGGCGAGCAACACCACGAACACGATCCTGGCGCGGTCACGGTTTATACCTTCGGCTGCGGCGAGCTCGTCATGGACGGCGATCGACAACAGTGGTTGCCACAGCCGCCACAGCACCGCGATCACCACCAGCCCGCACATCCCTAGCCAGGCGAGATCGCCTGTAGTCACGGACAGGATGTCGCCGAACAGGAAGCCCATCAGATCGATCGAGCGCCCCTTGGCGAGCGCGGTCGCCAGCACGCCGATTGCGAGCGAGGAGTGCGCGAGCAGGCTGAGGAGCGAGTCGACGGGCACCAGGCTCTGTCTGGAAAGCGCCACCAGCAGCAGCGCCATCGCCACGCACGCGACCAGGACGGTCGCGGTGACGTCGATGTCGAAGGCCAGGGCGAGCGCCACCCCGATCAGGCTCGCCTGCGCCACGGTCTCGCCGAAGAACGCCATCCGGCTCCAGACGAGGAAGCATCCGAGCGGGGCGGCGATCACCGCGAGACCGACGCCGGCGGCAAGCGCCCGCAGAAGAAAAGGCTCCATGCCTGCTTACTCGCCCTTGCGCGCCGGGGCGGGGCGCCCGGCCAGATCGTGTCTGTGATCGTGCTCGTGATGATAGACCGCGAACGCGCGCGCTGCCTCCTCGCCGAACAGACGAACGTACTCAGGGTCGCGGGCCACCGTTTGCGGCACGCCCGAGCAGCACACATGCCGGTTGATGCATACGACGCGATCACTTTTGGCCATGACCACGTGAAGGTCGTGGCTGACCAGGAGCACGCCGAGTCTGTGGGTGTCGCGCAGCCGGCCGATCAACTCGTAGAGTTCGGCTTCCCCTGCATAGTCGACGCCGCGCACCGGCTCGTCGAGCACCAGGAGTTGCGGATTGCGCAGCAGCGCTCGCGCCAGCACGACGCGCTGCATCTCGCCGCCCGACAGGCTCGAAATCTGCTGTCCCACCACCCTTCCCGCCCCGACTTCTGCCAGGGCTGCTGTAATGCGAGCTTCCTCCGCCGGTGCGCCGAGCCGGAGGAAGCGCTCCACCGTCATCGGCATCGCGCGGTCGACGTCGAAGCGCTGCGGCGCATAGCCGATCACCAGCCCCGGCCGCCGCATCACGGTGCCGCGTGTCGTGCCGATCAGCCCGAGCAAGGCCCGCACCAGCGTGCTCTTGCCCGCACCGTTCGGCCCGATCACCGTGACGATCTCCCCGAGCGCGATATCGAGGTCGATGTCCTCGAGGATCGTCCGGCCCTCGCGCACGACGGTCAGGCCGCGCGCACTGATCAGCGCGGATGGGTCGGGTGGACCGAGCGACTGCGGCGGTTGGGAATGGGTGTGCCCATGCTCATGCCCATGCCCATCGTCCTGGCCGCCATGCACGTGCGCGTCTTCGCTCCCATCCCCACGGCGGGCGCCAGCATCGCGCTCTCCCCCAGTACTTCCCACTGCCATCGTCAGGTCCGGCTCTGGCAGGCCGCGCAGGTCCCTGTCATCTCGGTCACGGAGCGGCGCAGCTGGAAATGTGCCTTGGCGACGAGCGCGTTGAGCGCGGCGAAAACCTGTTCGCCCTGGATCTCGGCAACCCGGCCGCATTTCTCACAGGCCAGAAAGACCTGGTCCCGATCGGGCTCGTGATGGCTGTGGCAGGCGAAGAACGCATTGCGGCTCTCGAGCCGGTGCACCAGCCCTGCAGCATGAAGTGCGTCGATTGCGCGATAGACCGAAATTGGTGCCAGGCGCGGCCCTTTGGTCGAGAGCCGGTCGAGGATCTCGTAGGCACCGAGCGCCTGATGAGACGCTGCGATCTCAGTGAGCACACGCCGGCGGAGATCGGTCAGCTTCATGCCCTTGGCCTCGAACAGGCCCATCGCCCGCTCGAGCAAGTCCGCCTCGCACGACCGATGGTTGTGATCGTGCGCGGGAAAGCCGAGGTTGTCTGAAGGTCGGGGCATCTGGCCTCTCGTCGGGCGTCAAGCCATCGTTCACCCTATTGCACGGGCTGCTCGAGGGCAACGCGGCAGTGTGCATGCCAACGGGCGCTTTCTGCCTCCCGGCGAGGCTGCGTCCCGCGAAATTAACGATGTTCGCAGAAGTCGCTTCCGTCTACTCACGGGCACGACTGCGACATAGAAGCGCCTTAGTTTGCATTTACATTCTTTTAACTTGACAGGATGTTTTCCAGTTATAACAGCGTGGCTGCATATGTCAGTCTGGAGTCGCTGGGGACGCCTACGAACGGAATTGCTTTCTGTTGCGGCTCCAGAGGGCCTTCATGGTCTTCATTGGCAACGCTGCGGCAGGAAGTTGCAGAGGTGCTCTCGTGAATCAGGTCCGCCGCATCTCCTGAGACACGGGCACATGATCGGCTTGGCGACTGGTGATGGCCTCCCCGGTAGCCAAATGCAGCCGATCGCACACCAGGTGGTTGCCAACGCCCTCTTTGGCGGCTGTCTGGTCACCAGGTCAGGGGACGGGGCGGGCTCGGGTCTTACCCCGCTACCGGGCCATGCTGCGGCCCCTGACCGAGGTTGATGGCTTAGCGCTTCGCGCTTAAGGCAGCACTGCTCAAGTTGATTTCGAGGTTCCGCCAGCTTACGTCTGCGTCCACCTTCGTGTGCGGAGGCGGCACGCGAAAAACCCCGGCGCGATGCGCCAGGGGTTCCAGGTTCCGGCCTGTAAACGATCTAGATCAGCTACTTGATCTTCGTCTCTTTGAACTCGACGTGCTTGCGCGCGACCGGGTCGTACTTCTTGAACGAGATCTTCTCCGTCGACGTGCGGGGGTTCTTCTTCGTGACATAGAAGAAGCCGGTGCCGGCGGTCGAGAGCAGCTTTATCTTCTGGGTGACGGGCTTGGCCATTTCGTTTTCCTCGTCTTATTCCAAGTCTTATTCCTCGGACAGCGCGGGCCATCGCACGGAAATTTCTGATGGACAAATGCCTTCAGGCCGCAGCCCTGTCAAGGCAAACCCGCGATGGATCGCTGCTTGATCGGTAAATCCTGCCTAAAGCATCTCTTTGATCGCCTGGATGAGCGCGCGGTCGACGCTTACCAGGGCGGCCTCTTGCGGCAGATCGAGTGCGGCGCGCTCCTCCGGGGTGACGTGCTTGCCCTGCAGCACCACGCGGCCGTCCTTGGTGAGGTAAATCGAGGACGCGACCGCTTGGTCCGTCTCGCCCTCCTCGCCCTGCCACACGAGCTCGACCCGAAACGTCATTGCCACGGCGGAGATCCCCCTGAAAGCTTCCACTTCGCGCGCGACCTTAGCCCGCGACACCACGCCTATCCCGTGCGCGGATCGCCGCAATCGTATCCGCCAGGCTCTGCTTCACGCTCACCTCCGGCGACCAGCCGAGCTCGCGACGGCTCTTCTCGTTGCTGACGTTCCAGATCCGTCCGCGTAACATGCCCGCCAACTCCGGCGTGAGAGTGCGTGGTGACCCGTTCATCAGGCTCGTCAGCCCTTCGAGCAGCGGCATCGCCGGCATCAGGAAGCCCGGCAGCGTCATCAGTGGCCGCGGGATCGAGCGATCGATCGAATGCATCGTCTGGGCGATTTCGGTCACGGTAGGCTGGTGGTCGTTGACGGCGAGGAACCGGCCGGTGGCGCCCTTCTCGAGGACCAGCCGATGGGCACGGGCGACATCGCGGACGTCCACATACGGATAGTTGATCGGTGGCGCGCCAAGCTGCAGGGCACCCTTCACGATGGCCTCTATGAAGTCGATGGTCGGCGTATTCCGCTGGAAGCCCGGCCCCCCGAAAGCGCCGGGCAGCACGGTTGCGAGGTCGAGCCCGAGTTCTCCGGCCAAGGCCCAGGCGTGCTGCTCCCCTTGTGTCTTGGCGCGCACGTATGGCACCCGCAAATCCGAGGCCCAATGGCTCTCGTTGGAAGGTCTGGCGCCGGGTACTGTCATCGGGAGCGTAACGGTCGATGACGTCACGACAACGCGCTTTACCCCTGCATCGCGTGCCGCTCGCAAGGCTGTGTCGATGCCCTCGACGCTGGCCCTCACGATCGCGGCCTCCTGGCCAGGAGCATAGAGCTGATAGACCGCCGCGGTGTGCACTATGGCGTCCTGACTATCCATCGCGGCCCGCAGACTTGCCGGGTTCTCGAGGTCAGCCTCGACAAGCTCCACGGCCCCCAGCACGCGAAGGTGCGCGGTTCGCCCTTC